>DVKF01000005.1 GCA_018716115.1 Candidatus Alloscybalousia intestinigallinarum
AAAATTCACTTTCACTCATAGGCATCGCCCTCACTCCGTATTTATCATACTACGTTCGGCCATACGCTGCAAGCAGCGGGGAAATGCCCTAGAATTTAAACATGCACTGTATGTTTAAATTTATTATAAAATTTATTTGCGCCATAAATCACACATACTACACGTTTCATATCCGATAAAACCGTAGGATCTTTTTTCTTACTACTATACAAGTTAAAATTCTTAACAATATCTCCTTCTAAGAACTTGTAAACATCCCCAACATTACGATTAAAATACATACAGTTTTCTAACTTTTTCTCTATCTGTTGTTCAACATCGATGACGATCGATAAAACACTTCCTGCTAAAGATAATTCTGTTAAAAAGCCTTGTAGAAAAGGAAGAGTATTTGTAAGTTCTGAGGTAGATATTAAGAATGAAGGACTACGCAATAAATCTAAGGTAGCTATACTTAAATCTTCAGTATATACACCAATTGGTAAAGAACTAAATCCATGTAAAGATTCACGAACAAAATCTATAGTTACTTTTTCTGGAAGAACTGGAATATTCTTTGCGCGATAAGTATATTGTTGATTTAACGTAGTAATTGTTTCTTTTACCGTTTCTAAAATATGTTCAACATCACTAATATAAGCCGTTTGAAACTCGTAAACCGCTTCTTTCCGAACCAATCCACGACCAGTTATCCGAGAAGGATAAACCCCATTGGTTCTTCCAATAACAGAAGAATATTCAGAATTATCATTAAGTTGTAGAACTAATTTAAGAGAGATATTTTGAACTAAACGATAACGGATACTATTAATACCAGACGCACTGAGAATAAAATATAAACCATATTTAGCTCCTTCACGAGTTAACTGTAACAAATTTTCTTCATAAACCCCATAAGTATCTAAAAAGGCTTCAAAATTATTAATGATGGTGACTAACATTGGTAACGTTTTTCCACTTTGTTTACAATATAAAGAATAACTACCATTAAAATCAGTAAACAAATCTTTTCTAATTTCTATCTCTTCGTTTAACATCTTAAATAAATTAGTAATCTTTTCTTTATCATCAGACAAGGCAACATCGCCAACATGAGGAGCATCTTTATACATTTTTAATGTCTCTGCTCCTAAATCCATGATATAGAAGTTTACTTCTTCCGGAGAATAAGTCGTCATACTGGAATAAATAATTGTACTAAGTAAATTTTCTTTTCCACTACCAGATATACCATAAATCGCAACATGTCCATTTTCACTAATCGGTAAAGTCAATAAGTCTTGTCGTTGGTTATTAGGATCATCGAATTCACCAATAATTGGATTTAAGACAAAGTCTTCTTTTTGATAAGCATATTTCTTTTTCATCTCTTCTAAAGAAATAAAATCAGGAATACGGTCTAACCATAGTTGTTTCAAATGAATATTATCTTCATTCGCAATACCCACTAAATATTTCATAATATTCGGAAGTTGTTCACCCATATCGACAACTTTCTTGATTTTCTGATTATTATCATTAACGGTTTTCATCACATGACCAACTTCGTCAATAAAATCTAAAGCGTCATCCATTTTTTTCTGTACTTTTTCTGTTGGAATATATTTAGCACCACACCAAGCAGATTGTCCTAACGCAAAGAATTCATCATAACCAACTTGTAAATAGAAACGTCCAGTTTCCTTAATCATAGCTGCATCAGGACGTTTAATCATATCCATACTATCTGATTTACCCTGTACTTTTAAACACACTCTAAATTTACTATTACTCCAAATCTGATCATTAACAACGCCACTTGGTTTTTGAGTAGCTAAAATTAAATGTACACCTAAACTACGCCCAATACGAGCAGTAGAAATCAATTGATCCATAAATTCAGGTTGTTGACTTTTAAGTTCTGCAAACTCATCACTAATAATAAACAAATGAGAAATTGGTTCTTGAACTAATCCTTCTCGATACAACCGTTGATACTTATAAATATCGATAGTTGCTTCTCCTAAAGCTTCTCGAGCCTGATTAAACATTCGTTGTCTTCTTCTAAGTTCAGATTGAATAGAAGCCAAACTCCTCGTCATCTCGTTAGTATCCAAGTTAGTAATAGTTCCTACCAAATGAGGAAGTTTTACCCCAGTCTCCCTATTTTCAAAAGCACCAGCTAAGCCACCACCCTTATAGTCAATCAAGACGAATTGTACCTCATTAGGATGATAATTAATCGCCATTGATAAAATATAAGTAATGATAAATTCACTTTTTCCACTACCTGTTGAACCAGCTATCAAACCATGAGGACCATGAAATTTTTCATGTAAATCTAGTTTAAATAATTCACCATTAGGATAAACACCAATCGGTGCTTGTAAAGAGGTAATCGGATCATTCATTCGCCAGCGATTACGTACATTTAATTGATCAACTAACCCAACACCATACATTTCTAAGAAAGTAATCATATTTGGTAGAGCATCATTCGCATCATCAGAGACAATAGGAATATTAGATAACTTTTGACTACACGCAGTAAGAGAAATATTAGGAACATAATCCATCACGAAAGTACGTTGTTTAGTCGAAATCATATCGCTTTCTACTAATCCTGATGTCTTTTCATGGACATCCATAAAAGTATTACATTCTTTAGGAAGTTCTGAAATACGATTAGCTAGTATCAATAAATGAAAGCCAACATTTTCTTCTTGATTTAAAATATCTTTAACGATACCTAAATCTTTAACTTTTTTATAATTATCCGTAATGACAATATAATATGGTGGAAAATTCTTATAATCCGCTTTCTTTTTCGTAGAACTATTATCACTACCCTGACTTCTCTCTGCAAATATAGCTTCTAAATAAGAAGAAATCATTTTCATATTTTCACTATTTGTCGCAACAAATCGTAATGATTTCTGATTATCCCAACAATGTGGTAAAACTTTTGTGTAGGAATAGCGGACCAAATTATCTTCATCCACTAAAAATACTAGTTTTAAGTTGGCATAACTATGAAAAGCAATTAACTGTAAAATTAGATTTTGTAAAAATATATATTTCCGGTCTAAATCTCCCATGATAGAAGAAACAGTCCGATTTGCAAAAGAAAAACCAACTGGCACATTCATTAAATCGCGTGATTGATTCACAATAGTGTACACTTCTTGAAGTAAATTATCTTCATCAAGAGTGAAATGTTCTTCTGGTGCTTTAATATTTAATTCAGCGGGAACCACACCGATTCCTAAACGAACAGCTAAAAAGTCGTTATCGGTAATTCTTCTTTCCCACAAAGTACGCTTCTTTACCATAATAATGGCATTACACTCTTCTAATGGAAGATAAATTTCATTAAGCGTTTGAATTTGTTTCTTCATTTCCAATTGAATTTCTGCTTCCATCTTCATTAAATATTGATGATATTTTTCTTGACGATACTTCTCACGTTTTATTTTTTGTTTCTTTTGATAACGTCGTGATAAAGTAGGAAGTAAAATTGTTCCTAACAACATGGAAAAACACATTACTAAAGAAGGAAGTACAGTATTAAAAGAGCGTGTTCCTTCCATCAACCCCATAATAGCGGTATACCCTGTCATCAAAGACATCGCACTCATCGTAAGCATAGGACCAATCGTAAAAATGAGGGGAACTTTCTGTGGTTCTTGTTTAGCAGGAGGAGCATCGATTCTAATTTCTTTTGCTTCTACCGCACTTCTAATTCTTGGCGATTGAGAAAAGTAATCCTCTTCTTGATATAATTCCAAATCAGCAAGTTCAACTTCTGGTAAATCAGGAGGCAATGCGATACTTGGAGCAGTAGGCTTTTCTTGAAAAAACGTTTTACTTACTTGAACTTTATGATTAGGATTATTAATGACCAAAAAGTTACCCATATAAACAATTCTTAATCCATAAATAAAAATAATATCACCAATTTTCAAAGGAGAGTAACGACCAAGATTTTTTTGATTTACATAAACACCCGAAGTAAAAGCCTCTAGAAATGGAACATTTTCTTTATACTCCATTTTCGCATGAACATTACCAACTAATGGAAGATCATAAATAATTGCGTTTTCTCCACTACGTCCTATCGTAAATGGTTCATTCGGTTTTAATACATCTAAAAGAATGTTACTAGTATCACAATTAGGAGAACAATATAAAATAAACTTTTCAGTCAAATCTCCACTACGAAGAAAATAAAACTGATAATCTTCTAAAACGATTTGGTCAGAAATCAACTGATTATCTGACATAATAAACTCTATATCTGTATTACTTTTTGATACCCAATGGTTATTACTAACAAATATATTGATAAAATCTTTTTTCTTTCCTCTTTTATCAATATAAGAAACCCAATAATTACCTTCAACTCGTTCAGGTAACATAAACTCATCTATTTTATTCTCTCTTAAAATTAATAATTTCATATCCCGACTCCCATTATTCTTATACAACAATTATACAAAATAAAGGGGTAAAGTGGCAAGAAAATATAGAAAGAAAGTAAAAATAGAAAATTGTAAAATACAAATTATTAAAAGTTGTCAATCAATTTATTATTAATAACCAATTCTTATATAATCTTTAACAAAAAAAAGATGCTATTGGATTTTATTAGCATCTTTTAAAATACCAAAAAGATTAAATAAAGTTAAAAATTTACTTAATATTATTTGGCTTCGAAATAAAAATTCTTAACATCATCAACATCAAAGCTGTAAAAAGCAGTCCCATCTTTTTTCATCAAATCATAGCGATTAGTATCCGAATTATAAACAAGGGAATCAAACTTATTATTGTTATTTTCAAAATTAAACTGCACACCAGGTCTAACTAGTCTTGCATTTTCAGGAAAAGGTATAGTTTCATGATTTGAAGATAAATTGTCCATATCCACATCATAGCGTCCAGTATCCGGATCTATTGTCGTACCAACTGGCTCAATAGTAGTACCATCCCCAGCTGATACTGATGTTGAATTAGAACTGGTGTTTTCTATATCTGTAAAATCATTAAATAAAGCAGCATTTTTATCCATCATAGAACTATCAAGAGTATTTCCCGTTTGACTATCATAAATAGTACCACCATTTTCCATATAAGTATAAATTTGCTCCGGAGACCAATTTTTTGCCGTTTCCAAATCCACTTGGGAAGGATAATTTTCGTTACCATTCGAAATAGAAGAAGTGGTTACGTCTGTATCAGAAGTCCCAACTGAAGCCTCCCCTGCAGTACCATTTTCTAAATCAGCATTCATTTCTTCAGTAAAAGTAGCTACTGCCTCATCCGTAGCATCAGGAAGATTAACCCCTTCTTCAGTTGTATACCCCATTACCGTACCATCTTTTACTATTTGAATTGTTCCATCCTCTCTTGGAACTAATTGCAATTCGCCTTCCCAATACTGTTTATGTACCTTATCTTCAGCAATAAAACTTCCCAATGCCGCACTACCTGCAGTAGCTGAAATTTTTGAAAAATCAAGTTGACTTGAGGTTATATTTCCATCTCCTAATTTACTTGCTAACTCCAAAGCAGCTAAACTTTCATCTAGTTTCGATTGTAACTCTAAAATTTCTTGATCTGATGTTTCATATGTAGCTATTGTTTCATTCACCAAGAAAGAAGCAAACTTTTGTACCCCTTCTACGTATTTATTACAACTCGTAGAAAATACATTAATTTGTTCATAAAAATCTTTAGATGATTGTTTATCTTTATAAGTTACACCATTTTCCATTAATGATTCTAATTTTTGCAAAACATCTTTCAAAGCCTGATCTAATTCTTCTGACTTAGAAAATAACCTTTGCGAATGCTGAGTTACCGCTTCAACACTTAACCCTAAATTTTGTCCCATATCAAAACCTCCTAATTCAAATCGCTATCAATAGCTGCCTTTCTAGCATCAGCATTTTCTTGCGTTATCCGAGCGGCTTGTTTTAAACTACGAGCAACACTATCCAAAGTGTCGTTTAAAAGTTTCAAATCACCATCATATTTTGTAATATTTTTAATATATTCATCTGCGGATTCACCCTTCCAAGCACTCTGTATTTTAGAAACTTCATTAGAAATGTCCCTTCGTATATCCGCAATTACTTCTGAAGTATGATGAACTATATCAGCGTGATCATTTAAAACAGCAGGTTCATAAGAATAACTCCCACCTACTCCTAACCCTATATCATTAGCCATATTATTTCACTCTCCTATCATTTTTATCTTTAAGTTAACTATAGCAAAACGAAAAAAAATAGTAAAGTCTTTTACAGAACTTTACTAATTTTTACATTAACGATACTTATTTCCACCTGACGTTAGTTGTACTCCTTTAGGACTGCTAGAAGATCGAAATGAGCGAAAGGTATGTGTAGGCTGTAACTCCCCTTTTAAATACCCTTCGACAATTTGAGCTGTACTTGGATCATATTGATGATTCGCATATTTTTGATAATGACCATCCAAATAAGAAGCGAATTGTCCTTTTTCTGTAACAACATCATATGGATTACTTCCACCCCAATTTCCATCTTCTGCACGGTTCATAATGGCTGACATTACATTCTTTACTTCTTCTGGATTATGCCCAGCTTCATGTTGAACTACCGCACATATGGTATCAAATTGTTCTGGAGTAATGGTATAGTTTGGGGTCGCTACCCCTATGCCAGAAGCAGAACTACTAGGCACAGAAGCTTGAGCTAAATTTTCTCCTAAGTGTACGGTTGTCGTAGTAACTGTCTCCTCCGGCTGAGTACCAAGCACTGTTTCTGTCGTAGCTTGGTTTCCTAAAGGAGTCGTAACCGAAGCAGCAGCCGTTGCTACTGTAGATGCTGCTGCCATATCGCTAACTGTCAAATTAGAAACTGTCGCATCATCAGTAGAAGATACTTCTGGATGAGACGCAAGTGAATTTTCTTCAACTACAGGTTGTGCGACTACTGGACTCTCACTAGAAGAAGAAATAGTAAGAGCAGAAAGATTAGGCGTAATCTCTGTAATTGGAGTAAACGCAGGTGTAGCCACAACTTCGTCTACTAATACTCCTTCCGCACCTAAAGTGGCATTTTGAATTTGAATATTATTTTGCACATTAGTCTGTAAAGCTAGGGCAAAATCACTCAAATTATTTCCGATTAAACCAACAAAATTGATTAAATGAATCAAATTAGGCTGATAATTAACCAATTCTGTAACATATTGCGTAGCATCGCTACCTACCCAATTATTCTGAATTTGAAAGGCAACTCCATAAATATTTTTTACTGTATCAAGAACTCCAGAAACATCTGTATTCTTAATTGTGTTCGCAGTATCCATTAGTACTCTAACATTAGCCAAATAATCAACCATATTCATTACCTCCGTACTTTAATGATATATTCTATAAAAAGTATAAAAGTTATCCCATTAAAAGTCAATGAACTAACCCCTAAAATGACAAATCAATCTTTTCTCATGATTAATCATTTGATAAAAAAGAAGATCTTCCGTTAAAACAACAATTTCTTTTAAATAAATGGTCTGAGATAAAACTTCCATAATCGCAAGTAAGAGTAATAAAGAAAATTCTTCTAACAAAGAAGGAGAAATACCACTAATATAAATGGTCCCACTATATTCCATTTCTTTTTCAAGCACCATAAACGCATCGTAAAATTCTTTAATTATTCGACTTTCATCTGCATGCTGATTACTAATTTGAGTTAAATTTGAATAATCAGGTAAAAGAGGTATAAACTTTTCTGTGGAAAACTTATTCTGATTAACGTCACTTCCAATTATAATACCTGAAGCCACATTACCTAAACGAACAGAAACATTCTTACGTAAAATCTTCTGTAAATCATAAAAATGACAACCTAAAATAGAAACATCATAAAAAAGTTGGGCTAATTTCAAAAAAGAATAATTCATCGGAATATAATCATTATCAAAATAAAGATGACTACTTCGACAATACGGACATAAACATAATCCCTTCTTATTAACCATAGAAATTTTATCCACATAAAACACTTGTAAACAATGATAACAAGCCGCAATATTATTATAGTCCAACTTAGAAACATCACTACGATTGTCTTTCAAATTTCTAATTTCTACCAAAATTTCTTTCAAAGAATAATCACTGATTGGTAAATAATCATCAACATATTCTAAAAGACGTTGAATTAATAAACGAAGTTGATTATTTTTTACATTTTTTGTATTCGCGATTTTATATAGAGAGATTAACATCTCTTCTTCACTCATCTTAGATATAGGAGTATCAGAAAAATTCATATAAAGTTGGTGATAATTTCTAGGTACCCGAAGAAAATAAGAGACATCTTCATATAATTGAGGTAAACGTTTTATTTCTAATTTTTGATATTTTTCTAACCACCAGTATTTCTTCATTGATTATAAAACCTCACTATCTATATGTATTATATAGCAAAATCGCTAAAAAAACAAAGCACTATACGGTACTTTGTTCTCGTGTAAATTCAATGACTTCTAATGTTCTAGGAATATAGAGAATCAATCGATTATAATTTTCTTTATCTAATTTAATTAAAAATCCATCCTGAAAATAGGAACTAAGTGAAGATTCACCACTCGAATATTCTAAATTAAGAGAAGTATCTACCCAATAATAGTAATAATCTTGATCAGCAAATATCACATCCCCATCTCGAGAAATAGAATAACCACCACTCGCATAAATAGATCCCGTTAAATAATCACTAGAGGTATCTCTGCGATCGAAATAAAGATAATACTTATCATCGATATCAGATAAATACAATAATTGATTATCTTCATTTACCCAATATCCATATATTTTTTGTTCATAATACCCAGCCATAAAAGCATCTTTGAAATAATCACCAATCGTTGTAGAATAACCATTATCTAATACAATATGAATAGAAAATACAGCTAGAATAATCGATAAAATAATGGTAGTAATTCCACCAAAAATACTAAATAATAACGAACTAACTTTTACTCCCTTAGAAGCACGTTTTAAATTTACTAAACATAAGATAAACGCTATACAAGCTAGGAGAAGTCCAAGACCCCATTTAAAAAAACAAAGTGGAATCGCTAAAATAGATAAGACAATCGCAAGATAAGAAAAACGATTATCTACCTCATAATTCTGCTTAAACCGAGGCGAATCCACATATTGAATTCTCTCTTTTTTTGAAGATTGTTTCTCAGCATTATCTTCTTTATCTTCCCATAATGAAGTAACGCGATAGGAAGCAAAAGGATCATCATAAGTAGATAGATGCTCACCACAATAAGGGCAAAATTTAGCATCATTCATAATTTCTGCGCTACATTTTGGACACTTCATAAAAACACCACCATTTACTATAGTATATCATATCAAAAAAAGAAGAGAATAAAAACAAGAGTATTTTGTCCGATTTGCGGTATAATGAATATATGAGGAAGTGAAAAAATGAAAGTAGCCATCATCGGAACAGGAGCTTACGGTCTAGCTTTAGCTCTTACCATAGTAGAAAATAAACACCAAGTTATGATGTGGACAAAATTTGAACAAGAAAAAAGAATAATTGAAGAAAATCATCAATATGAAAAAGTATTACCTAATATCAAAATACCAAGAAGTATTCAAATTACTCTCGATATGAAAGAATGTATCGATCAAGCTGAATTAATTATGATAGCTGTACCTGCTGGATTTGTTAATGATATTTGTCTAGAAATGAAAAATTGGATAAAACCAAATCAACATATCTGCATTGCTTCTAAAGGAATTGAGCAAGGAACTTATTTATTTATCAATGATGTAGTAAAAAAACATATAGATACTCCAAATATTGCGGTTATTTCTGGTCCTAGTTTTGCTATTGATATTGCATCAAAAATGCCAATTGGCTTAACACTTGCAACAAAAAATAAAGAAACTGATTCCATCATAAAAAGCGCACTAGAAAACAGTCATTTCAAGTTACGAAGTACTGGTGATATTTATGGAACGGAAATCTGTGGTGCAATCAAAAACGTCATTGCGATTGCCTCAGGAATGTTAAATGGATTAAATGCCCCAGAATCCACCCAAGCAATGTTCATTACCGAATCCTTACATGATATCAAAGCATTAATTCAAAAACTAGGTGGAGATGGAAAAACAATTCTTTCCTTCGCAGGATTTGGAGATTTATTATTAACCTGTACTAGTAAAAAAAGTAGAAACTTTACCTTTGGTCAATATTTAGCCACTAAAAGTCAATCAGAAATCGAAGAATATATAAATACTCATACTATAGAAGGATTATATACCTTAAAAGCAATCTATAAATTAATTTCTGATAAAGAAGTAGATATTCCGATTATCAACTTAATCTACGATACAGTATTTCATCAAAAAAATCCAAAAGAGTTACTCACTTTCTTAATTGAAAAAGAGTAACTCTTTTATTTAAGCTGCTGGAATATTTAAAATAAAATTCTCAGATTGAACGATCTCATCATTTTCATTTAAAATTCTAATCAATAAATTATTTCTTTTCCCCGGTACAAAACCAGTCAACGTATAATAGTGTTTACTTTGAAGCAAATCATTTCCATTCGCATCCAGCATTCGCTGATAAACCAAGTCTTCATCAGTCGCAATACTATCGGTTGTGACGTAATACTCAAACTTATATTTTTCCCCTGTATGAAAATAAATATTCACACTCTCTTCATCTTCTAAAAAAGGATCATATAAGATAAGCGGAGAACTAATTTTATAATTATCTATCAATAAGCGATCGATTTTTTTCTGGACAATTTCGCGATATAAATCATGAGAAATATCTAGAGTCTCTGGCATCTCAACCACAAAAATATTATCCCCTATTTGATAATCTTCGACAAACTCGATATTATCCTCTATCCATTCGATGTCATTTTCATGACGATTGACATAATCCTCATAAGATTTTTTTCCATAATCATAGATAAACATCGTTGCCCAGACTAAAATAAGACCTAAAATACCATATTTTAAAATTCGTTTTATCCAACATTTTTTCACTTTGCTTCACCTTTTTTCAATTATACTACAACTTTATCAAAGTAAGAAAGAAAAATTATCGTTTACTTCTTAAATCAGGATAACGATAATCATAATTTTGATCATTACGAGCTTTTCGGTAATAGCCAACCCTCTCGGCAGTATTAATACTAAATTTATTATAAATACTAATATCTCCTCGTAACTGTTTTAAATTTTCTACATGATTTAACAAATAATCAGAAACTTCTTTAAGTACCAAATAAGAAAGATCTTGACCACGATAATCCTCATGAAGACCGTACTCTAATTTCATGATGCCAGCAAAATTCAAATCTCCTAGATGTAAGTAACCCATTAACTTCCCATCCAATTCTAATAAATAAGAATGATTAGGCATCAGCTTATTAAAATCATTAGAAACATTAGAAGTTGGAGCGAGTTGTTCTTGGATGTGTCGAAAACCATATTTTAGAAAGAGTGGATCAGAAGATAAATCTCGCCGAAATTTTAAGTGTTCTTTTTTGTCTAAACAAAAATCTGTAATCGTTAATTTACCAATCGGAAGCTTCATCTTCTTTTCTCCAATAAACGACTGACTGCGGCCATAACTCCTAATTTACCATAGTCATAAGTAAGAGCACCTTGCTGATAAGCAATATATGGTTCTCGAATTGGTCCGTCACAAGAAAGCTCGATAGATGAACCTTGAATAAAACTTCCAGCCGCCATAATCACTTGGTCATCATATCCTGGCATATCCCAAGCTTCAGGTACTGCCGCACTGTCAATTGGCGAAGCCATTTGAATTCCTTGACAATAGTGAATTAAATCTGTAGGATTACCAAAAATGATATTTTGAACGATATCCACTCGCTCTTCATCATATTTTGGTTCTACTAAATAACCTAATTCTTCCAATACTAAACTAGTCAACACGGCAGTTTTTAAACTTGACGCAACGACACTTGGTGCCATAAACAATCCTTGTAAAATAGCTTTATTTATTCCTAAACTAGGACCAACTTCTCTTCCCTCACCAGGTACTGTAAGCCTCTCTCCTGCTAAATCGACTAATTCCTTTTTGCCGGCAATATAAGCACCATTTGGCGCAAGACCCCCACCTAAATTTTTAATTAAGGATCCAACGATTACATCACACCCGACTTCTAAAGGACTCTTTTCCTCGACAAATTCACAATAACAATTATCTACCATAATAATCGCGTTAGGTTGAATCTCGCGAATAACCGGAACAATACGCTCAATTTTAGAAATAGAAATACTCTTTCTTGTGGAATATCCTTTAGAACGTTGAATTTCAATTAAGCGAACTGGATGATTCCTCAAAAAAGTACGAATTGCTTCAACATCAAAATCGTTATCTACTAAATCTATTTCAGAATAATCAATACCAAAACTCTTCAAACTACTGGCATTTTCTTTAATTCCAATCACTTCATGTAAAGTATCATAAGGAGTTCCCGTAATACTTAACATTCTATCACCCGGTCTCAAAAAAGAAAATAAACTAACTGTAAGCGCATGCGTACCAGAAATAAATTGTCCCCTAACTAACGCATCTTCTGCCCCTAAAACATCCGCAAATATCTTTTCAATTACTTCTCGACCAATATCATTATACCCATATCCTGTTGTTTCTGAAAAATGAACTTCGCTCACTTTATGTTTACGAAAACTAGCTAAAACACGGTTACTATTCCGGAAACAAACTTCGTCAATTTTTGAATAAATATTGGCTACTTTTTGTTCTGATTTCTGAAACAGGTCAACAACAAAAGTAGGTATTTCCAAATCATCTATCTTCATATTCATCCTCACCTTTCTTTTTTATTTATCATTTTTCTCTTTTGTTAAAGAATTAGGATAGCGACTTAACTAATGGTTTAGAATGGACATGTTTTTCCTTAATCAAATCATAGAGTAAAGCTAAGCAATTTTCATCTGGAATTGTAGTTTCGTCATAAAGATCTTCTTGGAAGCCATCTTTTAAATCAGAATACGAATAAAAACAAATCATTTCCTGACAACGTTTAAAATAACTTTTATATCTTTTTAACCAAGCATACTGATGATCAGTAAGCACCGGTGGAAGATAAAACACCTTATGGGTTAAGGTTTCTTGAATTGCGACATAACCCAATTGGGCGATAAAACGTGACCAGACATAACCATTATAATTTTCTTCTTGAACAAGTTCTTGAAATTGTGGGAAAAAAATACTATTCTGACGACAAAATTCGAAAATAGCTAAGCCATGACGCGAACAATCAGAATCCAAAGTACGATGAAAATCTTTAAAAGTCTCTGTCTCCTCGGGAACGATTATCATCATAGACTCACGCATAATTCCACCTCATGAATTGCTTATACATAAAAGCCACCATCTACTCGAATGACCGAGGCATTAATATAGCTTGCTTGATCACTTGCTAAAAAGACAACTACATGCGCGATTTCTTCACTACTCGCAAACCGTCCAACCATAATTTTCTTTTCTTCATCACGAATCATTTCTGGATCTAACTCTTGGTTCATCGGCGTATTCACCCATCCTGGTGCGACAGTATTAACTAACACATAAGGAGCATATTGGATAGCTAAATTTTTCGTCAAAGAAATAACCCCTGCCTTAGAAGCATCATAGTCTATACTCTCCGGATAAACAGTATCGATACCATTCGTACTCGCAATATTGATTATTCGACCCATTTTTTGTTTACACATCACATCGCCAACATATTTTGCCATCAAGAAAGTGCCAATCAAATTGACATCTAAAGTATGTCTAAAATTGTCAACTGTCTTATCCTCGAAAGTTGTATCAATCGCAATCCCGGCATTGTTCACTAAAACATCTATTTGCCCAAATTTATCTAAAACCGTATTAAGCATCCGCTTCACATCTTCTTCATTACTGATGTCTCCTTGTACCAACAACGTATCGACATGATAATGAGATTGAATAAATTTTTCAATATTTATCGCAGCTTCTTGATGATGACAATAATGAATGACCACATCTGCACCGCATGAAGCAAACTCTTTAACGGTAGCTTCTCCTATTCCACTAGAAGCACCAGTCACCCAAACTACTTTTCCATGAAAATCCATCCTATCACCCTCTTTTCAAAATTCCTTCCATAATGATTGGCTTGTCGACAAAAAAAGTATTTTCCATGTAAAATTTCTGTCTAGTATTAAAAAAATAACGAGCCAAATAAATTTTATTTAGCGTATAGCGAATACCTTGCTTTCGCAAATAAAAACAGGTAAACGTCTTACAACCAATATTCTTAATATCGCAGCCGCCACCCTTTTTTAAATGAGGACAATCGGCATTCTTTGAATAACTGTGGCAACAACCATTTATATAAGTATCCTTTTTAACGTTTCTTTCCATCATATCTCGACGTCTCTTACATAAATCATGACAAAAACCACAAATATCTTTTTCTCTAAACTCATTATCCAAATAATCACAAATTAAATCATAAAGATAACTGTACCTTTCTTCCTTATCCGTTTTTTCTAAAACAGAATCGATTACTTTCATTTTTTGATCGATTTCTTTATCTCCGATCTTTTCTAAATATCTTTTTGTCTTATCATACAATTTCTGATCTTTCTTACTTCTCATAAAAAACACTCATTTCTAATTCACATCTATTGTATCATAAGGACTCCGATTTGGCATAGAAAAACAAAAAAAGAAACGAGAAGATTACAAAAAGACATTTTCTCAGTGAAGAAGAAAATGTCTTTTACTATTATAGTATTCATGAAATTATTAATGAAACGATTGACTTTCTAATGGAATAGTCACTTGAATATCTTGATCATTTTGATCAATAAATTCGATTCGAACTACAATCACTTGAGAAAAATCTTTAATCATTTTAGAAGTAAAAGCAGTTTTACCAACAGTATGTTCTTCGATCGTTGTTCGAAAATTTTTTAAATGTTCCTGAAGCGAAAACAACTCATCCGATGAAGTGGTTTTTGCTTGTAAAAGTTCTTCCTGATCATCAAACTGGGCGATTACAGAAATCGTTACTTCTTTTACTTGAATGTCCTTAAAACTATAATCTGCATTCGAAATCTGAAAAGAATGATACTTCGAGGTAAAAGTAGCAGATCCCGCTACACTAAAATTTCCAGAATTTCCTGTAAAAGTGTAGAAAACAAATTTTTGACTAGTTAAATGTAAAACAAAGTAAAGAACTAACAAAATAGAAACCAAGCCCCAGATAATAATCAACCATCTAGGAAGCAAAACCTTATTTTTAAACCGATTAAAAAAAATTACTTTTTTCATAATAATCACCATACCTTACCATGGATAACATATAGAAAACACTTAATCTACATGTTTAACCACTATTTTTTATACCGTCCCCACCACAAAGTTTACCTATATTTCAATTATATCAAATGCCACAAAAAAAAGAAAGACCCTATTCTCCGATTCTTTCTATAACATGTTCATATGGTAAAATTTCTCTTACAAATGTTGAACGATTAGGCTCTGTATAAGGACACAAGATAAAAATACGGTTCTTTGTTCTCGTTAAAGCGACATAAAACAATCTTCTTTCTTCACTGAAAGAGGTACCAGAACGTTCAAAAACACTAAGAAGTGGCTCATCTTCCATTTGACTAGGGAATCCTTTTTCCCCCTCTTCTGCATTTAGTAAGATAACATCATCATAACCTAGACCTTTCGAACTATGGATAGTCATAAACTCAATCTGTAATTCAGGATGTTTCTTATCAATAACCCTATTTTCCGAAGGAACCGTTCCTAACATGAAATGATTACTTAAAATCTTATCAATATCACTACGATATCTACCTAATAATAAGATTTTCCGATTAGGATCTTCCTGATAAATTTTATCTAAAATCAATGCTAGTGTATCATCAATCGACTGTAAATGAAGCCGTTGCATCTTCTCTCTTCTCCTACGACTGGCATATACTTTCTTACCTTCGGAGGTAAGTTCAAAACTATCATCATAGTAATAAATTTGTACAGGATCATCTAAGTGTTTTGCGGATACTAATTGTTTATCGAAATACTCATCGCTTTGACTGATAAAGTCTCCAGCTACATCGATTAACTCCTGACTATTTCGATAAGTATTGGTAATCTTAACAATTTCAGCATAACCCATATAACGATAAAATTGAGTAAACAAATCAACATCAGTACCAGAAAAAGAATAAATGGCTTGCCAATCATCCCCTACGGCAACAATCTTACTGTGAAATAAATCCGCAATATTTTTCGCTAATTGATAACGTTGTCTAGAAATATCTTGATATTCATCAATGATAATATAATCATAATCCAAATTCTTTTGCTTTTTAGAAACTAATTCGACTCCTAAACTAGAATAATGAATCATATCTTCAAAATCCACTTTCCGTTGTTGATGAATATGATGTTGATAATAACGATAAAATCGCTTAGCTAAACGAAGTTGATGACGTAAAGCATCATCAGGAGTATTCGCAATAAAACGGTCAAAATCTTCCTCACGATAATTTTCTTCCTTAAAACGAGCAATGAAAGCAAGTAATAAATGAATAAGTCGATAGAACGGACTATCTTGATTAGTCTCTAACAAAGTTTTTAAAATTTCTTCCGGTTCGCGTTCTTTCTTCACGACATTTTTCTCATTTAAATAAGTACCTAAATTCTTCAAAAAATATTCTTTTTTGTTTTCGTATCTTCCATAAAGTTCTACTAACTCTGTTTGATATTTACGATGAACTTTTTTCTTTTCAAAAATCTCATTTTGATAATCCCGATCAAGCGAAGAAACTGTTCCATCTAAATTCTTTGTTGCCAAGCCATAGTACTCAATATAAATCGGATGATGAATATCGGATATCGTAAAATCTGGAGAATAACTTCTTCGACCATTTACCACGTAAGGATAAACAGCTTCGTATTCATAAGGAATAGAATGCTTATATAAATAATTCGCAATTTTTACTTCTCCTTCAGATTTCATGTATTCGCCACGAATTGAGCGATAATTCGGTTTTCTAGAACGATTTTTTATGCGTTTTTCAATTTCCTTTTCTAAAGTTCCATCCCTCTTACATTCTTTAATCTTACGCTTAACTAGATATTGAAAATATTCATCATAACTCTCATAAGTATAACATTCATCATAAAAAGAAACATAATCACCAAAAGCATCAATGACTTCTTTTAATAATACTTTATTAGGAAATATTCTCGTTTTGAAGCATTCTGCTAATACATGAAATTGATCTCCACTATTAATGACTTGAACTGGTTTCTGATCGAAAATAATTCGTAAAAACTCCATTCCTAATTTATGAAAAGTTAACACTCTAACTCCAAGTTGAAAATCATAATTAATCCTTCGATCTAATTCTTCAGCCGCTTTGTTCGTAAAAGCAAGTAACAATATCTTTTCACGTGGCACATTTTTCTTTTCTACTAAATATTTTACTTTGGCCGCCATCGTCGTCGTTTTTCCACTTCCCGCACCTGCGATGACTAATGAATAATCCTCATCAATTAAAATTGCCCGCCGTTGATCCTCATCTAACAGAATATTTGGATCCACTTTGGCAAACATCAAATCAAAGTAACGAGCATACTCCACTAACTTTTCTTGAAGAAAAGAATCGTTATGGGCTTTGATTAAATCGCTACCTTGATTCGTAATCTTCATCAGTTCTTGATATAAAGAAGATGCTTCATCCAAATATTTAGGAAACAACTCGAAAACATCCCGATATGTTTCCATAAAAGAATCATATTCGCTAGTCGCTATATAAGAGTCGCGTGATAAAAAGTCTTGAAAATCGTGAACACATGTCTCAGCCCGACTGTCAAAATAACTCTCTTCCATTATGAACACCCCTTATTCTATATATTAGTATACAAGAAAGTTGGAAAAAGAGCAAAGAAAAAGATAGAAGTTTTTTAAAAACCCTACCTGATTTTTTAAATCGCTATTTCCCCTTATACTCCCATTGAATTTGTTTCTGGCAAAGTAGAGCCGCCATCAATAACTATTCCTTGCGCAGTAATGTAACTTGCTTCATCACTAGCTAAAAAAGCAGCTAATTCACCAAGTTCTTCAATTGTACCTAAACGTTTCATTGGAATTGCATTAGCAATACCAGCAACTACAGATTCTGGATCGCTAGGATTACTTGTTTTCGCCATACCATCTACCATTGGCGTTCTAATATATCCTGGTAAAATTGCATTAACACGAATATGATCACTAACTACTTCACTAGCTAAAGCTTTAGTAAAGCCCATTAACGCTGCTTTGGTTGTTGCATACGCTACTTCACCACTATCTGCAACCATCACCCCAGTTACACTGGATAAATTGACAATCGACGATGAAGCATTTTTCTTCAAATAAGGAAGAGCTGCTTTCGTTACATTCCATGTACCTTTAATATTGATATCAAAATGAGTATCTCTTAATTCATCTGACATAGTTTCAAAATTTTCCAAATAGCATACTCCCGCATTATTCACAATAATATCAATATGACCAAGTTTATCATATACATCTTTCATACAAGCAGTAACCATTCTCATATCACGAATATCTACTTTGTATCCAGTCACTGTAGATTCAGGAAATTGGTTACGTAGTTCGATAATCGTATTCGCAATTTTATCTGAATAATCAAAAAGAACCACTTGAGCATCATACTTTAAAAATACTTTCGCAATTCCTAAACCATTTCCCATTGCTCCACCGGTTACAATAGCTACTTTATCTTTTAATTTACTCATAACTTATCTCCTCTATTCTATATATTAGTATATCAAAACTAGGAAAACAAAACAAGCTTTGTTTATACCCAGTCATTGTCTACTAAAATTTTAACTTCATAAATAAAATAAGCCTAATCTCGAAAAAACTTAACTCGTGAATCATTGTATCATAGATGTCTTTTACAGTTCTTCATCATTTTATTGAATAAAACTAAGAAATAATTTTTACTTCAACAGCTTCAGGATCCGTATAATAAAGTGGAAAAAAGGTAACTCTCATTCCAACTTTTGGCACTTGGTGATGGTAGACATCCCGATAAAAGAACAAATAGATAGTCCCATCATCACCAACGATATAGCCACAATCTCCGTATAGTAAACTGACAATTTTTCCCCTTAAGCGTTTTCTATTATTCTTTACCGCCAAAGCCTCATCATACTCCTCGTATTTTACGAAAAGTATACCACAAAAGAAAAGTTATCTCATTTTTTACACGAATTAGGAATAAAATTTAATGAAGGTGATAACTATGTATCCAATGTATCCATACATCGGAAAAAAGAAAATCTGTAAAGAAATCCCCCTTTCCTTTCCCGCAAGCCATCAAGATTCACAACCTGGAATCGAATACCTAATGGATCCTAAACCAATCTTTGACAATCCCAATCAACGAGGAAGTAATAAACTATTGGGGAAGGTGGCTGTCATTACCGGTGGTGATAGTGGTATCGGTAGAAGTGTCGCTGTTCAATTTGCGAAAGAAGGTGCCGATATTGCGATAGTTTATTTTGATGAAGTTGAAGATGCGGAATTCACGAAAAATTATATCCGCAAAATGGGAAGAAAATGCATCACAATTAAAACAGATTTAAGGCAAAAAGAAAATAGTCAATATGCCATAAATTGTGTCATCAATACTTATCATAAAATTGATATCTTGGTAAACAATATCGCTGTTCAATTTTTACAAGATAGTATTTTAAATATCACAGAAGAACAATTACTACTCACTTACCAAACTAATGTCTTTTCCTATTTTTATATGATACAAGCAACACTACCTTATCTAAAAGAACACTCTACAATTATTAATACAACTTCGGTCACTGCCTATCAAGGAAACAAAAAATTAATCGATTATAGTAGTACTAAGGGCGCAATTGTTGCCCTAACTAGATCACTTGCACTTTCCTTAGCTGAGAAAAAAATTCGTGTTAATGGTGTCGCACCCGGTCCGATTTGGACACCATTAATTCCTGCTTCTTATTCTGCTAAAGAAGTGGAAACCTTTGGAACCTATACTTCTAAAACACCACTCATGCGGGCAGGTCAACCATTTGAAGTTTCCCCATGTTACGTTTTTCTAGCTAGTGATGATTCTCGATATATGACTGGGCAAATTCTTCATCCTAATGGAGGAATTATTACTGGTAGTTAATCCTCACTCACGGTAAAAGAATGTGGATAATCACGAACTAATTCGCGAACAAAACAAGATTCTTTACCCTTGGGAATTAATAAATAAACATAATTTTTTGTTCTTGTTAAAGCGACATAAAATAATCTTCTCTCCTCACTAAAACGATAATTTTCTTCCTCGAGAGAAACAAATTTCAACACATCTGAATCTTCGATTTGATTAGGAAACCCCATCTTACCTTCCGCAACATGAAGCAAAATAACATTGTCTTCTTCTAATCCTTTTGATTTATGAACCGTCAGATAACGAAGAGGAATTTCTTGATAGGGTAAATAAATTAATTTACCTGTTTTTTCATCGTAGCGAAACTCCTGATCAATAGAAGAATAAATATCCCGATTATTTCTTCCCAACACTAAAATAGCGGTTTGAAAACTATGATAAACTTCTTTGACGACTTTTTTGAAAGTTCGTACAGCATTCTGATAATAAATAAGACGAATTGGCTGTTTTAGTCTTTTCATTGCCTGTAAATTTTTCGAAAGTTGATGAGGGTTCTTCATTACAAAACTCCCAGCAACAGTAACTAATTCTTGACTATTTCGATAAGTTTTTTCTATTTTCATCACGATTGGATGAGGAAAATAACGTTCAAAATGAAGAAAAATCGATAAATCGCAGCCAGTAAATCGATAAATCGATTGAAAATCATCTCCTACTGCCATAAATTTCGCCTGTGTCATTTTCAAAATTGCCTGAACCAATTTGACACGTACCAAAGAACTGTCTTGATATTCATCAATAATTAAATAACGACACGAAAAAGGCATTCCTTTTTTTAAAACCGAATCTGTTGCCAATCGAATCATATCATCAAAGTCAATCTCTCCTTGAGAAGATAGCTCATTTTCATATAGGTGATAAAATAAATACGCAAAACTTAAAAAGGTCTTTTGCTTTTCGCGCTTTCTCAAAGAAAAGCTTTTTTTATTTTGAGAAAAAAAGTGAATAAAATCCTCTAAAGAATAAGCATTTGTCTTAAATAGACGAATAAACTTAACGATTAACTTTTGAAACAACACCCGTTCTTCTTTAGGCAAAAAATGATGATAACTATACGTTGGTGAAAAAGGAAAATAATGAATTTCCAGATACCGAAGTAAACCTTTCATCATTTTAGGATAAAGAAAAATCGTAGTTTGAAAGTATTCCTCAATTAAATATTCTAACAAATCAGCTGGTGCCACTCGATAAGGATAATGACTATTCTTTCTTAAAATATGAAGAGCTAATCGATGAAAAGTATAAATACGAATTGGATACTTAAATGTCTTATCGATACTTTTTTGTAGACTTTTGGTCGAATCATTAGTAAAAGAAAGAACGATAATCTCGGATGGAGAAATATTCAAACGCTCAACAAGATAACGAATCTTGCCAATAATGGTAAGACTCTTACCGCTTCCAGCTCCCGCAATGACCAATTGATGAATTTCATCGGTAAGAACTACCCGTCTTTGTAAATCATCTAGGGAATAACCTTGAATATCCCGAAGAAGTAGGTCACAATTTTTTTCTTCTTTTTGAAGCCATAATTCATTCAGTTTGACTAAATATTCTTCCAAATTTTCGTAATCGTGACAAAAAGTAGCGAAGCTAATATCTTCATTTCGATATACAATTACTCGTTGATAAAGAGGCGCATACTTTTCTTTTAATGCCAAGCGTTTTCGATAATCCAAATAGCCATGATCAGAAAGTTCTCTAATCTGACGATAAAACTCATCTACTTGTTCTCGCATCTATCCATCACCACAATCACCTTAAAAGAAAAAGACAAGATTGTCAAAAGATAGAAAATGAAAAAGTGCAATGAAAAAAGAAAGAAAAAAAGAAAAAAAGGCCCAATTATAAAATTTTGAACCGTTTCTCTTCTACAATATAGAAAAACACTTTATTTTAAAATTCTAAATCTTTTTGCATAGCTTCTACTTCAATGTAATCCGTCAAATAGTGCTTTTTAGATAAATGCTTAGGTACATATTGGATATTTTTTTCTTGAATCACTAAATCTCCCGTTTCTAATTGGAACGGATCAATTGGCTCTTGTTTTATTGTATTTAATACTTGAAGCAATTCTTCTTTAGAGATTTCTTGATCAAGATGTAGAAAAATAGGAATCCGATAAATAGACTCAATATGAGAAGCAATCCCATGACGAAGAAAAACTAGTTGTAGAGTAGTCAAAGATTTTGTCCCTAAATAAGGAAATAAAGCATAATAATGATCAGAAAGTAGTACGATATGCTCATGATCTAAAGTGGCATTACAGAATAACTGTCTACTCTTGTCTAATAGATTTTTGGCATTAGCGCGTAAATAAGGATAAGAATCTTTACTACTTAAAATCTCTTTCATCTTTTTTAAGATTTTGGTGGCAATAATAATCTCGTCTGGTCCTTCCCAATAACTCTTAGAAATTCCTTTTATTTTTTTTACAAAAATCTGTCGCTTTTCCGCATTAATTTCCACGACTCGCCAACTATTTCCTGCTAAAATCAATGTTTCTCCAACTGGCACCAAAGTATTTATAGTACCAATTTCTCTGGACTCTTCACGAACCGAATATTCGATTTCATTTTCAAACACCGTTAAAAACTGATACTTAGAAATCGTTTGACTCCCCTTTTCGCCAATCAACAAATCTCCTTCTTCATCCATTTCTAATTGATCAATTTCTAACCAATAATGTAGTAAGTCACGATAATCTTCCTGAGAAACTTGCTGGAATGGGGAAAGAGTAAGCATGTACTCTGCTAAAGCGCTTGGCGTTATACTTCCTATCGACGTTAAGTAACACATGGTTTGATGATATAAAAGCGGATAAGGAAGTTTAGCTTGCCGCAAAGGTTCAATCCACTTTTCCTTTGTATATAATTCAATCAAAGCAATGCAAAGAATCATATCCCAATCAATTTGTTGATAAAACTCTTTATTTTTCTGCTCAGTATCGTCTTGATCTTTTTTGTCAAACAGAAACATCATCTCACTGATGCCTGTTCTTCTACCGCTTCGACCTAACCGTTGAACAAAACTAGAAACACTATATGGTGTCCCTGTTTCAATAATTCGCTCCAAGTCGCCGACATCAATCCCCAATTCCAAAGTGACAGTCGCACCCACTACCGTCTTATAATCACTCGTTCTCATTTCCCGTTCTGCATATTCTCTTAAACCACCAGAAACATTGCCATGATGAGTAAAATAGAGATCGGGAGTCTGTTTTTTTGCCGCTAGTAATTTTAAATTGGCAATATTGAGTTCTACTTCACTTCTACTATTAGAGAAAATAATGCATCGTTTTCCAAAAGATAAATGATAAAGCTTATCATAGAAATCAGTCTCTACTACTGCATCATCAATGGAAAGGTGAATCGTCCGTTTCTCCCCACTTGCTTGAGGAACTACGCACTTCCGATTCGTTCCTGATGATAGCCAATCTGCGACTTCTAAAGAATTTCCCACTGTCGCACTTAACCCTATTCTTCTTGGAGAACAACCAGTCAAGCGACTTAAGCGTTCTAACAAAGAAAGCAGTTGAATGCCTCGATTTTCTCCCATAAAATAATGAACTTCATCAATCACGATATAACGTAAATCAGAGAAAAACAAAATAGCTTCCTGTTTACGAAAAGTAAGCATAGCTTCTAATGATTCCGGGGTAATTTGTAACAAACCTTTGGGATTCTTTCGTAATTTATTTTTATGTGAAACAGATACATCACCATGCCACTTATAAACTGGAATATCTGCTTCGATTAAAAGATCAGAAAGTCGTTCAAACTGATCGTTAATTAACGCTTTTAAAGGACTGATGTATAAGATACCAACTGAAGAAGAAGGATGTTGATAAAGATCTGTTAAGATTGGTAGAAACGCCGCTTCGGTTTTCCCACTAGCTGTACCACTAGATAATAATAAATGATTATCCGTATTTAAAATAATATCGATACTAGCCACCTGAATATCTCGTAACTCTTCCCAACGATTACGATAAATATAATCTTGAATAAAAGGAGCTAACTGATTAAAGGCACTCATAGTTCAAAACTCGCAAACTCATCACTTACTTCTTGATTCATAAAAGCCTGAGACTGTTGTTGAAATTCATCACTCTGAATAATAGTAAGTAAATTCTTTTCTGGATACTGATAAAGCGTATTTAAAAGCTCAATAAAATCACGGATAATTTCTCGTGGCGTAATATTCGTTACCGCGCCAACTCGACTAAATTCTATCTGAATAAAACTAATTAATTCATCTAAAGTAATTTTTCTCTGATATTGATATAAATCAGCATGGATATCGGCTAATTTTTCAACTAAAATCGTCATTTCAGACGGCGTTAAAGGTTTTAAGCGAATGATAGGCGCTAAAAAATCACGGGCTTCATCGTTTGCAAAACGACTATCCTCTAAACGAGATTTTAAAGCTTCATAACTGAAAATACCACGTCTCGTATCTTCGACACATTGAGGAGTACCACCCATAATTACCCCTAAATACTCGGCTTTTCCTTGTAAAATATCATTATACATCGTCAAAATCTTTTCATAATTATTCTGTCTTGCAACACTCATTGGAATCTTATATAAGTTAACGAGTTCATCGATCAATACTAACATGCCTTTATAACCAGCTTTTACCATGAAAACCGCTAATAATTTTACATAGTCATACCAATTTTCATCAGTAATCATAATATTAACACCCAATAGTTCCTTACATTCACTCTTCGTCGTGATTTCACCACGAAGCCATCTAAGTGCAGCTCCTTTTTTCTCGTCGTCTCCTTCTTTATAACCATTCCAATAAGTCAAGATAATTTTCGCAAAATCAAAACCATGAACCATCCCCTCTACCTGACTAACTACTCGGTAAATTTCTTTTTCTACTTGCTCTGAAAATTTAGGATCATCAACTTTAAGATCACCATTCATCAATACATCATTCTGAATAGAAGAAATCCATTTTTCTAAAATAAGAGGTAAGGCTCCACCATCTGGTTTTGTCTTGGTCGACATATTCCGAACCAATTCTCGGTAAGTCGCTAAACCTTGCCCTTTCGTTCCCGTTAGCCTTCTTTCCGGGGATAAATCGGCATCCATGACCACAAAGCCTTTATCCATCACATGATTTCTAATCATCTGTAACAAAAAGCTCTTTCCACTACCGTACTTTCCTACAATAAAGCGAAAAGTTGCGCCACCTTCTTCAATAAAATTAACATCATTAAGTAAAGCATTAAGTTCCTTTTCTCTTCCTACCGCAATATAACCTAATCCTGTTCTAGGAACAACCCCGCCCTTTAAAGAATTTAATAAAATCGTTGCGATTCGTTTTGGCACTTTACCATTCATCGTAAACCCTCCTTGTATATTTTTGTTTATTTCTTTTTGATTTTTCCTTTAATTTTTCTCTTTCCCACTATGAAGTACTATCTGTAACTCTTTCCAATAATCCTCATAGATATTAACTTGATCTCCTAAATCTTCAATTAAATTATCTCCAATATAGTCGAGAGCTTTTAAATTGATATCTTCTAAAACAACCTCTAATAATTGAGCTTCTTCTTTAACAATTGTTTCTAGTTCATTTCTCGAAGCTCCATTTATGATATTATTCAAAATCTTTTTCTCAAAAGAAGTCAAATGATCAACCAATATATCCATTCCCATTTCTAGCTCTGAATCTTGTTCTGGGATTAAACTAGAAGCACTCTCTAAAGTAGATGGTGAAGAAGAAGGTTCTAACTGTATAGACGTATCCGTTTTTTCTTCTTCAGTAAGTATTTTTTCTTGAATTCTAACTGTCGATTCTCGAATATTTTGAAAAGAATCTTTATCGATAACGACACTTTGCCTTCTCTTAATTAAAGCCTCTTCTTTTAATTGTTTCATCTTCTCATCTAAAAATAAATCTACGGCCTTTACTATTGTCTCTATAAAGGCATCATCTTCTACCAATGGTAATAAGACTTTTCTTTGTATACTAATTTTTCCTAAGTCTTTCAAAGTAAGAGTTAACTTTCGTTTATAATTCGTCTTTTCCCGAATCCTAATTTCTACCATTTTTAAGATAATCCCCATAACTACCCGAAGATTAGGGCTCTCCATAAACATTTTCTTATTACAAATTTTCTTTTGGAATGTATATTGTTCGATTGGAGAAAAATCAATTTTATTTTCGTAATTTTCTCGTTGTTCCACATAAGGTAACTGTCGAAATAATGGATAATCTGAAATTGTATGCATCTTTCCTAGAACTAAAGCTTTAAAATCAGCATTATGTTCTGCAAAATAGCGACTAAGATGTTCAAAAACAGTAGGAATGGCTTCTTCGATAAAATAACCATATGTACTTTCATAAAATTTACTTTTTTTCACCTTATAACTGGCTTGTTTATCCAAATAAGTCAAAAGTCCTCGATAGTCACCTTGAACGATTTTTATTCTCGCTTGATAAGTCTCCCAATCAGTAGTAGACAATAGCCTAGGAAGAATATCATTATAAGAAACAGGAATAGCATAATTAACCATAAAATCTTTCAAAGCAATCACTAAAATCTGACGGAAATATACTTCCTCAATATCGTTCCAATAGACTTCTAAAATTTTTTTCAATTTTGAATAAGCATCAAGAACAGAGTCAGCACCAATCAAATTAATTAACTCCGCAAAATAAATCAAAAGATAACCGCTAAAAATTTTAGGGTATTCACCCTTTCGAATTTTAGAACGCCAAGTAAAATAAGTTCTGAGTTCCGGCACTCTCAATGAGTCGTAATTCCAGGAATAGAAAAAAACTGGCGAAATCACTTGTGGATAATCATCTTCAACATCAACCATAAACTTTGCTTGCTGAATAAAGATCCAATTTCTAATTTTCGCATAATCTGTTCCTAAAAATTCCACTTGAAAATACGTATCTTCAGCGATTCTTTTCATTTCTTTTAACTTCGTTAACATCTTCTGATCATTAGAAAAAGAAGTATCACTCGCATATTTAATTTTTTCTGATACATAACTAGGTAAAGATTGATTAAGCTCTTCTAATACTTTTTCTCTTGTTTCCAAATGATATCACCCCCAGTCATAGAATATTCACTATTAGTATACCACCAAACAAATGTACGTCAAGGTAATCAAGGAGAATTACTTAGAAAAACAACTAAACTTCCCCATCCATTAAACGTTTTTAGTATACCATAAAACAAACAAAAATAATACTAGATGATTGGCTAGAAAAAAGAAATATGATATACTAAGAACACTTTAGAAAGCGAGGAAAATATTAGATGGAAAATGTAGAATTGGTTGGCATTGCTTATGAGATTGGGGAATGTGGACCAAACCCTCAAGCGATTAGTATAATTATATATGAAGTATGGCTAGACGAGGGAAAGATAAAATTTGGAAAAAGCCAAGAAGCTGGAATGTTTAAATGTGGCTCTACAATAGAACAAGGATTATTAACTAATCGTATTAGAGAATTAAGAGAAAACGGATATTTAACTAGAGTAGAATGGCTCGAAAAATATAAGAAAGAAAAAAATAAAATAGAAAATCTTTCACCAGAAGATATTAGAGAAAGCAGTCTATTTTCCTTCTTACAACCTGATGATTATGAAAAGGCTGCCCTACTTTGCCTAATCATTAAAAAACTAGGTTATTTCAATCTCGAAGATATAAAAATACTCTATATGATTATCGAAGAATATGAACTTCACCAAGATGTAGATATGATTGCCAATATTACGACTTTTCTAGCAGAAACATTATGCAAAAAACAAGTGGAAGATACAGAACTATTCGAGAAACAAAAAAAGAAGGGACTTGTCCTACCATTTAAAAAGAGAAATAAATAGAAAACAGGAAAGCTACTATTCGACCAATAGATGATCCTTTTCAAGGTCATGCAAAAATCGATACTCGCTTTTCTTTATTTTGGCATTCTTATTGATAAATACTTCTCTACTAGAAATCAAAATTTCAATCACAATTTGTCTTAGTCCTACTTTAATTACTTTCTTGTAAGTAGGAAACAATAAATTCTCTTGATAGCGATATCGATAATATTCAAGTATTTTTAAATCGATATCTCCTCTAATTCTAATCGCAATCACCTCTAATTATAGTGTTTACAATTAGACAGAATTCATGAGGTAAAACAAGAATTTTAAAGAAGGAAAAAGTAAATATTCATTTTAATAATAACAAAACAAAATGAAAAATAGCAGATTATCATTATAAAAATTCCCGCAAATTTTCTTTTAAAATTTTTAAACATCGGTGATATTCTTTGGAAATAAAGGGCTGTTTAACGCCAAATTTTTGAGCAAGTTCTCCCTGAGTCATATGTGAATAAGAAAAAAGAGAAAAAGAGTGACAAATAATTTCACGATGAAAATCATCTAACTTGCTAATTTCACGAAATAGTGCTTCATATAATTCTGCTTGTACCAATTGTTCATCAAAACAAAGAAAGTCTGTCTTTGCTACATAATACTCTAAAGCAACAGTATCCTTATCAGAATAAATTTCTTGATCCAAAGAAAGGTCTTTTCCCCCAATCGGGCGTCTTTTTTGCGCATGGCACATTCTCATATAATTCGCAATTTCATTTTTTATACATTTACAAAGAAAAGTACTGATTTTATACCCCTTAGCTGGATCAAAGTTTCTAACCCCTTCAATTAACCCAATCTTTCCGATTGAAAACAGATCTAAATACGATAAATTTAAATCGTTATATTGAAAATGATACCGCTTAATTACAAGCCCAATCAACTTTATATTTTCTAAAACTAACCGCTCTTGCTGAGGTGTGATCATACTTCTCTCCTCTTAACTTTTCTTTAATAACAACATATTATCTACTAATAAGTATTGTAAAAAAGGATAGAAATAAATTCAAGTATCTTATATAAAAATTTAGCAATAAAACGTCCAAAACTATCAATATCTAAGCATCAAAAAAGTTGACAAATTATTTTCGTTTTTAAATAGCGAAAACAACTAATCAACCTTAAACAAAATAATTAAAGAATATTTTTTAAACTAGTTTCAAAAGCCGTTAAACCATATTCCTTATTATAATAATTAGGAAATTCATTTAAATGTGCTAAAGCAATTTTCATTATTAAAATCAAATCGTTATTCGTCACATTAGTTTGTGGATTCTGTGTTCCATGTTCTAATTCTATATCTACTCCCGTGATTAAATCATCAAGGGTAAACTGATCAAATTTAACACCAAGCATTTTAGCGGCAGATAGAATTTCTTGTCTACTATACATAGTATCGTATCCTCCTAATAAATAGAGTATGTATAGAATAAAAATCCGTGAAAAGTGATTCTAAACAAATATCCACCAAACTTAGTAAAGAATTAAAACTAAACTATTTTACCTTTTCTTTTTTGTCCTTATTTTTAGACACTTTTCTACCTTTATTTTTGGCAGTTATACTATGGTAATAAGCCACAATATAGTCTTCGAGAGAATTCATTGTAAGAACCAAGAATTCATAATTGCTCATATAGTGTAACACTTCAGAAAATCGACCTACTGAATAATATCCAGATACTAAATCTTCATCACTCTCTAAATCATCGTAGCTATCCTTAAAGAAAGTAATAAAATAAGGATTATTCTCGAAAATTTTGTCTAAATACTGATGAGCCTTTTCATCATTACCTAATTTGTAATATAAAGCAAATAATGGAAATAACATTTCTAAATTATTTTCAGGATATTTCTTATACAATTTTAATGCCTCTTTTTCATTTTCTAATAATGCATAAGTAGCCATTAGTAAATAACGAGCGCCTGTATTATCACTGTTATTCAATTTTAAGATTTCCTTACAAGATTCAACTCCTTGCGTATATTTACCATAATCAAGCAGATTAGTCGTCTTTAAATATAATCCACGTATATAAGGACGAGTTTCAAAAATACCATAAAACATTCCAATGTTGTCTTTATCAAAAAAGCCCTCTTTTTGTAATCTTTCCTTTTCTTTAGCTAATCCTTCAGCTAATAATTCATCTCTTTTTAATGGATTTTCTTCTAAACTAACTTGAAACAACAAAGCATCAAAGCAAGCCGGACAAAATTCATAAGCTTCTTTAGCTAGTTTTACCGCTTTCTTTTCTGAAGTAGTATTCTGTGCTTTTTCTAAAAGTGCATAGGCCTTATCTAAATCAGTTTCTTCATATTCTAATTCACCAGCATTATATTTTTGAATAAATTCCTGCAATTTTTCGTTAAGTTCCTTTTCATTTTTTGCATCAGAATTTTTCAAAAAGTCATTTAACATATTATTTAATTGATTATTCATACTATCTACCTCCTCATAACAACAAATAATATTAAATCTTCCTGATTTTATTTTCGATGATATTAATAATTGGGTCAAGAAAAATTAATGGATAATTCTTTAGCAATACTGCATCTCATCCGACTTCATTTCTTTAGTTGGACATAGTATAACACAATAAAAATAAAAAAGCCAAATATTTTCAAAAACATTGGCTATTCAACTCTAATGATAGTGGGCGATGAGCATTATCCTTTAAAAATATAAGATAAAAATCGATTCCTTGTGTTGTATGTTAGCTCTGGTTGAAGGAGATTGCAAGTATAAATTCATTTTTATGTAGCCATTAAATTATATCATCATATTTATATTAACAAAAAAGAATACACTCCGTAGTTAAGACGCGGTATACGCCCTTATTAAAAATATATTTTGTTTTTACAAATATTATAACTCTTGAATATATTTTTCCATTTTATCATATACAAATTTATAAATATCTTCCTCAGATACTACATCAATTAATCTTACGCTTGCGTATAAAGATATATCTTTAGCTATTTCTTTGTAAATACTATTTTTCACCTTATTTCCATATTTGTCATATATATCTTTTTCCGCTTTTATTATACCTAATACAATATGCTTTTCACTAGAACTTGAACGCCAAGTAAGATTTCTAAATCTTTCTGGATTTTCAATAACAAATCTTGTCAATTCATATTTGTCATCTAATCTTTCATCTACTGTAAGTGCAACTCTAAAATAACATCTTGATAATACTCCAAAAAATATACTTCTTCTATCGCTTTGACCAAATACCCAGTGGTTTAAAAATGTAGAATCTGACTTTACAGGCATAGCTTGAATTGCTGCTTTGTATCCTTTCTCAAAATTAACCCAAGCCCAAAATCTCTCATCAGTAAGTATATATAAAGGTAATTCTTTTAATGATTCATATAAAATTATAGAATTATCAAAATCAACTTCGTCATAATTACCATTTAAACTAACTTTTAATTCAAAATCATTTATTTTTTGTTTCATTGGTTCATATAGTTTTCCATTATATATCTTCTTTATCCATTCAGAATTGTTTTTTTCTGTTTTTAGATAATTATTAGCAGTTAAGCTATTAGATTTCAATGTTGCTAGCGCTTCATCTGTCATAAATTCAATATTAATTTTATTATTCATCATCATTATCTCCTCTTACCAATTTACTAAATTCCTGTTTAAACAAATCACTTATAGCTGTTACACTAGCATAATTCATTAATTGCTGAGATAATTCTACTACATTTAACTTTTTAAATTTATTTTCATCTAAATCTTCGTTAAATTGATTTTTATAAGCATATTCAATTGAGCCAAACCAACTATAATCGATATGTATATTATCCAAAGTAACTTCACCATATAACATTTGATCTTGAATACTTTGTAAACAAGAAATTAATGCTGGTATTGTTAAAATTGAAAAAAATATTTCTTGATAATTATCATTATTTTTCATATTTTCATAACATCCAAATTGTTCCTCTGGCAAATGAATGACTATTTTTTTGCTAGTAGGTTCAATTTTCATCACATTATTACTAATGAATTCATCCTTTATTATAGAAAATATTGATGAAACCTTTTTATCTTTACTTTCATCATATTCAATTTTTGTTGTAAAACCGTCATCTATTGCTAGAATATCATATTTTTCAATATTAAAAGTATAGCCTTGATAATCTTCTAAAAAATCATCACTTATGTAAGAAAAATCTTCTGTAGCATAAACAAAACATGAAATAACTACCTGATCTCTTAAATTCATTACTGGTACAATTATGTCTTTTGGATTTCTTGAAATTTTAAAACTTTTCCTGAAAATTGTTGAAGAACATTCAACTATTACAGTAGCATCAATTTTTCCTTGTTCAAATAATTCAATCAGTGTTTGATTATCTAATTCTATATGAGCATTTTTTAATACTAAGTTATTATCATCTTCTACATCATCATATATTAATGCAAAATTTGAATTTTGAAAGCAACTAGCATTTTTTGAATTATTAATTGTAGGATATGGAAATAATTTTTTACCTATTCGCATACATTTTCACCTCAAAAGTATACAATTCTCTTAAATCAGTATCAAGTTCTATTCTATACTTCTTACCTTCCTCTATTTTTATATTTTTTAATTTACTGTCCACAATATCTAACGGTATACCATTTACTCTACAACCACTTATATTAATGTTATATCTAGTATTAGAATCATCCAAATATTTTAACTCTAATTCGCAATTATTTTCAGTATATAAAGATTCAAAAGAAATTATCAATTTTCCAGATTTTTTATCAGGAACAAACAATCTGTATTGCATACCACTCAATTGTGCAAGTGTCATTATTTCTTTATCAGAATCTTCATTTGTATACCCAGTTTCATTATTAGAATCATGTGTATCACCACCTGATGAATTATTACTACCATTTGGAATTGGTGAGCCTTCACCATCTTCTTTATGATCACCTAATCCCGGTAAAAGAGAATTGCCTTCATCATCTGGTTTAATTCCAATTTTATCTTTAACCTTATTTTTTACTTTTTTAACAATTTTGGGTTTTTCTATTATGACATCTGCTTCTCCAGTTCCAATATTACTATCATCTATACCTGGTAAGTATTCACTAGCACCTTCTACATCAGTTTCTTTTATTCTACTTGTTGATAGTTTATCATATACATAATTAATAATTGAATCATTTAAAGTCTTTAATATATGACGTAACTCACTTTTCAAATCATCATCATCAATTCTATTAATTTCCCAATTTGTATGTTGTGGATTTTCAATATCTCTTAATAATGAATTTAAAGTGTTATCACCTATAATACACATTGCTGAACATGGAACGTTTGATATTCTTGGTAAAGTTTTTATTTTCATATATGGATATCTTATCATTACACATTCATTAGTTGCCAAATCAGATTCATCCTTACTAAAGCCCTTTAGCAAAATATCCACTTTACCATAATCTTCTATCTCTAAAGTATTTTTAAATACGTCGGAATCAGTTAATAATATATATTGTGATTTAATATTATTGTAACTTCTTTTTAAGATATAATCATCATTTTCAATTAATTCACCTAAATTATTCTTATTAATTGTTAAATCATCAACTACAATCTCAAGATCTTCATAATATATAGCACACATAAAACTATCTAATATTTTTGTTATGAGTTCTTTTTTCCAATTATTATTTTTTCTAAACCCTAATATATAAATGTCCGTACCTGTTGTTTCCCTTTTATAAGACTTATCTAAATTAAAATCTTCAAGTATAGGCATATTTTTATTATCAAGTCCAAAATAACCGGTTCCCTGTGTTTTTTCATCAGTACCTTCCATTCTTGTCGAACACAATTTGCATATACCTATATATCCTTTTTCACCATCCATATTTAATGTTGAATAAAAAACTGTATTAAATGAACTAGCAACAAAAGAAGCAAACTTACCTATACCTTTTGATCCACCTTTCGAACCATTCTTATCACTTATTCCAGTACCTCGTGTTAGAAGGTAGAATGGACTATCTTCTAAATCATTTATGCCTTTTAATCCAACAGTATTAAAGTCACTTACTCTAATACAATGTATAATACTATTATTTAAATTGTTCTTCATATTAGAAAGTGTTTGATATAACTTTGAATTGTTTTTTCTATAATCAAGACATGAATTAATTTCCTTTTCTATCCTATCTACACCTGGAATTTCATTCCTCAGTATATCAAAAGTTTTAAATTCAATTCTTGCAGTTTCTCCAGCTATTCTTGCATCAATTGAATTTTGACATGACTCTCTAGCAAGTGATGCTATTGGATCTTGGGCAAACGTTTCCATATCCGGTGTATCTATTCCTTGCTCTTGAAGATAATTATTTCCTGGGAATCTCCACATTTTTTCTTTATCAAACATGATTTAACCTCCTTACTTCAAAATCAGTATTTGAATATTTATTTCCTGTATTAATTATTTCATAATCATCAGAATAAAACGTTCTCAATATTCCTATTAATAAATATTTGTTCCAGCCATATTTAATTTTAGGTAGTAGAGAATATCCCTTAAAATTTTCTGTATTTATAACTCCAAAATTATTTAAAATTAAATCAACAGATTTTTTAATATTTTCTAATTCACCTGAACAAATATTCAACTTATCTTTTTTTAACATTGTACTAATATCAATTTGAACATAATCATCACTCATATCTTCCATAAATTGCAAATAATTATATATACCGGTAATATTCATTTTTCTTTGATAATCTTGAATTGTTTTTATATTAAACTTTTCATATTTTTCAATGTAACTTCTAATAACAGTATAATTAGTATTAATAGATGTATCCTCATTACTTATAAAAGGTCTATGATAATAATATTCTGGATACATTACCTTCATCATAGAAAACAATTGAAAATGTCCATTTTTAAGATTCAATTTTTTATATAATTCCTTATTTGTTAATAATAATCTAGCATATATTTTTTTTGATGATAACAAATGAGAATTTAATAAACTAAATTGATTATCTATAAATTCTTTTAACTCTACTTTTGTTTTAGCATCTATATTTAATTTAAATAAATACACAAATTCATATGAAGAAATAAAAACTAAGCCATTATCTATTTCATTATATAAAATACTGTAAAGTGTATAATCCTTTACTCCTGGAAATTTTAATTTTAAACCATTTAATGTAAATTCATAATCAAATGATTTCATTAAATTTACTAGTTCATTAACAGGTGAAATATCTTTACTTCCATTAACAATATAATCTCTTTTAGAAATCATATCATCTGTTAATCTTTTATCAATACACCCTTTTAAATAATAGTGATTGTCAATGCCAAGTTTTAATAATTCTCTATTAAACTTTTCGTATATACTTCTATAATACACAAAATTATTTTCAGATATATAGTTTAAAATCTTATCCACTAATTCTTCTGGTAATTCAACGCAATATTTTTCTGACAAATATGTACCTCTATTTATTTGAATAAAATTACCCCTACCAATCATCGCTTCTATCGAATGTCTTGATGGTATTTCCTCATCAATTCTATATTTATCTTTTGCTATTTCAACTAATTTATTGTAATCTTCATCTTCACCAACTCTATAACCATTTTGAAAATTTTTTTCCACAATATCTAAATATAAATCCCTAGTGTTATAACCTTTCTTTATATATAAATTATTACTAATTTTCTTATAGTGATTTTCTAAAATTGATAGCATAAAGTCATCAGCATCTGCTGTTTCATAATAATCAGCAACAATACCGATATCTTTTATAATATCATTAATCATTTCATCTATATTGTTAATTGTACTGTCATAAATAACATTATATTTTGAACAATACATTATTGGTAAATTGCCATATTCGTATAATAAAAGAATCTTGTTAGCTATATCAGAATCATATTTTTTAATTATTTGTGACTTTGTAATATATTTGGTTTGGTTATTAGTCTCATTATGGAATATTGCTTTTAAAATATGCTCAATTTTAATTGCATTTTTTCTTATTTTTTGTAATGTTTTTGCTTCAATTTGTCTTATTCTTTCTCTCGTTAAACCATATCCTGATCCAATTTCCTCTAAAGCAAGTTTGTTATTAGAAATATATCCATTTCTCTTTACAAGAATATCAAGTGATTTTGAATTTATTTTTACAAATGCATTATTGATAACCTCTTTAGTTGATTTTGTACATTCATTTATAACGTTTATTAAATTTGGAATTTGTAAAGAAAATATTAGTAATATAAAATATTCCGAGCAATTCATTAAATCGTCTAAAGTAATTATTTGGTTTTGAAAAAGAATATTAGCTGTTGTATCATTAAATTTAAAAATATCATTTAATGCCATCTTGTTATAGACATTATTGATTCTCGGTATATTCTTTTTCAAAAAATTATAATAATTATCAAATTCACATAATAGATTGTATAAAACAGATTGTGCAAAATCAATTTTAATATTTTTTTCTTTTATATTTAAATTTAAATAGTCTTTCAGTTTATTTATAAATAAAATATATGATATACATTCTTCTTTATTAACAGAGCTTACATTCTCTGATTCTGCTATTTCAATTAATGATAGAGAAATTATTATATTTTCTTTCTTATTTTTTGATAAATTGAATTTACTTTTATACTTTTCACCTAAATAATCATCTATATATTTTTTTAACTGGGAAAACTTAATTGTATCTGACCCATATATATTAACTATATAATTAAAAATTCCTTGATAAGACGTGGGACCATTGTTATATAAAAATTTGGATATTATAAAATCAAAGTATTGTTTTGTATATTTATATAATTCACATTCATTTATAATTAATCTGTTTTGATGGAACATTTGATTAAATTCATTTATCATAATTCCACCCTCTTTTGTCCTTTTTTCTTATCCTTATCAAATAATTCTTTTTGTTTATCTAATTCATTTTGAATCAGATTAAATATTTCATCTATTTGATCATCAGTATATTCATAAAATGAAGTATTAGATAAATTATGTAATTTTGAAATTAAATCTACTATTTTATTTACTCTATTGTTAGCAATTCTTTTAAAATTTTCTTGCTTGATATTATTCATATAATACCTCCAAATCAATCTTAGGGTATCACAAAAATATAATATTGTCAAAATATTTTTAAAATATTATTAAAATGTTATACAAAAAAAAGAGTATTTCTACTCCTCATTGTTTGAGTTTAACTCAATTTTATAATTTGTAAAAGCTATCTCAGTCGACGAAAATAGTTTTATAGGATTGATTGTACGCAAGATTTCCTTCATGTTATTTTTTATAAATTTGCCATATATTTCATCTGCTTGTTTTGAATCTGACATCGATATCATTATGTATTTTCCTTTTAATTCAGTAATTGTTCTTACAAATAATTTGTGATCAAATATATCTTTTGTATATAGTTCTTGTTTTTGACTTACTAATGAATCATCTGGTAAATAAGGTGGATCAAAATACATGAAACTATTATCTATTTTTCCATCTTCTTTCATTTTATTTAAAAAGGTTTTATAATCTAAATTATAAAAATTTACAGGTTGAATTAATTTTGATAGTTCCATCAAATAATCAGCATTTAATACTATTTTTTCCTTTCGCCCAAAAGGGACATTAAACTTACCCGCTTTATTTTCTCTATAGACACCATTAAATCCCGTTTTCATTAAGAAATAGAACAATATTGACTTATTATCTAAATCTTTTTCTTCATTAAATTGCATTCTTAACTCATAATAGTACTCTTCTTTTTTAGGCGTATCATAATTATTATATACTTCTACTAACTCTCCTATTTGTTTTATAATATGATGTGGATTATTTTGAAGAAGCTTATAAAAATTTATTATATGTGGATTAACATCATTAACATAAAAGTTTTTATAATTTAATGTATTATTTTTTTTTAGTACATTTATAAGCACAACGCCAGAGCCAAGAAAGCATTCTATATAGTTTTCTCTATTAGGTTTAAAAGCATTTAACATTTCAACTAATACTTTTTTCTTTGAACCAGCCCACCTAATAGGAGAATTTAAGACCTTACCAGCTATCATTTTGACCTCCTATTATTTTATTAAATTATACCATTATTTTCTTGTTTTTAAAATATTTTTATGTTAAGTAAATAATTCTTTTACAATTAAATCTTCAGAGTGCAAATTATTATTTTTACCTAATAATAAATTCTCATAAAATTTAATTAAATAAATTTTATCTTCTTTTATATTTAAATAATTATTGAAATAATTACTTCTAACTAGCGCATTTCTAAAATATACTGATTTATCTTTAAATAATGAATTATCTACATCGTATCCTAAACTGATTAAATATTTTTCTATGAATACTGCTGTTGTTCTAGTGTTGCCTTCTCTAAAGGGATGTACTTGCCATATACTAGATGTAAAATCAGTAATATTTTTAATCACGTCTACAATATTCATATTTTTGTAGTCTTTCTCTTTTTCTAGACTAATATCGTATTCTAAGGATTCAGTTAGGGTTTTAGAGTCTCCATAAGCAACTGAATCATTATTTAATATTTTTTCATGTTTAGAAAAATCAATTTTTCTAAACTCTCCTGCAAATTCATATACATCTTGGAATAAATATTTATGAATATATTTTAGATAATCTACTGATAATCCAAAATTATCTTGATCTAATAATTCAACAATTCTCATAGATACAAAGTCACATTCTAATTCATTATGATTAATATCTTTTTGTTGTTCTTTTGTAGTGTAATACTCCCTTAAACTTTGTTCTACTTCTTTGATTGTTAATTCACCTAAAATGTTTTTTTCTTTTATTTGTTCCAAGTATTTAGATGGTTTTAAGTTATCTACTTGTTGTAATCCTATTGCCATATCCCATTGTAATTGTTTTATATAACCTTTAGGTTTTTGTTCTTCTTGATATGGATTCATACTAGAATCTAAATCTTTTTCACTCATATAACCTCACCTAACGTTTCTATATCATTGTACCATATTATTGTTGTTTTCTAAAGAAATTTTGTGATTATACATAGTAGCTATTTTTCTATTTAATTATCAAATATCATCAATTTCTTTCTAACAACAAAAAAATCGACTCATAAGAATCGATTTCTATCTTTAAGTCTTTCGACTTTTTTTCATTCTGGGGCGAATAGTGGGGATCGAACCCACGCATACCAGAGCCACAATCTGGCGTGTTAACCACTTCACCATATTCGCCATAAATACATTAACTATTTTATCAACAAATATAGTGTTTGGCAAGAACTTTTTTCACTTTTTATCCCAAATATCAAAAAATTAGAAAACAATTCAATAATAAATTGTGCTTAAGCATCAACAACAACGATAAAACGGACTAAAGAACATCCTCGTTCTTTACATCCGTTTTCTTTTATTTCACCTGATAAGGATTATCGTAAGTACCGTCTCCACTCACATAAATGGCATCCTTAGCCAAATAAATAACTGGTCTTAAATAAGAATTGGTAGACGCACGAGTAAGTCCGATAATACCACTAGAATCTATACGATATACTCGATAAGTCGTATCACTATCACCGGTCAACAACCACCAACTAGACTCCAATAAATTCAAATAATTATAATTTGAACATGACTGAGTTGAAGCCGAATTACAATTCTCATCTAAACTAACATTAATATAATCATATAATGGAAGCAACCCAATATATCTATCCTCTAACACTTGCGACTTCTCGATAGATCCATCATTATATTGAATTGTTTCTCCTCGTTTCCCAATCGCTAAATCATGAGCAACAATTAATAACTTGTCACTTGCGCTAAACAAATCTTCCCCATTATATAAATTCGTTAACGCATCGTTCGCTCTACTAACACTATAATCATTAATACCATCATTACGATTACGATCGGTATTAAAACGATCATCCCATACTGAACGAGCATACTTTTCATCCATAATTAACATTGGACTACCATCTTCAAACTTGACAATCCGCCACATTCTACCAGCAAATTTAATATAATTATTAGGATTTTCCCCCCGATAAACAAGTTCCCCGTTCATATCATACAATCCCTGACCAGTCACTACAGTATGTTCTACACTTCTAACATGATCGACAAATGTCTCGGTTTCATATTTATCCCCACATTTTAAATTAGCAACATAGCGATAATTATTATTCACATTAGTAACCGTTACGGTTGCAGTACAAGAAACTCCTTCATCTGGTACCATTTTCTGTAAATCCCCTAAATAACCACTTGAAGTCAAAGTCGTACTATTTACACTAACTTCATCATTAGGACTCTTTGGCAATAAATTTTGATGCTTTCCATAATACTCTCTTGCCGCCTCAATAATCTTATTTTCTACCGAAGAATACGTGCTACTTACAAAAAAAGCATTATATAGTAATAGGCAAACAATGATCAAAATAACTACACCTACGATACCACCAAAAATCATGATCAATTTCTTTTTCCCAATACTATTGATTAATTCCTTCATTTCCATTTCTCCTCGTATAATATATTTTGTAAGTTATTTTTGGCTTACAATTTAACATCTTTACAGATACTTTCATTATAACAAAGAACACCATGTTTTTCAATTATTACCACATTTTAATTACGAAAAAATATCACGCCTTCCAAAGAATAAAAAAGTAAACTCTACTTTCTATAAAAAGAGCATAAGAAAAGGATACTAGAAAGTACCCCTCTTCTTTTTAACAACAGTTATTTCTTCCACGGTCAAATCCTGAGCCACAAAATAAGAAGAAAATAACAAATACAATGATTACAATCCATAACCAATTAGTGCCGCCATCATTATATCCATATCCAGGATAGCCATAACTTGGGCATCCACAACCATACATCATACTTTTTTACACTCCTTTCACTATATTATATTAACATTCAAAAAAAAAGAGTGGTATGAACACCCAGTTTTAAAAAATAAATTCATAAACTACTAAATAGAGCCCAGACTCATCCCTAAATTTATCATACATTAAATTAGAGGAGAGATTTTAATGAATAATCATTACAATTTTGATCAATTTGATCGCCAACAAATGGATATATTTAATCAAACATTTCTAAATTCTAATCCCGCATCATCACTTAATCAACCACTACAAGAACCATATGAAGGATTCATTCGTGGTAACTTATTTGATCAACTTTACCGTCAATACCAAAATTATCGACCTACAAAATTAGTGCCTAACAATGAACAAGCTGAGCTTCTATTAAATGTAGATCAATTATCCTTTGCAGCCCATGAAATCAATTTATATTTAGATGTTTATCCTAATGACACTCAGATGATAGCTCTATTTAATCGCTATCAACAACTAGCTAACGAAGCCACAAAAGCTTATGAAAAGAAATATGGTCCGCTAACAATTAATGCCCTATCTAATCGCGATCAATTTAGTTGGGAAGCTTATGCTTGGCCTTGGGAAATGGAGGAAAACTAACATGTGGAAATATGAGAAAAGATTACAATATCCAATTTCAATCAAAAAAAAGGATTTACGGATGGCAAAATATTTAGTTACTCAATATGGAGGTTCTAATGGAGAAATGGCCGCAGCTTTACGTTACTTAAATCAACGATATACTATGCCAGATAATCGTGGCAAAGCCCTTCTTACAGATATCGCCACTGAAGAACTAGCTCATATTGAAATGATATCTACTATGGTATATCAATTAATGAAAAATGCTACAATCGATGAATTAGAAAAAGCAGGATTAGCAAGTCACTATGCTGAACATAATCGTTCCTTATACCCTACTGATGCTAATGGAGTACCGTTTACCATTACTTATGTTGCAACAACTGGAGATTACTTAGCCGATCTATCTGAAGATATGGCAGCAGAACAAAAAGCCCGCGCCGTATATGAAAACTTAATCGATTTAACTGAAGATCCGGATGTAATTGGTCCACTACTATGGTTAAGGCAAAGAGAAATCGTACACTTTCAACGATTTAAAGAACTATATGATTACTATAGTCAAACCAAAATACAACCAAGATAAAAAAACAAAAATTTAAACATCCAAATATAATTTACCCAAGTATGAAGATAAATATTTTTAGAAATACCTAGCCCGTATTTCTTTTTTTATGAAATTAGACAACTATTTATCAATATAAAGCCCCCATCTTTTAACCTCCTAGACAAACATCAAGTAAGAAAAAAAGAATACCACCTTTCCCTCTTTTTGGCAGTATTCTTTAAGATTCCTAATACTAAAATAACAAATAATAAAACTTTACCTGACTCTAAACTATCTATAAACTTTAATTACGATTATTGGTTTCTTCTTCACGAATAATATCTTTAAATTTCTGATCGAAACGAACTAACTCTTTTTTTATTACATCAGGATAAATATTCTTTGAATTTTCGATTGCTTTTCTAACATCGATAATCGTAACTTCTTTTCGATTAGCAAAAACAGCTTGAGAAAACGCTTGAGCAAGTAATGTTAAACAAATATCTGGATATCGTGAACCAATTCCATAAATTCGTTTATACTCCGAAGTAATATCGACAATAAAAGCCATAATTTCTGATTGAACAAACTGGGTATACTTTAATTTCGCTCCGGTAGTCTTTTCAATCTTAGGTAAAGTACCCATTAAAATCTTAATGGTCATCTCACGATCAGGTTCAGATACATCTACTTTTTGAAAACGTCTAACAAAAGCTTTATCCCGTAAAATATAGCGTTCATACTCTTCCGTTGTTGTGGCACCAATCACTTTGATACTACCACGACCTAAACTTTCCTTAAACATATTCGCAAAATCCATAGCTGATTCATTAGTAGAACCAATCAACATATGAATCTCGTCAATAAAGAGAATAATTTTTTCCAATCCTTTAAGTTCATCCACCAAAGTCTGTAACCTTGTTTCTCCTGTTGGCAAAGTACCAAGTAAAGAAGGTGTTTTTACACTGACAATACAGTAGCCTTTCAAAGCATCTGGAACATTATCTCTTTGTAATTGGTAAGCTAATCCCTCCACTATACTAGTTTTACCAATACCAGGCTTACCAACCAATATACCTGACTTTTCTGGAGTTAACAAAATCAAAATTAATTGCTTAATTTCTTCCGCCCGACCAATTGCGGGATTGGTAATATATTCTTTAGCACAAAAATCTTCACCATAACGAGCAAGAATACTTATTTTTCCTTCTTGATTCGCCTTTTCTCTTAATTTTGGTAATAAATCAGAAAGATGCACTTGAACATTAGCAAAACTTTGATCATAATCAAAATTATCCTTTTTTTCATCATAAACATTAGTTGGTGCTTCCTCTTCTACTTTCTTTTCTTCTTTTATTGGCTCCATTCTAAAGTTCACTCCCGGATTTGCCTTAGGATCAATAGGAACGACTACCGAATCCAAATCAGGAACACCAACAATTTGTTCGATCAAATCTTGAATACTTTTTACTTCAGAAGGAGGTGTCTCATCCTGTTTTAATTGTTGATCAATATTAACAATACCGGTATCTGATTGTTCTGAAGAAGAGATAGAGTTATCAGAATCATTATGCGAATCAAAATCAGTACTTACCTTCTCTTTAGTATTCTCCTGAATATCGCCAACCGGTACTGAAGCGGAAGTAGATTCTATAGGAGTAGAAGAAGGAGAGCTTGGGGAAAAAACATTTTTTGGCTTCTCTCTTTTTTCCCGAACAATACTTTTTCCACCAGCTTTGTAAATCAACTCGGTTTCTGGTTCATTCTTTTTAAATAAATCATATCCTTGTTGGGCAGCTTCAATTTTCTTTTTTTCTTCTTCTTCCTCTTGTTTTCTACGTATTAATTCTTTTTCAAGCTCTTCATTAACTCCCGTTGCGATATTTAAATCATCAGTTTTTACCGTACCAGACATAAAATCAGGTACAACCAATTGTTGAAATGAATTTTTATCCGCTTCTACTCTAACATTTTGCTCTTGATTCGTTATAAATTGTGTCGGAGTACTAGCATTACGAAAAGAAGAAAAATCTAAAATATTAGCATTCTTTTGATCATACTGAACATTCTTTTCTGCCGCAGGAATTTCTTCCTTCTTTAACAAGAAGTCGATCGGAGCTTTCTCTTCCTCTTTCTCTTGTTGAACAAATACAGGTGCCGAAGCTTTAGTCGGTGTATTATCTTTCGCACCAACTACGGGCTCATCAGGAACAATAGTATCCGTAAAACTAGTACTATCATTAAAATTATATTCTTTATTTAATTCTGATACCGCAGTATTAAATTCAGGAGTAGAAACTCCGACTGTAGTAACACTAGGTGGATTAGAGGCTTCCTCACGATTGAAAGAAGATGAATCCCGTGACTGAGCATCTACGAAAGTAGGTATTTCAGGAGGAGTTTGAATATCATCCTGAGATTGAGAAGGTACCGAAGAAGGAAACGAATTTGCATCTGGTAAATTCTGTTCTTGAGCATCACTTTGAACTGGTGAAAAATCTCCAACATGAACGACTTCTAAATTAGGAGTCGTTTTCTTTTTCTTCGTAAATTTATCTTCTAAAGTATTCAAAAAAGATTTTTTGTTATGATCTGCCTGCGCAATAGCCACAGAATCAAAGGCAGTATCTTCAACTACTGGCTTATCCTCTTTTAAATCAGTATGAGCATTATGACCAAAAAAGTCAAATACGTTCTCATTTGCACTGGATGGTTGATCGTAGTGATTATGAACTACTTGTTCAAAACTACTAGCTTGAGAAACATTCGGATTATCGGTTGTAAAATTACTAGCATTATAAACCGGTGTCGATGTTGGGGTTGAAGAAACAGCTGGTGCCGGTTTGGATTGCCCACTAGAGGCAATATCCATTAATGAAGGTCCTATAGATTGAACAGGAGCATCGACTGGCTTAATTGGAGCTTCTGCTTCAGAAGATGCAATAGAATCATAATAATCATCAGAAAAAATAAAACGATTTTGTCTTTTCGTATTCCCGTTATCAGACTGTGAAGAAAAACCAAAGTCCATATTATTATCCATAAATTGCCTCCCTATAATTCTATTTTATTATATCATGCTACAAGAAAAGAAAAAAGAAAATAATAAAATTTCCTAATATTTTACCAACAAACTCTTTCTATTTAGCCCTCAATTTTTCATGATTTCTAATAAAACTATTCTTTTTAAACTACCATACTTATTTAGGCAAAAACACTTATGGTCCTACCTGATCCTTATCTTTCCATAACAGTAAATCCTTAAAAGAATCAATTAATAACTTTCTAGTATCTTTATCCATATGTCTATTCTCTTTTACTAAAGCAATTAACTTATTCACTTTCGTAATTTTTAATTCACTGAGTCCTTTAATACCTGCTCGTTCAAAAACAGAAAATAACGCTAGTACAATTTTTTCCCGTTTTTCATCATCATAGCGATAAATCCACCGCATAACCCGACGTTCGAACTTTTTACTTTTAGGAGATAATTTTCCCCTTAAAAAGCTATTCTTTCCAACTAACCAACTGACCCCATCATGTTGTAAGAACCCGCGATAACTACTCTTAACCACCACATAATTTTCCGGATGTCTTAAAAGCATACCAACAACACTCTCTTCTGGAACAAACATTCGTAATTTTCTTAACATTTGCCGATACATTTTAGATTCATGTTCTTTTTTTCGAAAACCAGGACCATCATTATTATAAATCTCTATAATCTTACGACGAGTCCAAAAATCACATAACATATACCCAGCCATCGCTAAATTACCGCCTTTAGAATGACCACCTATTCTTACTTTTGGTCCAAAAAAAGAGATTGTTTCATCTAAATAATCCGCAGCTTTTTGTTGCGCAACTACAGGAAATTGATAAGATAATTTAAAATCTTCTTTCCAACCATAAATAGAATCATCAGTTCCCTCAAAAGCAATATAAATGGTACCATCACCTAATAACATAGACATGGCACCAAACTGAGTGCGTTCTTCTACATCGTTGACATAATGATAAATCAAAATATCTTGATATCTTTTTGATGCCGCCATCAATTTAAAATAAGAGATAATTTTCTGAATGGAAGGTGCTGTTCGCAACTTCTTAATATCTTTTGGCGTATAACGGTTAAAGTACAAAGTAGCAAGCATTTTTAAAGATATCTTCTCTTTAGGAGAAAATGGCATAAACAGTTCAAAATCAATATAACTAAGTTCAGAAAGTAACAAATTATCTACTTCATTAAATGGCATTTCATCAAATGTTACATTTTTATTTGCCTGTATATATTCACGTAATGTCATGATATTCCCCACATTTCCGTGAATAGTATAACACACAGCTTAAAAATATCAAAATTTTTCAATTGAGAATTGCCAAGTAAACCGTACTCCTCTTTTATCTCACAGTTACCCTCTTCTAAAAGCAAGCCTTATTTCTAGAATTCATCATATTTCATTTTCGAAATCAATCGAGTTTATTGACACTAAAACTTGAATATGCTACTATCATTTTACAAGTTAAAGTTAACTTTAGGTCAAGCATTTTATATAGACTTAAACACCTTATATAAGAAAATAGAAAGGAAGTAAAACATGTATACAATCGGAGAAGTTTCTAAAATGGTAAATTTACCTATACCCACCCTTAGATACTATGATAATGAAGGACTATTAACAGATATCGAAAGAGACTCATCAGGAATAAGAAAATTTAATGATAAGACGCTTGAATCGTTAAGAGTGATTGAATGTTTAAAAAAATCTGGTATGCAAATTAAAGAAATCAAAGAATTTATGAAATGGTGTTCGCTTGGAGATCAAACAATAGCAAAGCGAAAAGAAATGTTTATTCGTCAAAAAGAACATATTGAACAAGAAATCAACGAATTAGAAACTGCTTTAGCGATGATCAAATTCAAATGTTGGTACTACGATGAAGCGTTAAAAGACGGTACAGAAAAAAGAGTAAAAAAACTTGATCCTAATGACATGCCGGAAGAAATAAAGCAATTATTTGAACATACCCATCAACCATATCAAAAAGAGCCCATAACTAAATAAGGCTCTTTTATTATGATAATCTAAAACGATACAAAGATTAAATCCATCAATGATAAATCAAAAAATACTATTTTACATATTCATTTTCTAATAGAATTTCTATCATGAAGATAATTTTTTTATCCATTCATGACAATCTGCATGAACAGCAATTGCCTTATTTTCTATCGAATAGAAAAAATCTAAATATTGATTATTGACTCTTACTAACCGTGTATCTAAAAACTCCAAAGTCATTTTCTCAAAAGGCAACCGAATAATACTTGGCGTATTAAACCCAACACCTAACTCCAATAATAAAAGTTTTCTATTCTTGTTTTCGCGAATAAACTGTTGATAATTACGATTTAGTCTTTGCCAATTATCATCCTCAACAAAAAATTCATTTTTTCTTAAATTGACATCCATTTTTTCACCACATCTTGGACAATAAGGGACAAGGTTAGAAGGAATTCTACAATCTTTATCTTCTTTTAACCATTTATTCACTAACTCTAAATCATCATAAAGCTTACAATGACAACAAACCGCACACTGAATCTTAGATAAAGAGCCTTGTACTTCAAATACCTTTTCTTTTGAAAAACCAGCTTTTGAAAACTGTCCATCTACATTAGTTGTAATGACAAAGTAATTTTTATCCTTTACTAACTGATATAAATTCTTATATGTATCCTTGGCATCAACATTATATAAATAATTAATATGCTTTGCCCAATAACTCCATCGTTCTTCTTCCGTTGAAAAAGAATAAAAAGAAGAAGTATACATATCCGTCATATGATACTTTTCTACAAGCTCAGGAAAATGTTCAGCAAAACCTTCTTTGCCATAGGAAATTCCCGCTGCGGTAGAAAGACCTGCTCCTGCACCGATAATAATGGCATCAGAATCATAAATTAATTTTTTTATTTCTGAATATTCGTTCATAAATTTCTTGATCCTCCTCAGTAAATACATCAAAGATTACCCTATCCAAAGTTCCCGGATTATCTTTTAAAAATTCACATACCGTAGCTACGGCAATTTCAGCGGCTAATGCTTTAGGAAAATGAAAAACGCCAGTAGAAATAGAAGGAAAGGCAATTGTACGAATCTGCTTTTTTTGGGCTAATTCTAAGCAAGAATAATAACAAGAACGTAATTTATCTTTATCCTCTTTCGTTACATGTCCACCAATCATTGGACCTACTGTATGAATAACGTACTGAGAGGGTAAATTATATGCGCCCGTTATTTTAGCCTGTCCCACCTTCTCTTCTTTACCATTCATCATTTCGTTACAAGAAAGACGAAGTCTAATCCCCGCATAAGTATGAATAGCATTATCGATACAAGAATGATTAGGAATAAAACAACCAAGTAAAGAAGTATTACCAGCATTGACGATGGCATCAACCTGAAGAGTAGTAATATCACCACGCCATACACTAAGGACATGAAATTGATCTTCTATACAAGGAATTTCATCGATAACAGTTATCTTCTTCTCTTTAAGTTCTAATTGTAAAAGCTCGTCTTCTAACTTTAAAATATTTTCATCTAATGGGTATGGTGGCCTAATATTGACAATGCCTCGTAATAATTTTCTCTTTTCTCGATAATTTTGCGAAATAAACAAAGAGAAAGATTGTTCAGCTTCTTGGCAAAAATAAGTAAGTAACTGATCAACTAACTGTTCTTTTTTCATTTTTTCACATCCTGATCCTTATATTTTTCGCCAAAAGCTCTCATACAATCTAAAACATCCCTTAATGCTTCCCCTTTTTCTGATAATGAATACTCCACTTTCGGAGGAACGACAGGATATACTTTTCTCTTAATTATACCGTCTCGTTCTAATTCTCTTAAATTTTCAGTAAGAACTTTAGCAGATATACCAACAACACTTCTAGAAAGTTCATTATAACGTTTAGTCCCGGTTAATAAATCACGTAAAATGATAATCTTCCATTTATTACTGATAATGGAAGCGGTATATTCAACTGGACAATTGGTATAGGTTTTCGCCATTTATTCATCAACTCCTACTCACATTATAAAGGATAACTTTCTATTTTGGTAGTACGCACCTTTTAGTAACTATAGAAAAAAAGTGAATGTAATCACCTTTTATCACTTGAAAAAAAGAAACTTGCTGTCATTTCTAGATAATTCTTTCCGCTATAATTAGGAAACTCTTGTTCCATCTTTTGAATAAAACTAGAGGCACCTTTACAATCACTAGCTATATTTAATAACGTTTCAATATAAGCAATTTTTGTATCAACCGCACTGATTTCTTCTGGAACATAATGCGAAGTCAGAATAAGACGATAATCTTTCTCCATATATTCTTTTAACGTCGCAATGATTTGATTAGCATGGCTAGCTCCTGCAACAATTGAATGACAAGTACTTCCTAACATATGCGTATAAATACAATTGATCTCTGGAATTTCTATATCGTAAGCATCCGCAGTAGGAATAATATTCAAGCGAATACCACCTAATGTAAATTCTCCCTGATTAATATAATCGGTTATATGATGGATTTCACAATCGAACTTTTCACCAAAGGATTCTGTAAATTGATCAATTAAAGCTTTACCACCACCTACATGGCCATACTCATCTGCGTGATGAGTCGCATATTTTCTCGCATCTTTCAAAAAAGTTCCACCACCCATATGATAAGCAAGTAGTACTCCATCAATCGTTACGTCTAACGAACGAATATAAGCTTCTAACTCCTCATTATTATCGTAAAATGTTGGTGACTCGATAACAATTAATCGATGATTTTTTTCTAATAAGATGACTTGGTCATTTAACTCATCATTAGTACAATAATTATGTAGTTTCATAGAACCAAAATCATATACAAATACATTTCCTTTTGTTAATGGAATCGTTTTCATCTTTTTATTTTTCACTCCTTTGTTTTTTCAAAGAAGGTCGTGCACGTTTCTTTGATAAATTCATTGTATGACAAAAAGATTGTTTTTAAAAGAATGCACTTTTTTGTAAGATACTTACCAATTGGTAGAAATTTAAAAATGACATAGAAAAAAGATTGTATTTTTTTCACAATCTTTACGATTCACGCTCTACAAATTGTTCAACATGCAGATAAAGATGATACTTCTTCTAAGAAAAGCAATCTCCCTCATCATTTCAGAATGATGTTAAATATCTAATGTCTCCTGATTTTTCCAAGGGTCGATTAATAAAATGATTCTGGAATCATCCAGCAGAAAAAAAGTATTCATAACTCTCATTTTTCTCTTCGGCAAACTTCTTGGTACTTCCATTTTGTCCAGTCCAGTATAATAGATATTAATAATCAAGCTCAAAATCATTTTCTCTATCATAAAATACAAATTTAACAATAAGAAAGAGTCCAAAAGCCACCAACACTACTAGGATTCGATCTTCGAAATGGAACGATTTGATTTTACAATCATATAAATTGCCATAATCGAATTGATGAGAACAATAGCGATTCCGACACTCCCTGTCATAATAGTTTTAAACGAAACGTCATCTCCGAATCGTTCAATCATCGCAACTTCCAAGGATAACATGGAAATCATCGCTACTGTCAAATTAATACACTTACTGGCTAAAATGAGTGGATGATTCGCTTTACGATATCGAAACGCATTATAAATGGCAACAATAATCAGATAAAAGTCATAAAGAGCAACTACATAGATAATAGAACCTGCATACTCAATTGTTTGGTTACTATGCAAAATGAGAACGACCATTCTAGCAAAAACAACATTTAAAAATAAAGAAACAATGCCGCAACCCTTTAATTTACGATATTCTAAAATTCCATCTTGATTCAATTCTTTTGTTCTGGCAAGCAAAGACACACGCATAAAACTAAGCAAAAAGTAGTAAACAGCAAACGTAAAAAACCAATAAGAACGATAATAAATGCCAATAACCAAATTAAAAATAGCATAAGCAATATTAAAAAGTGTGGAAAAAGAAAGTGTGATTTTCATAATTTTAGATAAATTCTTTTCATAAAATTGATACAATTTAGTTTCTTTTACCCAATCCGTACTAAAACGACACGCTTGATAAAACCAAATACAGAACAATATCAAAGAATAAGTAGACAATAAATAACTAACATACGAAAGTGGTGTATCCTCTAAGTGACAAGCAAACACATAGATAAGTAACCCAAACCCCAAAAGAAACAAGAAAAATCCTAACACTCGATTAGGAAAAAATAATTTATGAAGAAATTTTTTCATCTTACCAACTCCAACCGCAAAAAAGGAGAACAAAGTCTCCTATCTATTTACTCTTTATTACTTTTTAAATAAGAATAGATTGGATAATCTAAAACACATATTAGTAATCCAATAACTCCCGCTATAATACCAACAAGCATATCAGCTTGACTTGGATCAGTAACCATTACTCGACTCATTCCAAATCCCATCACTAAAGCTCCGATAATACCAACTATCCAAGCAATTACAATTCCCCAATTAATGGGAGCATGTTCCTTTTTAGGATGGGATTGACGATATACCGGTATAATACAAAGTAATACGATAAAACCAATAATGGCAACAACTACTCCAACCTGAAATAAATCCCATTCTGGTATTAAGCACATGCACATACCAATAGCAAATATTAATCCGCCAATTGTTCCTAAGATGATTTCCAATAACGTATCTTTTTTCATTTTAAATCACATCCTATTTCTTTTTTCACATTTTTCTTGTTGAAGGCGCTTTTTCGCATCTTCTACTGTTTCGCCATCTTTTGTTAAAAATTGATCAACAAATTTATCCTCAATTTTCTTATAACCATCGACAACACCGTTTTCAATTTTCTTATATCCACCAACGACGGTATCTTCGATTTTTTGATATCCTTCCACAACTGCATGTTCAATTTTTTTATTTGCTTCTACTAACTTTGATTTTGCCATAATTTTCTCCTTTCATTTAAACAACACTTGTTTGTTTAATACATTTTTAGTATAATTAATCATAATTTCAAAAACAACCATCAATTTAACAACATTTGTTGGAATAAAGGAGATTACATGAACACACCTAACAATAAAAGAAGAAAAAATTCACAAGAAAAAATAGAGAGAACATTCGTTCACTTCTTACAAACTAGAGAAATCAACGAAATCTCAGTAACAGATATCTGTAAAGAAGCACATCTAAATCGTTCCACATTTTACGCTAACTACTTAGATGTATACGATTTAGCCGATAAAATCGTTAAAAAAATTGAAGAAGATGTATCCTATCTTTACCAGGAAGAACGTGAAACCAAAAATAATTCTAATGACTTTTTAAAACTATTTCGCCACATCAAAGAAAATCAAATCTTTTATAAAACTTATTTCAAACTTAATCAAGATAAACATTTTATCATTCGAGAATATGATACCAACCTATCAAAAATCATGTATGATGACCAATTTATCGACTACCATATTGAGTTTTTTATGGCAGGTTTAAACGCTATCGTTAAAAAATGGCTTAATAACGGTTGTAAAGAAAGTCCTGAAGAAATCGATCAAATATTAAAAGAAGAATATAAAAATAAAACTACCAATAAATAAAATATTTATAATTATCATCAAGCATAAACAACACACAACATATTTCGATACAAAAAAAGCAACTAAAACATGTAATAGTGGTTGCTTCTTTTTTTAAACATTTAAAAATAACTATGATTTATCTAATAAATAACTTTTTACTATTTTGTATCTTCTTTATTCAATTCTAACTACTATCCGTCTATACTATTTTTGATATAACGATTAAGATCCCAATTTCTAAAAAAAATAACTTTAGTATCTAATTTCAATCATACAAAATATCATTCAACCAAAGAATAAATAAACGAACAAAAGAAAAATTAAATTCCATATTTGATGTTTTATACAAGAGAACTACGATGATAATCCGTAACATCACTTCCTAATTTTTGATATAATTCCTTTACTGTTAACTGCTTATTCATAATAGCTTGCAACTCATCATTAGTGACACCAATTAATTCTACAAAATGTAGCTTTCCATTAGGCGTATCAATTTCTTGAAATTCAGGATCAGGGATAGTAATAAATCCAGTAATATTAGAACGCATCTTCGTATCAATTCCTTCCGTTTGACCACTATATAGATACTCATACGGATTAAAAATTTCACCTTTAGTAAAGGTTAAGCGAGCAATCATTTGTAAAATGCCACAAATACCCATAATTTCTGCCTCGGTATCCTCATAGTTATCTTTCTTTAATTTAAAAGTAAATTCCATCCCATAGCCACTAATTTCAGGATTTTTACTTTCTTTACCATATAGTTCTGACAAACCGTATGTGACAAAATGCCAATAATCTTGTCCTTCATAAACACTAATACCATCTAATGGATCATTTCCTCCTAATCGCCATCTAATAATGGTGCCATAGTGTTTAGGATTTTTCTGATCAGGATATACACGATTGCACTCCTTTGTTATCGCATCCCATCCTAAAAATTGATCTTCTTCTGATCCAAGGGATTCATTATTTTTCTCTATCTCTTTCATTTTCTATTTTTCCTTTCCATTTTTCTTTAAAATCTTCTACTGCGCACCGTTATTAACTCTATGTCTCATTAAAATAAAATCTATACCTGACATTCTTTAACATAAACTTTAGCCAAATTCTTCATTCTTCATAAAAGCAACTAATCTAATTGTTCATAATTTTGTGTAAAACGGATAGCAACAAAATTATCTGCAGTATTCCAAGAATAGCCTATATTATCAGTTCCAGTTACCGTTGGCGCATACTCAAAGCCATATGAACCAAAAAGATTTTTTCGTAACGTAATATAAGTATTACCATTTTGCCCATCAGCAATATAATATGGATTATACGGATAGTTATTATCATATACATATAATCTATACTCATTGCCAACCTGATCCATTTTTTGAATAGCATAAGCATTTATATCGTGACCATGATAAAGTTTATCACCATCATAAGCAAGTTTAATTAAGGTTACTGTTACAATCTTTCCACTATCAAAGATATTAGACAACTTTTGAATCATATTTGAAGATACTGTATCGTCACCTAAGCTAAACACACCTAACACACCTGGTATTTTTTTAAACGGTTCCCAGATACTACCAGTTTCATGATTAGAAATTAAATAAGCTGTGTTGATTTCAGATAACATTTCGTAATCTAACTGACTAGTTAATTGATTAAAGTCTAAAATTCTAGTCGCTTCTTTATCGTCTGGTCCTAATGGAGCTCTTAATGGCGTATAATTCAATTTAAAATCATAAAGATTACGATTAGCAATCAAACTTCTAAAATTATCTTTCGCTAAATGATGCCCATAGACTAACTCTCCATTACTATTAGTCGTTAAGTGCATTGCACCATTATAAATCTGTTCAGCTACAGCCGCCATACCAGCACAATTACCATGTCCGCTATAAGAAAAATTTCTAAAAGAAAAGCCATTTTCATTTTGTCTAAATCCCGAATCATGTACTTCAATTGCCTCTTCATCAGGTCCTAATGGATAAACATTATTTAATTCAACATAATTATTTTCATAAAGGCATGGATGAGATACTCTTTCATAATAGGCTTCGCCACTATCCTTATATTTTAACTCTCCCATCTCTTCTTTGTCACTTTTACCGTCACCATCAGTATCTGCGAGATATGGATTAGTTACAATTAAATTACCATACTGATCTCTCATACCAGCTGTTTCTATTCCATCAGGAATTCCATCACCGTCAGTATCAATTTCTCCATCAACGCCGACAACAGAATTGGTAATTTCTTCAAATATATTGGCAAGTTCAGAACTATTGATTTCATAAAAACTGCCTGATGTTCCCTCAGCAACCGCTTTAATCGCATCAAAATTTAAAGATTCGTCTCCTAACCCGATCCCAAAAATAATAATATCTTCTCGTGATGCTTCTCGGATTAAGCTTTCTTTTTCTCTATTTAAATTAGAATCTACACCATCCGTTAATAAAATGATTATTTTTTGCGCTTCTGAATCACTATTTTCTTCTTTTAATAAAGTAATTCCCTCTTCTACCGCCCAAACAATATTGGTACCACCACTGCTTTTAAATGCTTCTAATGCGTCACTAGCTAAAGTTTTATCTAAAGTAAAATCTTGAATCACTGTTGCCGAAGAAGAAAATTTTATAATAGAATACTTATCTTTATCACCAAGCGACGTAATGGCATTTAATGTAGAAGATAACCGCTTATCCGTCTGATCATTTTGCCCCATAGAACCAGAATCATCAACGACAAAAGCTACATTAAAAGTAGTATTTTCTTCTCTAATCTTAGCCATGTCTTTTTCCCAGATCTCATCCCACATCGCACCATCACCTAGGGTATATTCACTAAAATGATCCGTAGTCATTGTCACTGTAGACTTCTTGGTATTTACCTTCGAAGGCATCTTAACCACTTCGTTATTTTCCTCATCATACCAGAAAATAGATAAATCTTCTTCATTAGTTCCTTCTGGAAGTTTGTCTTTATCATACTTTATCGTTATTGTAGCTTTATCTAATTGAGTATTACTAAAATTTCCAGAAATATCAAACGAACTTCCCACCTTAGCCGCAACATCATTAATATTAGCTTCTTTATCATCTAAATTTGTAATTTTTACTTTAGAGAGAGGATTTCCAAAAACCTTATAATCCACCGATATATGCTCAACAACTCCGTTTTCACTCTCAAATTTCGCCGTTACACTTTTTTCAGAATTACCTCCTAGAAAAGTAAAATAAAAGAAAAGAAAATTCAAAACAACAAGTACTGACAAAATAATATTAATATTCTTCCTAATAAAACGTTTCATTAATCTTCAACTCCTTGTTCAGTATATTGTTGATAATTAGATTTAGTCGTAATGACAAAATTCTTTGCCCAGTCTTCATCACTTTGAATATCAATAGTAAGAACACCATTCTTTAAATCGTAACGATCAAATTCTTGATATTTACCATTATATTCAACTAGTAATATAGCATTCTTTTCTTCTACTTTATACTCAATTTTTCCAATAAAAGAATAAACACTAAAAGTTCGTTCGATGGCACCTACTCTAGTATCTTTCGAATACTCCTTAAAAGTTCCATCTATCTCTGAAGCTAAATCAGAAGGTATCAATTTCACGGTTGATTTTACCGTTTTTGTTTCAAACTGCATATCTTTTTCCGAATAAACACTATGGATATCTAACCCTTTTTTTACTTTCAAATAGTCAGAAATATCATCACCTGAAGTAGAATATTTTAACGGATCCGAATGATAAATATTCACTTCTTCTCCATCCGTCAACCCATCTCCATCAGTATCCTTAAAAATTGGATTTGTTCCAAGCTCAAGTTCTTGAGAAGTACTTAAACCATCATCATCTAAATCCTGTTGTTTCTCTTCATCTGTAAATTCTAAATCCCCACTATATGTTTCTACAATTGGTTCATCGTCTTCTGTCGCATATTGAGGCTCAACTTTCTTACTTTCTTCTTTATCTTGATAACGATTAAAATTTCTAACAGAAAAAAACATACTTGTTCCCATAACCGCTCCTACCCCGATCACAAAAACAATTATCAATACTAAAGAAATTCTAAATTTCAATCGATATTTTTTCTCGTCCTGCTTCTTCTGATTCTCCTCAATATACTCCGTTAAAAGTGCCCCACAATGACCACAAAATTTAACTGCTTCTGTCTCATGTTTACATTTTGGACAAATCATACCTTTTCCTTCTTTCCTCTAACCTTTACCCCAATAATACTGTACTAAATTATTGGCAATATGTTCCTTGATAAAATCATAAAGATAAATAAAAGTAAATCCTTATTTTTTATCTCTATACAAAATTACTACTTGACTACAGTCTTTCAAAACAAAATATATTGAGAATAATTCGCTCAATTAAAATGAACTTTTCTATTGCCAATTCTCCAAATATAAAACAGCAATAATCCAAAACTAATCCAGTAACAATTTTCAATAAAAAACAATTCTTACTTACCTTTACCCTAATTCTAGCAAATCAAATTTAACTCCTACAAGAAAACTTTCTAACCATTTCTATATACAACTATCTATCGGGATTATATATACTATTATACCAAACATCTCTTCATTATTCTCAAAAATTGGAAAATCTTTCCACAAAAAAATTCTGACTATTAAAGTCAAAACAATTCCTATCTTAAATCAACTATTTTATCGACTAAAAAATCAATATCTATAACATATCTCTTTATATTTTTTCTATCTAAATACACAAAAAAAGTAGTAATCTTGTTTTCTTGAATCAAATTTACTGGATCAAACCATAAATTCTTACTTTTAAATATATATTTTTTATGATCTATTGGGTTATCCCACTCACAAATAATATTATATGGGTGTCTACCATTTAACCGATACCCTCTATTAAGTACAGTTTCTAAATATCTAGCTTCCACCTTTTCTCCATAAGTTTTTAATTTGTTTTCTCTTTTCTTTTGATATTTTTTTATCCAAATTCCTACTCCGCCAATGATTAGAAAGAGCAACCCAAAGCCTGGAAATAACAAAACTAAAAGATCTAGCGACTTTACCCCAATTTTATTCGGATTTTTCTCATCATAATAAATTGGTATTTCGCTACCCTCATAAAAACTAGAAGAATAACTATTCAACTCTGATTCATACTCCTTATCTCCTACACGATAAGAAACATAAACATGATAATCAGTATCACCAGAATAACTATGATAGGGAATAATTTCTGTAATAACACCTGTTGTTTCTATTTTGTGATCATAGCGAAAAACTGGTAAACAAATTACTGTTCCTAATAAAATAAATAATACGCCAAGCCCCATAAAGACAAGCCAAACTAAATTTTCTAATTTATTACTTTTCAATGTATTTCCCCACTTAACTTAAAATTCAAATCAATTAAAGACTATTCTTATATGTCTCAATTTTTTGTAATATATCAGCAAACTGTTTTTCATGACCACTACTTGTTGGCCGATAATATTTCTTATTTTTTAAACTGTCTGGAAGACATTGCATGGCCGTAATTTTATTTTCATAATCATGAGCATATTGATATCCCTTACCATTACCCAATTCACTATCCAACTTAGTTACTGCGTTTCTCAAATGAAGAGGAACTTTCTCCTGCATTGTATTTCTAGCATCTTCTGCTGCATCTGTATATGCGGTATACAAAGAATTCGATTTAGGACTTAGACTCAAATAGACAACTACTTGCGCAAGATTCACATTACACTCCGGCATTCCGTTATAATGACAAGCACTATAAGCACTAGTTGCCTGAAGCAAAGCATTAGGATTCGCTAAACCAATATCTTCTGAAGCAAAACGAATTAATCTCCTAGCAACATATAATGGATCTTCTCCTGCTTCTAGCATCCGCGCTAAATAATAAAGAGCCGCATCAGGATCACTATTTCGCATCGATTTATGAAGGGCAGAAATCAAATTATAATGTTCTTCGCCCTTTTTATCATACAAAAACACCTTGCTTTGCAAAGAATGTTCTAAAGTCTCTTTAGTAATTATTTTCTTATTCTTCTTGACCGGTGTAATATTAATCACGTTTTCTAACGTATTTAATGCCGTTCTCGCATCCCCATGACTAACATCCGCAATAATTTCTAAACACTCATCATCAATTTGAACCCTTTTATATTCATAGGTTTCTTTTAACGCCCGTTGCAATATCTGAAAAATATCTTGCTTAGATAAACTCTTTAATACATAAACTTTAGTACGAGATAATAAAGCAGAATTCACTTCAAAAGAAGGATTCTCAGTAGTAGCCCCAATTAAAATAATATTACCATTTTCTACATGGGGTAAAAAAGCATCTTGTTGACTTTTATTAAAGCGATGAATTTCATCAACAAAAACAATTGTCTTTTTTCCGTTAGCTTTATTAAATTTAGCAATCTCAATTAATTCTTTAATTTCTTTAACTCCTGCAGTTACTGCGGAAAGTTCATAAAATAAAGAATTCGTCTGTCTCGCAATGATTTTAGCTAAAGTCGTCTTTCCAACCCCAGGTGGTCCCCAAAATATCATTGAAGTAATTGCATCATTCTCAATCATTTTCCGAATTGGAGAATCTTCACCAACAATTTCCTCTTGACCAAAAAATTGATCCAAAGTAGTTGGTCTCATCTTTTCAGCTAATGGTTTAAACTCATAATGTTCATCTGAATCTGAATCAAACAAATTATTCATATTATCACCTACTGTTCAAACTTTTATTTATAGTATACCACAAGAAAAAAAGAAAGACTATTAACCGTAAAACAATTGAATGAATAACTCTGACATACCTTTAAAACAAAAGTAAATATTTACAGCATTTCTAATAAAATTAATTAAACAAAAAACAGAGTCTTTCGACTCCCTTAAAAAATATATTTAAAAAAGACAAATCAAAAATTTATGATATAACTTCTATAATAAAATTATATTCAGATAACTTTATTTTTAAAATTTCCAATGTTCTATCTTTGTCTTATTTCCATTCTTATCTTTTATTGTTGTATCGCTAATCGCTTCCCAATCAAAAGGAGTTGATTCTGCCACTTTATTTCCATTTTCATCTCTATAAGTTGTTTCTTGATATTTACCAAAGTTCCATGTCGTAGCACTTATTTATTTGCGCTGAATACCTTGAAGATGGAACATAACCTATTGTTCCATAACCATCCCACTCATTTATTCTAGGTATAATAATAAGATCAATAAAAAGGCAACAAACAAGAAATAATACCTTCATCATTATTAAATTTAACTACTAAAAAAGCCAATGTAAAAAGGGCAATATGATACAATTGCCGAAATTACTCGATTACTTTGCTAACACTTTCACACTACAAATTCCTTACTTTTAGAATTTTTCTGTTACAACCTCTGATAAATGCTTATATAACTTCTTGAATATATTTTAGTCTACTCTACATTTACAAAAACTCATAGAATATATCAATAGCCTTAACTTTTCTGAATACCTTATTTCGAATTTTTAACCCCCAAATTATGGGTTAATCCATAACTTCAAATCTCATCTCACAGTAAATGACTGATAATTTCACTTATCGTTAGCCGTATTTTTACTAGCACCAATTATCTAATTCATAAATAACATCTTAAAATTCCTACATGATTGCAATCTTCTTTTTTACAATAAAATATATTGTTTATATGATTTAAAAGTCTAAAATATTATCACTAACCAAAATGGTAAAGTCTTAGTATTTCACCATACAAAGAATTTATAGATGATTTCGAATCTAGATTATATTGGAAAATATCCGATAATACCAATTCCAAAAAAGAAAAATTTTCCACTTAGCTAACTTTATCTATTAAAAAGGGAATAATTAAAGATTTTTTATTGATTTTTTTTCTTTCTTTTATTTATCCATTTAACAAGATCAAAAGGTAATACGGCGATTAATACCAAAAAGAGAATGATTCCCCACCACATTAAGGTTAAAGGTGTAGTATTAGCAATATTATTAAAGAATGGAGTATAAACTAATAATATTAACCCGATAATAACACCAAGATTAACAATCAAAGATACCTTATCCTTGAAACTCTTCACAAAAGCTTTTATTGTAAATTCAGTACTTCTTAACTGATAAGTAATAAGCATAATCGACAATACTAAAACTGAATAAGATACAGTAACAGACAAACTAATATTAAAATGATTATATATTAAAACAAAATAGGTAATAAAAACTACTAAAAAAATGAATAATCCTTGTAAAATACTACTAACCGCTGTTTTTAAAGTTAATATCGATTCTTTTATTTCTCTAGGCTTTTCATGCATAATATCTTTAGAAGCTTTTATTCTTTGAAAAACAATGGATGAAGTTGGATCAATTAATAACTCAAGTAGCATCACGTGTATAGGCAACAGCAAAGTCGGAAGTTTAAACAATGGTACAAACAAAGATAGTAATGCGATAGGAATATGAATAGCTATAATATATGATATGGCTTTTCTAATATTATTATATATATTTCTTCCATTTTCAATTGCTTTAACAATAGTATTAAAATTATCATCTAACAAAATTAAATCCGCAGACTCTTTGGCTACATTTGTCCCTCTTTCTCCCATTGCAATTCCAACATTAGCTTTTTTTAAAGCTGGAGCATCATTGACTCCATCCCCTGTCATAGCAACAATTTTATTGGCTTTTTGTAAAGCAGTTACTATTCTCATTTTATGATTTGGATACACTCTAGCAAAAATATTTACAGTTTTTACTTTTTCAAACAAATCCTCATCTGACATTTCTTCTAATTCATTTCCTGTAATAACATTCTCATAATTTACGAGATTTATCTTTTTAGCAATTGCTTTTGCAGTATCTCCATTATCACCAGTTATCATAATTACTCTAACTCCCGCCGAATAACAATCCCTTAACGACGACTTAACGCCAAAACGAGGGGGATCATATAATGCGATTAACCCTTCAAAAGTTAGATTTGACTCGAATAAATCTTTCGGAACATCAGTAATATGATCTTGTTTCGCTACTGCTAAGACACGAAAACCATTATTAGAATATTCATCAATTTTTTCTTTTATTTTTTTATAAATTGTCGTATCTAAATGACATAAAGGCAAAACATTTTCATATGCCCCTTTTACACACAATAGTTGATTATCCCATATTTGTCCTGTCATTTTTGCTTCCGGAGTAAATGCATATTCTTTAGTAATTTCAAAATAATGCTTAAGATTATTTTTAGATTCGCAATATTCTTTTATAGCAATCTCCATTGGATCATATGCCACAACGGGACAAGATAAATATGAAGTTTCTAAAAAAGTAGCACCATACTCATATACATCTTGAACCTCCATTTTATTTTCAGTTAATGTTCCCGTCTTATCTGTACATAAAACATTTACAGATCCTAAAGTTTCTATTGCTTTCATATTTCTAGTTAGAATTTTTTTCTTTGTTAAATTCCAAGCTCCCATAGCCAAAAAGACTGTTAGAACTACTGGTATCTCTTCCGGAATAGTAGCCATTGCTATAGTAACACCTGATAAAATAGATTCGATAATTCTTTCAGAAAAGATCAATTCAGAATGACTAATGTAATTGATTAACACTGTCATAAGAAATACAATACCACTAATAATAGTACAGATAAACACTAACTGATTTATTTGATTCCCGAGTGGAGTTTTTTCTAAAACTATATTATTAATTGATTCCCCGATGCGACCAAACTCAGTATTTTTTCCAATCGATACTATCTCGATAATTCCTAAACCATTTGTTACATTGGTACCAGAATAACACATATTTAATTTGAAATGATTTTTTTCGTCTTCTTCACATTTCTTATAAACAATTTGTGATTCTCCGGTCAAAGAAGATTCATTAACGCCTAAGCTTTGCACATACAAGATTTTACCATCAGCTGGCACACTATCTCCCTCTTCAAGTATTACGACATCCCCTACAACAACCTCTTCACTCGAAATAATCTCTTCTTTTCCATCTCTGATTACTTTAACATTTAAAGAGGATAATTTATTTAATTCTTCAAGTGCTTTATCAGTTTTTGCTTCCTGTATAAATTCTATAAAACAAATTACAAATACAAATACTAACATAATAATTCCGTCATTATATTCACCGACGATAAAATAAATACTTGCAGCAATAATCAAAAGAAGAAACATCGGTTCTTTAAAGATACTAAGTATTTTTAAAATTAAAGGTTGTTTCTTTTTTTCAACCAACCGATTTATACCGTACCGTTCCCTAGAATTAATCACTTCGACAGCCGATAATCCAGTAATATTTTTTAAAAAATTCTTTTCATTCTTTTCCATAAGTACCTCCTACAATTTAGATAACTCCATATCACCAAATTTGTAGGGTGCCTCTTAAAAATATAAAAACACCCCGAATCAGTATATTAGCAACTACTGTCCCGTGGGTGTAATATTCCACTGTCACGTAAGTGACCCGACCCCATGACAAATATCACGGCCTGTTCAGTTTGTACTGTAGTATTATATGCAGTGCAAAGAGTTATTGCAATAATATCATATGCATCACGCTTTGTCAATGATTCCTAAAAGGGAAAAACTTTAAAAAAATTTACCAAATATGAAGACTGATTTAAAAGAAAGTACTATTTCTGGACTGTATAAAAAATTCGTAGTATTTCTCCACTTTTTCAAACGGCAAGTTTGTTTAGTAACTATTTATCTAAAAAAATTTTTCTTTTCTTTATTGTTACATAGAATTTTAAATCATTTGTCATTCTCTTATACTCCTTGTAAAACACAAGCATGCGGGAACATTTTTATAAAGTTTAAAGTTGGTTCTTCATAAATTCTACTTTCTTTAAATATTTCTTCAAATTCTGAGAAACAAATAGTAATTAATCTTTTATAGCTATTCTTACAACTGATATTTAATTGAGTGAAATAAAAATATATCCCTGTCATAGCTTTTAAATTTACGTACAAATCTTTCTTTGATAAATCATGGTATTTCACTTCTCAACTGGTAAGTGATAAATTCCTGTTAACTCCAGAAATATTGTTAAATCATCTAATTTAAAATTATTGATTTGGTTTTTTATATCGTCAAAATCTTTTAATTATATTTAACCCCTTTTGGTTCGATTAATACTTCACCATACTCTGTAGATAACATTATTTTAGAAACATCTACACTTAATACTAAGCTCATTACTTAGCCATTTCTGAATTTAAGACTTCTGTTTACAATATTATTTCATCAAGTTTGTTATATAGATTCCATCTTAAATTAATTTAATAATAGAAATAAAAACTGAACTGTCAATTTGTTAGATCTAAGAGTTCTGTAATTTGCCGTTCTTACTTAAATTCTTAGTAAATTAATTTACACAAAAAAATAAGATATAAATATTAAACTATTTACATCTCAGACTGTTGACAAAGTGGTATATTTATTTTAAATATACTGCTTTTTGATTGCCAATTTTATAAAAAAGATAAAATTTGAAAAAATTCGTGAAATACGGATGGTATTTTGATGAGTTTTCCATCTC
>DVKF01000050.1 GCA_018716115.1 Candidatus Alloscybalousia intestinigallinarum
TAACTCATCTGATGGAAATCGAGAATGTTATGCCTTTACTAGTGCTGGTAATCTGATGACACGTAATATTACGCAAGCTTTATCTACTATTAATTTACCTACTGTATTACCAGAAGGGCGTTGTTTACTTAGCACAATGATTCCTGTAGATGAGGTATCTAGATTAGAAGCAATTGCCTTAAAAGCTCAAATAGCTACTACTAAAAAATCTGAAGAAGATAAAGTAAAAAAATACGTTAAATAAAATGAATCGTAAAAGCTAAACTTGAAATCAATTAAGAAAAGTTAAATAGGAAAATGATATGGAAACATATTGTTTTCCTTTTTAGTTAGAATTTTGACGTTTTATTCTGTTCATATTTTAAGATTGAAAATTGACTTATTTACAGTTATGTTGTACACTAGCTTCATTTATTTTGGAGGTGTGGTTTATGAATATAAAGAATTTAAAATATTCATTAAGCGCGTTTTTATTAGCTACAGGAATTACATTAATGTCTTCAGGATGTACTTATCAATCTAAAACTGAATCTGAAGTGGTGGAAGAGACTGCTTTGGATTTAGAAAGAAAAAAACTGATAGAAGAAGAAGGCACATTAAAAAATTTGTTGTTCGATGGAAGTGTAAATTCTTTTTTTCTTCATCCTGCTAAACTTCGTCAGATAAAAGAATCTTTTCCTGATTGGAGTACAGAGGAAATTTATCAGAAAATTAGTGATTTATTGAGTTCAATGCCAGAATTAAAAAGTGTTGAAATTAAAGATTTCAGTGATCAATTTGAAGGTGTGGATACTTTTTCTAAAGACGATCTCGATTATTTTTCTAAAGTACTTGTTCATGCTCAAGGTTTAGAAGAATTGTCGATCCAACTTCTTGAACCTTGTGATTTAACTTTTCTTAATCAGTTACCTAATTTAAAAGTACTTAGTTTAGAGTTTAAAAATCAAGAGGAAGACCTTTATCATATTTTAGCTAATCTTACTTCTTTAGAAAAATTAACAATTGCACTTCATTCTCCTAAAACAGATTTATCTTTCTTGGAAAATTTAACTGCTTTAAAAGAATTATCGTTAATCGGAGGAATTCCAACTGAATTATATTCTAATAATTTTGTTTTTCATACTGATGTATTAGAACGACTTTCCTCTTTAACTTCTCTGACTATAAAAAAATTAAATTTAACTGATCAAGATATTCAAGAATTATCTCATCTTACTTCTTTAAAAAAATTAGACTTAAGTGGTAATATCCTTACTGATCTTAGCGCTTTAAGTAATTTGAGTAACTTAATCCATTTAGATTTAAGTTTTAATCAGATTTCTGATATTCAAGTACTTTCTGGTTTTAGAAAATTAGAGGAGTTAGATTTAGGATTCAATTCTATTTCGGATATTACTCCAATTCAATCTCTATCTTCTTTAACGACTTTAGATATAGCTAGTAATGAAGTATCTGATATAGAAGGATTAGCTAATTTGAGAAATTTAAAAAAAATTAATGCGATGTTTAATCATATTTCAGATATTAGTACTTTATCTTCTTTAGTTAATTTAGAAAATTTATGGTTAAGTGATAATCAAATTATGGATCTTACTCCTTTAGCTAATTTAAAAAAGTTGGTACATTTAACTTTAGATGAAAATTCGATTAGTGATATTACACCAATTAAAAATTTAACAGATTTACGAGTATTAGATTTGAGCAAAAATCAAATTGATGATCTTACTCCTTTAAATTCACTTTCTAATTTGTATTTTCTTTTTTTAAATAATAATCAAATTACAGATCTTACTCCTTTAGCTTTACTTTCTAAACTTAGTTATCTTGATATAAATGAAAATCAAATTACTAGTATTGCACCTTTAAAACATTTAGCTAGTTTAGAAGAATTAGGAATCAAGGATAATCCTATTGAAGATATTTCAATAATAGCTCAATTTCCTGCTTTAGAACAGGTGAGTTTTACTGATCAATATGGTAATTCTGCTAGATTATATGGCTGGGAAATTAAAGAGTTGGCTGAAGAGAATAAATGTTTGGTAAAATAGAAATAAAATAAAATGATCTTTTCCTTCTGGAAGGGTCATTTTTCTTTTTTGGGGTGGCTATTTAAACGTCGTAGTTTTACTTTTCAAATAGTGTTATTTATTGTATAATGTTATTGTTAGAAAGAGGGAAAACTATGAAAATAATGTCTATTAATGCCGGAAGTAGTTCGCTTAAATTTAGTTTGTTTGAGATGGATAAAAATGAGTGTATTGCTTCTGGATATTTTGAACGTGTAACATTAGAGGGAAGCTTTTATACGATTAAGTATAAAGGTGAAAAAATTAAAGAAGAAGTAGCTATGCCTAACCATACAGTAGCGGTTGAAGTTTTACTTGATCGTTTGGTCACACTTGGTATTATTAAATCTTTAAAAGAGATCGATGGAGTTGGGCATCGTTTAGTTCACGGTGGCGATAAGTATAAGTCTTCTGTTGTGATTACGGATGAAGTCATTGAAGATTTACGTAAGTATTCTGAACTTGCCCCTTTACATAATCCAGCTAATATTTTAGGAATTGAGGCAGTAAGAAATGCTTTACCTAATGTCTTAATGGTTGGGGTATTTGATACGGCTTTTCATCAAACGATGGATCCAGTCAGTTATATTTATCCGGTTCCATATGAATGGTATACGAAATATGGAGTTAGAAAATACGGCTTCCATGGAACGAGTCACTGTTATATCAGTAAACAAATTCCAAGATTATTAGGAAGAGAAGATTATCGTGCGATCATTTGTCACTTAGGTAGTGGAGGAAGTATTTCTGCTGTTAAAAATGGTAAATGTGTCGATACGACAATGGGCTTTACGCCACTAGCTGGTATTATGATGGGAACACGTAGTGGAGATATCGATCCATCCATTATTCCTTATATGATGGATAAAGAAGGTGTACCTGTTGAAGATATCATGAATGTTTTGAATAAGGAATCAGGGTTCTTAGGTTTAAGTCAATATGGTAGTGATTTCCGTGATGTATATGCTGGTATTGAAGCAGGAAATGAACAATGTAAGTTAGCTTTTGACAAGTATGTAAGAACAGTTGTTAATTATATTGCCAGTTATTATGTAGAATTAGGCGGAGCAGATATTATTTGCTTTACCGCAGGACTTGGTGAAAATGCTTGGCAAGTAAGAGAAGCAATTATGAAACAACTTTCTTGTCTAGGAATCAAAATTGATCTTGAAAAGAATAAAGTTCAAGGGGAAGAGATTAAGATTAGTAGTGATGATTCTAGTGTTTGCTGTTATGTAGTTCCTACTAATGAAGAATTAATGATCGCTTTAGATACTCTTTCTTTAATTGAAGAAAATAGATAGGAAGATAATTATGTATAAAAAAATTTATAAAGCAATCAAAAAGCATGATACGATTGTGATCGCTAGGCATATAGGAGTAGATCCTGATGCGATGGCTAGTCAATTAGGGTTAAAGGAAGCAATCCAACTTACTTTTCCTAAAAAACGAGTTTTGGCCGTAGGAACAGGAGGAGCACGTTTTTCTTATTTAGGAAGCTTAGATAAGTTAGAGGATGTCGACTATGAAAAAGCATTGCTTATTGTGGTCGATACTCCTGATAAACGTCGAGTAGATTCTCCTGAGGTAGATAAATTTAATTACAAGATTAAAATTGATCATCATCCATTTGTTGAAGAATTCTGTGATCTTGAATGGATTGATGATAAGAATTCTTCGGCTAGTCAAATGGTATTACAGTTGCTTTATAAAACAAAGTTAAAACGAAATAAAGAGGTTATTGAGAAGTTATTTATCGGTCTTGCTTCAGATACGAATCGTTTTTTATTTAATTCTGATCGCTTTACTTTTTCCTTAGTATCGCGTCTTTTAAAAGAGTATTCGTTAGATCTTGCTTCGTTGTATCAAAATCTTTATATGCGTCCTCTTCATGAGGTACGTTTACAAGGATATATCGGTCAGAATATGAAAGTTACTGAACATGGTGTTGGTTATGTTGAATTAACAAGTGAGATTTTAAGTAAGTTTAATGCCGATGTTGGTTCAGCTGGTAACATGGTAAATAATTTTAATTATATTGATGAAGTATTAGTATGGGTGATGATTTCAGAAGATAAAAAGAACGATATCATTAAGATTAATATTCGTTCTCGTGGACCTGTTATTAATACGGTAGCTGAACACTATCATGGTGGAGGACATAAGTATGCATCAGGGGCTAGAGTGACTTCATTAGAAGAAGCCAAACTATTAGTCGGTGAGTTAGATCGTGCTTGCCAAGAATATATTCAAGATAAGGAGGGAAAAGATTCATGAAAATTAGTGACGTTTCCTTGACGATTAGCGCAGTTAGGCGTAGTCAATATCCAGAAGGTGGATTGCCAGAATTTATGTTGGTTGGAAGAAGTAATGTGGGAAAAAGTAGTTTTATTAATTGTTTAGTTAATCGTAAAAATATTGCTCGTATTTCTTCCCGTCCTGGTAAGACACAGACTCTTAACTTCTATCTTGTAAACGGTAGTTTCTATTTGGTTGATGTACCAGGTTATGGATATGCAGCAGTAGATAGAAGAACGCAAGAAAAATTTGGAAAAATGATCGAAGAGTATCTAGAAAAACGTGAGGAGTTAAGAAGAGTATTTATGTTAATTGACTTCAGGCATAAGCCTACGGAAGATGATTTACTCATGTATAATTTTCTAAAATATTATAATATTCCAGTTTCTGTCATTGCGACTAAAGTAGATAAGGTTCCTTCTAGTAAGATGGAGAAGAATAAGAAACAGATTTTAGATACTTTAGATTTGGTTGTCGGAGATGATTTGATTTTATTTTCTAGCCTAACTAAATTAGGTAGAGAAGAAGTGTTAAAAAAGATTGAAGAATTAACAGAAGAGATGATCTAGCTGTTTTTCTTTTTGCCAAAAATTATCTATTTTCATATGATATGGTAGGTGATCGATTTGAAGGTAGAGTTTAGTGATCTAGATCATTTTGTGATTACTTATTATGATGAAGTTCGTTTGATGAATGAAGAAGCAGTTTTATTGTTTATTAAGATGATAGGTAAACATTTAGAAAAAGTTTATCATTGTACTTTTACTGGTTCTTATCATCTTTTGGTGTATTGGAAAGAGAAAGTAACTATTTTAGAATTTGAACATTTATCATCACTTGGAAAAGTAGATTTTGATGTTGAACTATTGCTTAATAGTATTTTTCTTTACGAGTTTGAAGATTCTTCCTATCTGTCTGGCAAAAAATGGTATTATCAAGGAAAATACTATGTTAACTTTGATGATTTAGAGGATAGGGTTGATTTGTTTGAACATGGAAAGCTTGTCTATGGGAAGAAGGCAAAAGAAGTTACTGAACATTGGGTATTAGTGGAGAAGTATTAAGTTTTAAATAGTTTATAGATAATTTCTGGGTAGTTGCTGATAATTGCGATTTTATCGATCATTTTGGTTGCTACTTCATTTTCTTGTTCTTTTAAGAATCCTTGGTAGACAACGGAAAGATAATACTCAGAATGAATATAAATTAAAATCTTTTTCTTTTTTCTAAGTAGTTGATCGATAATGGCTTCATCATAGACATTCATGGTAAAGACATAATAGTCCACGTCAATAAAATTTAAATCTCCGGTATAGATCACAAAACCTACTTGGTTATCTTTTAATTTGTTTTTTAACATCGATACTAGGTTACGGTTTAGACTGTGAACATGAATCGTTAAACGAGTAAAGTTATCGATAATTGTTTTAAGGGTATCGATATAAAGATTCATTTTGGTTACGGTTTGTTGAATGTTTTCATCTGTTAAGACTCCTGTTTTAAAAGGAATTACGTTAATGTAGATATCTTTGGTGGTATTTTCTTGATTTAATTTGTTTAGAGTATTTTCTAATGTAATGATATCGTAATTATTTAATTCGCTTAATGTTGAGTTATCAATGGTGTTTACGATCGCATCACTAACTGAGGTATTGTTAAAAACAACGATTTGGTTATCTTTAGTTAGAGCGACATTTAAATTAATTCCATCGATATAATTAGTAGATAGTGCCTTGTGAAAAAAGTCTTCACTATTCATCGTATCGCTCTTTTGCGCGATTATTTTCATTATTTATCACCAATGTATTTTATGATGGTTTTTGTTTAGTCATGCTTTCTCATGAAAAATAACTGGGTTTTTTGATGATTTTATGGTAAAATAGGTACAGTTATATGGAGGTGTCGTCATGAAATATCCAACTGTTGCCTTAGTAGGACGTCCTAATGTAGGAAAGAGTACATTATTTAATAAGTTAATTGGTACTAAGGTATCGATTATTGAAGATCATCCCGGAGTAACAAGAGATCGTATTTATGGGGAAGTCAAGTATCGTGATTACCATTTTTCCTTGATTGATACGGGAGGAATTGATGTTAGTCAAGATCTTTTTCAAAACGAAATTAAAGTTCAAGTAGAAATTGCGATTGAAGAAAGTGACGTCGTGGTTTTTGTTGTCGATGGAAAAGAGGGTTTAACCGCTAATGATAAGGAAGTTAGTTCCATGTTATTTAAGAGTGGTAAACGTGTTATTGTAGCGATTAACAAAGTAGATAATAAACAAGCTAATCATCATCTTTATGATTTCTATGAACTTGGTTTTTCAGAATATATTCCAATTAGTGCAGAGCATAATACTGGTATCTATGAATTATTAGATGCGATTGTTAGGGATTTTCCCGTAGATGAGAAACAAGAAGAAGATACGAGAGTAAAATTTTCTGTTATTGGTAGACCTAATGTTGGAAAAAGTAGTTTGATTAATGCGTTATTAAATGAAGAACGAGTTATTGTTAGTAATGTAGCTGGTACTACACGTGACTCTATTGATTCGGTATTTAAATATCATAATGAAGAATTTGTTATTATTGATACAGCTGGTATGCGAAAAAAAGGTAAAGTTTTTGAAAGCGTTGAAAAGTATAGTTTACTTCGTAGTTTAAAGGCCATCGACAGAAGTGATATTTGTCTACTTGTTATTAATGCGGAAGAAGGGGTAATTGAGCAGGATAAGCATATAGCTGGATATGCCTTGGAAAAAGGTAAGGGCTTAATTCTTGTTGTTAATAAATGGGATACCGTAGAAAACCCTAATATTAAAGAATATACGACGATGCTTCGTAATGAATTTCAGTTTTTACGTTATGCCCCTATTGTGTTCTTATCGGCGTTAACGAAAAAAAGAATTCATACTTTGATGCCAGAAGTTTTAAAAGTAGCGGAAAACATTCAACGTGAGGTTAAGACAAGTGTATTAAACGATGTGATCAATGATAGCTATGCCCTTAACTTGCCACCTTCTTATAAAGGAAAACGGTTAAAGATTTATTTTGTTCATCAAGCGGGGATTAAACCTCCAAAATTTGTTTTTCAAGTCAATCATAAAGGTTTAGTTCATTTCTCTTACGAGAGATATTTAGAAAATAAAATTCGCGAGAATTTCGATTTTACAGGCACTCCTATCGTATTACAGTTTAAAAATAAAGGGGATGATGCCTGATGAAAAAACAGGAAGCTATCTCTATTGCTGAAGAGCGAAGTGGTCTTGTTTTAGAGTTTATTGAACAAATCTTATCGGTTGGGAAAAATATTTCTGGTCTAATTGAATTTTATTCGGTAAAACTAGAAGAGGGAATGAGTTGTGGTATGCATATCAAAGTTGAACAAACTGGATATGAACAATACTATAATTTAGGTATTCCTTCTAAAAATATTATTTCTGTTTACGAAACTATATTTCAAAATATTATTAAAGCCTATCTTTTTGGTTATGAATTATATTATACTAAAGATAAGGTAGGTATTTACCTTTGTCATACTTATTTAAATAATAAGGTGAATATTGAGTTTTTAATTATGAATTCATCGCTAGAAAAGTGGCGAGATGAGATTGTTGCGGTTATCGATGATAAAAAGGAGGAAAAAGCATGTTAGGTTGGTTTCTAGATCGAAAAGATCCTAAGACAGAATTAGAAGGATTAGATCGTGCTCAGAAGATTTTAGATGAAAGGTATCAACGTCATCAAGTACCAGAAGAAGTTTATCGAAGACAGTGTTTAGAGTTTCAAAAGCGACGTGAGAAGTACGAAAAAAAACTAGGTAAAAAGAAATATGATATTTAAGATACGAAAAGATTCCTCTTACATATAATGTGGTAGGAGGTTTTTTTATGTTAGGTGATTCTTTTTTTAAAAAAGTAGAAAATAAATCAGGAGTTAGCAAAGAAACAATTCTATCTCTTGCTTCTAAACTTCAAAATTCCAATATGAAGGATGAGAAAGTTCTTCATGAACTAGTTCAGGAAATTAGTGGTATTACGGGAAAAGAAGTGAGTAAAGAAAAAGAAGATAAAATTGTAAATGCGATCTTAAAAGATAATATTCCCGATGTAGATAAGATGATTTAAAAGTATAGGTATAATCTCTTTTTCTTTTCATATAGTTAATTGAAAGAGAAAGAGTGTGATAATGTGATGGATAAAAATACAATTATTAAAAATATTGCCCTTCGTACAGGGGGAGACATTTATCTGGGAGTTGTTGGTGCGGTTAGAACCGGTAAAAGTACATTTATTAAGAAAGTAGTCGAAAATTTAATCGTTCCTAATATCGAGGATGAATACGACCGAAAACGGGCATTAGATGAGGTGCCACAAAGTGCAGCCGGAAAGACAATTATGACTACCGAACCTAAGTTTGTACCTAACAATGCCGCAAAGATTAATATCGATGATTTCAGTTGTAATATTCGGTTGATTGACTGTGTAGGTTACTTAATTGATAATGCTAAGGGGGCAGAAGATGAGAATGGTCCTCGTCTAGTTAAAACCCCGTGGTATGATGAACCAATTGCGTTTAGTGAAGCGGCTGAAGTAGGAACAGAAAAGGTGATTCGAGATCATTCGACAATTGGGATTGTTGTTACGACTGATGGATCGATTGGTGAGTTTCAACGTAGTGATTATTTAGAAGCAGAATCTCGGGTGATTCGGGAATTAAAAGAATTAGGTAAACCATTCATCGTCATCGTCAATTCTACTCATCCGATGCTTCCTGATACGGAAAAAATTTGCGAAAATTTACGTAGTGAGCATGATGTTCCTGTTTTAGCTATGAATATCGAAAATATGAATCAAAAGGATATGTATGATATTTTACGTGAAGCTTTATACGAATTTCCAATTTTAGAGGTTAAAGTAAATATGCCAGAATGGATTGCTATTTTAAATCCTAAAAATGAAATAAAAAAAGGATATATTCAAGCAATTCGTGAGAGTGTTGTCGAGGTGGATAAACTACGAGATGTGGAAAAGATTAATCAACATTTCTTAGGTATTGAAACGATTTCTAAATCTTATCTTTCAGAAATTGATCCCGCAACTGGGGAAGTGACGATCAATTTAGAAGCGCCTGCTGATTTATATAACCAAGTACTTACGGATATTATTAAAATTGATGTGACCAATAAGGCCGAATTACTATCGTTATTTCAAGATTTCAACGAGGCAAAAAAGGAATATGATCAGATAAAATATGCCTTAAAAATGGTCAAACAAACGGGTTATGGCGTAGCTTCTCCTACTTTAGAGGACATGAAGTTAGATACACCAGAAATTACGAAGCAAGGTCCACGTTACGGAGTAAAACTTAGAGCTACAGCCCCATCTATACATATGATTAGAGTTGATGTAAACAGTACTTTTGAGCCAATTATCGGTAGTGAATTACAAAGTAAAGAATTAATTGATTACTTGATGAAAGATTATGATGAAAATCCAGCTAATATTTGGAAAAGTGAGATATTTGGTCGTAGTTTAGATGTGATTGTTCAAGAAGGAATTCAATCTAAATTAATGATGATGCCAGACAATATTCGGTTTAAGTTACAAAATACTCTTACTAAAATTGTCAATAAAGGCTCTAATAATATGATTGCGATTGTATTATAGGTATTGTAAAAAACGATTATATTGATTGTAAGGAATCTTCGATTATGTGATGATGATGTATCACGGAAACTTGATAAAAAAGGGACACTTAATTCTTTTGATGTTAAGTGTTACCAGGTTTTATTGTCTCCACCTAACTCATAGAATGAGTTAGGTGGATTTTTTTAATATTAATACGTGGATTTGTAAAAATAGTAGAAGGAAGATAATTAAGATTAAAGAAAAGATCAAGTAGTCTTTATTACTCATTTTATCATCTTCCTTCTTACTTGAAGTTAGGCTCCACCTAACGGATTACATGTTCCATGAAGAATATAGATGTTTTTCTAATTGAAGGTAAATATTAAAATCCAGTTATTTTTTTACCTAGTTTTTGGTATGATACTAGGATAAAAAATATTAGAAGCTTTGACATTTTCTTGTTTTTCTGATATGGTGATTAACGGTGAAGTGTTATGTTAGATTTAAAAAAAGATCGTTATATTATTTTAGAATTGATTCCTACCGCTTCGACAAAAGAAAATGGGGAAATTATTCAGCTTTCGGCGTTGAAGTTAGAAGGGTTACAATTAGTAGATCGCTTTGATTATCGTTTAAAAGAAGATAAAGTACCCATTCAGGAGTTGCTTCCGATTATTAGTTACGATCCTGATTCTTTTCATTATGTAGAAAGTACACAAGAGTTATTAGATTCTTTTTCTAATTGGAGTGAAGATTTACCGTTATTAATTATGGATAATGGATATACCGAAAACTACTTGGCTGATCTTACTAATGAAAAAAAGGCAATATTTCCTTATTTGAGTATGGAATTTAGTGACGATGTGATTCGTTTGATGATTGAAAAGTATCATTTAGTAGAATCAAATTATGTCGTTGATTTACTTTATGAAGCATTGATTCAGGAAATTAGTAATTAAACCCCGAATTTTCTTGTCTTTTTTTATCAATCTTATTGCTTTTGTTGAGGAAACATGCTATTTTATATATGTAAGCATAGTGTAGTGCTTAAAAAAATAGATGGAGGTTTTTAACAATGAAAAAAGTAGAAATAGTAGAAGCAATGGCTGAAAAGGCAGGTTTAACAAAGGCAGATGCTACTCGCGCATACGATGCACTTTTTGAGATTTTCTCTGATGAATTAGTACGTGGAAATAAAGTATCTGTTGCTGGATTTGGAACTTTCTCAGTAGGTGAAAGAGCTGCTCGTGAAGGTCGTAATCCTCAAACAGGTGAAACTTTAAAAATTGCTGCTAGTAAATCAGTTAAATTTAAAGCAAGCTCTGCTTTGAAAGACGCTCTTAATTAATAGAAGAATAATCAATTGACCATTAACCGTCAGTTGATTTTTTTTGCTTCTTTCTTATTTTTAGGGATGATACTAGCTTCTAACTTGTTAATTTGGTATAATGTTTATGTAGGTGATGCCAGTTGTTAGATACTGCACTTAAGTTATTGAATAGGATTGAAGAAAATGGCTTTAAAGCATATATTGTTGGCGGTTTTGTTCGTGATTATTTATTAGGTATAGATTCATTAGATGTCGATATTTGTACAGATGCTAGACCTAAAGATATTCGTGATATTTTTCAAGATGCTTGTCTTCCTAAAGAAGAATATGGTTCAGTAACGGTTAATATTAAAAATATTCGCTTTGAGATTACTACTTTTCGTAAAGAGTATACTTATTATCAACATCGTAAACCATTAGAATTTGAATATATTGATGATTTGCGTGAAGATCTAAAAAGAAGAGATTTTTTAATTAATACTTTATGTATGGATAAAGATGGTGTAATTTTAGACTTTTTTGATGGTAAGAAAGATTTAGATGAGAGAATTATTCATACGGTAGGGGATAGCTTCTTGAAGTTTTCAGAAGATGCTTTTCGTATTTTAAGAGCAGTGCGAATTGCGACAGTGTTGAATTTTCAATTGAGTGAAGAGGTTAAACTAGCTATTTTTAGAACGAAACATTTATTAAAAGAAATTTCTTATGAACGGAAAAAAGAGGAATTAGATAAGATATTTTCTAGTGTCTATGCTGATTATGGTATTCATTTACTACTTGAGTTAGGATTAGATCAAGAATTAGAGCTTTCCAAATTAAAAGATGTTATTTTATTAGATGATTTGGTTGGTATTTGGGCTCAATTAGATGTAGTAGGAATATATCCTTTTACGAATAATGAAAAGTCGTTGATTAAGAATATTCAGACAGTTTTAAGATTGAATAATTTAAATCATCGAGTACTTTATCAATATGGGTTATATGTAAATAGTTTAGCGGCTCAGCTTAAAGGAATTTCTAAGAAGGATGTCAGTTATCAATATAATCAGTTACCGATTAAAAGTCGTAATGAAATTGCGGTTGATGGTTTAGAAATAGCGCAAATTTTAGGAAGGACACCAGGTAAATATATTCGAGATATTTTAGATGATTTAGAAAATAAGATCTTGGATTTAGAATTAGTAAATGATCATCAAGTTTTATTGGATTATATCGATGAACATTATGGTAGTACACAATGATTGTGTACTTTTTCTAAAATTAATTATATAATAGAAGCCAAAAGGAGGAAGAATAATGAAGTCTAATCGATTGTTAGAGTTGTTGAAAAAGGGAAATTTTGTAGTTCCTCTTTACTTGTTTCAGTTACGGGATAAGTTTTCTCTTTCTTTAGAGGAGTTTATATTTTTGATTTATTTGATGAATTTGGGAGAAAGAATTGTATTTAATCCTGAGAAGTTAGGAAAAGATTTAAATTTATCATTAGAAGAAGTGATGACGTTTAGTGATGATCTTAGTGAAAAGGGTTTAGTTAGTTTAGATGTGATAAAAAATGAAAAGGGGATTCGTGAAGAGTATCTTATTTTGGAGCGCTTCTATGAGAAAATTTCGCAAATTTTGATTGATGAGTTTAACGAAGAAGATCCTGTTGTTACCAAAACAATTTATGAGAAAATCGAAGAAGGCTTTGCGCGACCTCTTACTTCGATTGAGTACGAGATTATTAAATCTTGGTTAGAAAGTGGTGTCAGTGAGGATTTAGTTTCTGCAGCGTTAAAAGAGACAGTATTTAATGGGGTAACCAATCTTCGTTATATGGATAAAATCTTATATGATTGGACGAAGAAGGGTTATAAAACGAGTGCGGATGTCGAGAAAGCGAAGTCTCGTTTTATGGAAGAAAAGAAAGAAAGTAAGAAGTTGGAGTTGTTTGATTATGACTGGTTTGACGATGAAGAAAGCGAACAGAGTTAAGTTGTTTGAAGAGTATTTAGAGGAGCTTTTTCCTAATCCTCGTTGTGAATTAGAATATAGTAAAGATTACGAGTTATTGATTGCGGTTGTATTAAGTGCGCAGACAACGGATAAAAGAGTTAATCAAGTAACTCGGGTGTTATTTGAAAGATACCCTTCTTTAGAAGCTCTTTCTGAAGCTAATTTAGAAGAAGTTGCAAAGATTTTGCGTCCGATTGGTACTTTTCATAAGAAAGCAGTATTTATCCAAGAGATAGCGAAAGTGTTGGTTAATCATTATGGTGGTCATGTTCCTAACGACCCAATTTCCTTACAAAAGATGCCTGGAGTAGGAAGAAAAACTACAAATGTAGTATTGTCTAATCTTTATGATTATCCTGCGATTGCGGTAGATACTCATGTTGAGCGAGTAAGTAAACGATTAGGTTTTTGTAAAGAGAGTGATGATGTTTCAGAAGTTGAAGCTAAGCTTCAAAAAGTGTATGCTAAGAAGAATTGGGCTAGAAGACATCATCAAATGGTATTATTTGGAAGGTATCATTGTAAGGCAATGAAGCCAGAATGTGATCATTGTAAGATGCGAGAAGTATGTAAGTATAACCAAAAGCTAAATAAAAATAATCTATAAAGGAAAAAGGATTCATATACTAGTAATGACTTAAGTAGGAGTGTGAGGGTATGAATCCTTTTTTGATTACTTGTCTAGCTGGTTTTTCTACGTTATTGGGTACTTTTTTGATCTTTAAGCGTCAGTATTCTAAGCAGATTTTAATTACTTCTTTGGGGTTTGCGAGTGGTGTGATGATGATGATTTCCATAGTAGATTTATTGCCTACGTCTTTTTCTTTTTTAAGATCTTCTTATTACGTTTTGCCAGCTTTATTAATTCTGTTATTATTTTTTGGGATTGGGGTTTTATTTTCTCTAGGACTAAATCATTATTTACCCAACTTGGATATGAGTACTTTTAATCAAAAGAATTATCATCTTTATCGAGTAGGTATCTTTTCGTGTTTAGCCATTGTGTTACATAATATTCCAGAAGGGATGATTACTTATATTACTTCAAATCAAGATATTAGGTTGGGACTTCATCTAGCAATTGCGATTGCGTTACATAATATTCCAGAGGGAATTAGTATTTCTATTCCTATTTATTATAGTACTGGTAGTCGCCGAAAAGCGTTAAAGTATACGTTTATTTCCGCTATTTCGGAACCGATTGGCGCAATTTTGGCATTACTCTTTTTATCTTACTTTGTTAGTGATGTCATGATGGGAGTTTTATATGCTTTTATTGGTGGCTTAATGATGTATATCGCAGGGTGTGAATTGTTACCAGAATCGTTGTCTTATCAAAAGAAAAAAGTAACTTATTCTTCTTTTTTTGCGGGTTGTTTGTTTATGTTGATTTCTCATTTTTTCTTTTTTTAGAATAAGAAAACCTCTGCATTAAGCAGAGGTTAATTTATGGTACAATCACTTGTCTAGTTGCGGTTTTCTTTAATGTTTTTCCTTTATACGTGATGGTGTATGTAATGGTGTAAGTTCCACTAGCAAGTGGGTTTTCTGTGCTACCACTAATACCGGTAATCTCTTTTCCGGATGGATCTTTGTAAGTTGTTTTTACGGTATATTGACTAGTAGATATTACAGTACCGTTTTCCCGGATAGTGACAGGATTGCTGACATCGGTATAGATCGAGGTCGCACTGATCGTTTGTGGATTTGTACCGTTAAGGGAAATGATAATTTTACTTTCATCGACAGTTTCTGTTTCTTCTTCATCGTTATTATCATCGGTATTTCCACTATTACCTCCAGATGGTTCGTATTTGAATTCATATACAGCGGCTTCACTTTGGTTAGCACTGTAATTTTGGAAGGTAGCAACGACTCGGTATGTTCCTGAAATATTGGTGTTGGCATCGATGGTATAACTATTTTCGGTAGTGAATCCTAAAAGAACATTTCCGTAGTAAACGTTATATCCGAATGAACCGTAACTATCGTTTCCAGTAGGGGTAGTTTGTTTGTTCCAAGTAATAGAAATTTGTTGTTTAGCTTCTGAGTAAGTTACTTTTAATCCAGTAGGTGTATCTAATCTGTTGTATTTAGAAGAAGTTTCGGTAGGTTCAGTACCTTTCTTATAGTATTCGTAAGTGATTTGATCAGCTGGTGTATTACTACTAGCAAGGGCTCCTGGGTTACTACTTCCTTTTTCGATTGCTACTTTAACAACACTGTCTGGCACTTCAAAGTTTTGTCCATTCTTATTGAATACAGCATTACCAATTGCTTTGAATAAGCTACTTCTGCCATTTACGGCTTGAATATTGGTATTGTATCCTTGTTTAGCATCTTCATATCCATACCATAGGGAAATGGCATATTCTGGGTCATATCCGACTACCCAAGCATCTTTAACGGCATCTGCTGGGAAATGGTATTTTTCTTTTTCTTCGTCAGTATAACTTGAGGTACCAGTCTTAGCGGCCATATTGACTCCGCTTACTTTAGCGCCACTACTTAAACCAGTTGTTGCTGAAGTAACTAATACATCAGTAATCATAAATGCAGTGGAGTCACTCATTGCTTGACGTGATTCACTTTGGAAGTTCACTACATCACCATTATCACGATAAACAACTTTATTGACACTTAATGGTTGATAGTAAGTACCACCGTTTGCAAAAGCAGCATAGGCAGCCGCCATCATCATTGGTGTAGTACCATCAAAAGCGCCAAGTGAGTGAGCTTCATATATTTTACCATTTTGTACATCTGGTTCGATACCTAAGTTTCTAGCAAATTCGATAATTTTTTTATTGTCTACTGATTGGAAAGCTTTTAAAGCAGGAATATTTCTGGATTCCGCAAGGGCGGTCCTTAGACTAATCCAACCCATGTATTTTCGGTCAGAGTTATTGATTGTGGTACCATCTGAATATGTATATGGTGCATCTTCAATTTGAGTATAAGTAGACCAATTATTATATTCAATGGCTGGACCATAGTCGAATATTGGCTTAGCCGCTGATCCAATTTGCTTTTTTGCTTGAGTAGCATAGTTCATCGTTGTTCTTGGACTTGATTTGAAACGTCCGCCACCAACCGCGACAATTTTTCCAGTATCGACATCGATAACTGCGGCACCACTTTGTACTTTGTCATCTTTCCATTTATAAGTAACACCGTTAAAAATATCATCAATGGCTTCTTGTTTAGTTCGATCCATATTGGTGTATATTTCAACTGGGGTTATGTAAGGGTTAATACCATGGACTTCTTGTAGTTCATCGATTACTGTATCGATATAACTAATATAAGCTTCTCCTTCTTTAGATTGTTCCTTTAAAAGTGATGTGATTGGTATCGCATTTGCAGCATCGGCTTCTGCTTGAGTAATATAGCCATGTCTTACCATTAGGGATAAAACAGTTGCTCTACGATCATAGGCTTTATCTGGATGGTAGATTGGACTATAAGCAGTAGGGGCATTAAATATACCTACTAGGAGCGCTGCTTCTGATAGATTTAAGTCACTAACACTTTTTCCAAAGTAGGTTTGTGAAGCTTGCTCTACACCAAAAGAGTTACTTCCTAATTCGTGATTATTTACATAGAATTCAATGATTTCTTCTTTGGTAAAATCTTTTTCTAGTTTAAATACAGCTAAGTAGATATCCGTAAATTTACGAATGATTCCTTTGATACCGGAATCCAACTTCGCATCAGTATAGGTATTTTTTACTACTTGCATCGATAGGGTAGAAGCTCCACCAGCATTGCTGTTACCTAGTACTTGTTGAATACTTGCTTTTAAGAATCGTGGTGCATCGAAACCATTATGCTGGAAAAATCTGGAGTCCTCAGTTGCGATTAAGGCATCGATGAAGACTTCTGGTAAGTCATCGTAAGTGACGTTTTCTCTTAGTTCTGATCCGATTCTTGCATATTCTAGTCCTTCACTATCGTAGACTATACTTGCTTCTCTTTTATTTAATGCTTCAATATTAAATTCTGGTGCTTCGTATACGATATATGCAAAGAAAGCAATCACTAAACCACAACATAGTAAGGCTATAGTTAAGAAAATAATTAGGATAATATTGAATATTTTCCTTTGCTTTGGTTTGTTTTTTATTTTATCTAGGATTCTTGCTACGCCTAAAATAATTAAAATTCCAACACCTAATACGAGAGTTAACATCAATCCCATGATGAAATAACTAACGATTAATAAGGCGAGAATAATTCCTAAGACAATGAGCATAAATTTTCTGTTTTCTGCTTTTAAAACAGTAGCTACAGGTTTCTTTTTGGTTGTTTTTGTTTCTTGTTTGTTATTTTTTGCTTTTGCCATTATGACACCTCCATAATTTTATCTATGATTTTTAAATAAGGTAATCTCGGTAGATAACTTTCTTCAATTAAATATCCCTTTTCTTCGAAATAATTAAGAGGGATAGATTTTTGACTTGAAGTTTCTAAGTAAGAAAAAAGGTCTTCAGCAAGTAAAAGAAAGTTTTTTTGATGAGCGGTGAATCTAACGATTAGAAAACCGATACCTCCACAAGAAGTAATATTTCTTAAGTGTTCAATTTGATGTTTGTGGATATTCTCTAAAGGAAATACCGTTTTATTTTGAGTTTCTTTGGCTTCAAAATCAATATATTTTCCTTTATAGATTCCGTTATAATCTGTCGTCGATGGCGCTTCAAAGTAGGCTTCTCTGATGACGACTTTACTTACTTTATTGTGTTTGCTTGGGTAATCTACTTTGCTGATTTTAATTGGTGTTGGTTTCTTGTAGATATAAGCTTGTTTTTGATCTATGTAATATTTATTAGATAAATTGATATCGTTTTCTAGGTTGGTACCACGATTTCCATATTGAATGTTTTTTTGATTTAATAGTAATTGTAATTCGTTTTGGACCTTCATTTTTTCACCTATGGTTTATTATACTATAGATAAGAAAAATTTACCATATTTATCGCAAAAAATCTCGGGGATTATGGGCAAATTTTCGGAAGTTTTGTCGAATTTATTTCTTCTTTTTCAAAAGTGTAGTACAGTATACTTGGTGATTATATGAATTATTTAGATGTGATAGAGGTATTATCACGGATGGAAGAAAAAATGAATTATATTAAGTTAGTCACTTATACAAGAAAGTATAAGAATAGTTGTATGGATGAGGAAGTAGAATATGAATTATCAGAATTTAATCATAGCGCATAGAGGGTGTTGGGATAAAAGGACACCTGAAAATAGTTTGCTAGCTTTTAAACAATGTGTAGAAAAGTCTATTCCGATTGAGCTTGATGTTCAATTATCGTTGGATGAAGAGGTTGTCGTTTTTCATGATAAGAATACCTTTTCTATGACAGGAGTTTCTTTAGAAATCGAAAAGAGTACTTTTCAAGAGTTACGAAAACTTAAATTATCTTCATTAGCGGCAAAGATTCCTACACTAAAGGAAGTTCTCGATTTAGTAAAAGGAAAAGTACCTTTATTAATTGAGATTAAAAGGGGAAGAAATTTTTCTCTACTATCTCGAAAGGTTTATGAATTACTTAAAGATTATTCAGGTGAAGTGATGATTCAATCTTTCGACATTCGTGTTGTTTGGTGGTGGAAGAAAAAGACCGATTATCCGACAGGGTTACTAGTTAGTAGTAATCGGAAATTACAGAGTGTGTTTTATTATCCCATTGTTCATTCTGTTTTTGTGGTAGAAAAATTACTCAATGTTGATTTTGTCTCTGTTGATTTTGAAGGGTTGAATTCCGCTTTTATTTCTAAACTTAGAGTGAGAAAAATGCCTATTTTTGTTTGGACCATTACTAAACTTTCTGAATTTAAGGCAGCAAAGTTTTATGCTGATTGTTTTATTGCTGATGGCATCTGTGAAAAGCTAAAAGATAAATAGGAAAATAAAAAAAGAATTATTCTTGATGGTTTGAGAATAATTCTTTATTTATATTAGTTTGTTCTAATTAGTTTGGCTCCTTTGGATAGGGTTCTTACTTTTTCTTTATTTAATGGCTCTTGATTTATTGCATTGAAATCAATATCGTTCATATCGATACTTAAATTATTCAAATTATATTTATTTTTCAAGTATTCTACCATGAGTTTATAAGTTTCAATTGCACTTTCATAGCTTTCTTGATGAATAAGAGCGATTGCTTTACTGATATAAGTTTCCAGCATTGTTTGGGCGGTATCTTTATCTTGTTCAATATGACGGCTAATGATGGGACCAATTACTTCATATTCAATTAGTAGAGGAATACATTCTTGGCGGTTCATCATATAATTGTCTCTAAAATTTCTTAATTCCATTAGATATTTACAATTGTCATCTAAACCTAAAGTAGTACATACTGCTGTAGTAATGTAACAACTTGAGGATTCTTTTTCGTATTCGTCTTCTCGGTTTTTTAGACTGGAATTTGCGTATTCGATATTACTACATGCCGAAGAGTAAGGATCATAATAGCGATTTCGATCTTTACATAGGGCTTCTCCATACTTGTTTTTATCATTTAAATTCATCTTTATGCATTGTATACATTGTGGCATTTTATCATCTCCTTTCCTTAATTATAATTCTAAAAGATAGGTAGTACAATGATTATTGATTGTAATTATTACACTTACACTTGAATATTAAAAAATTTGCGTAATTATCCAAAAAATGTTATAATACTGCGCATAAATGAGGAGATGAATATAATATGAATTTAAAATTTTTAGGGATTGGATCTGCTTTTCAGTCGTCACTATATAATAATTGTGCTTATGTAAAAGAAGAAGATAAACTATTCTTAATCGATTGTGGTGAGACTGGTTTTGAACAATTAAAACGTCAAGCAGATTTTTCTGAGGTCAGTGATATTTATGTTGTGTTTACGCATACGCATTCTGATCATATTGCGGGATTAGGACAACTTGTTGATTACTGTGAACAAAATTTAGGAAAGAAATTAAATATTATTGTTCCTACTGGAAAAGAAGATACATTGAAAGAAGATATCGTTACTTTATTAGATATATTTGAGATTCCTTTAGATAAGTGTAATTTTTTATCGACAGGGGAAGTAAATGGTCAATTTAAAGCGTTTCAAACGGTAGAATTTTTACCTACTTTTCATGCTCCAGAATTAGAAGGGAAATGTTATTCATTGATATTTAATACTGAAATGGGAAAGGTTTTATATACAAGTGATTCTGTCGATACTAAATATATTCAAGAGTTAGTGAATACTGATTTTGCTAGTATCTATGCGGATGTAACTTTATCTACAACTGTTCATTTATCATTGAATACATTAAAAGAGATTGTTCCAGAACATTTACGGAATAAAGTCTATTGTATGCATTTTGACCATCCAAATACTATAGAGAAAGCAAGAGAAGAACATTTTCAAATCGCACCATCCATTGCTACGGATTTAAGCCTTTTACCAAAAGAATTTGAATATGAAAACCTTGGAGATAAATTGATTTTAAGTGATTGTGGAGAACTAACGTTTATGCACTTGCAAAGACAAAATCTTTTAAATGGGGTTAAGGAAATCTATCTTCCATTAAAAAATACGCATCATGAGGCAGTATCTAGTTTAGGAAGTTTATTGACATATAGTTATTTTGTTTTACACAATCCTCTTTATATTTGTACTGAAGATGATAGAGTAATCGAGCATATGAAAAAGTTAATTAAATTATATGGTACTCCTCAAGATAGTATTGAGTTCAGAAATCATTTTCCAGTAGAATTTTCTGTAACTGAGATTGAAAAGTCTAAGCAGAAAAGTTTGTAAGGATCAGGGTGTTGGTAGGTTTTTATCAGTATTTTTCCTTTTTCTCACTATGCTTATGCATTGACTTTTTGGTATAAATCTGTGATAATAGAAACGTAAGGGATTGGGTGATAAGTGTATGGTACAAAGTAAGATCTCATTAACACCCCAAGATATCTTAGAAAAAGAGTTTAAAATTGACACTAGGGGCTATCGTCTAAAAGAAGTAGATGCCTTTTTAGATGTGATTATTGGGGATTATGAACAGTTCTTTGAAATCATTAAAGCTCTCGAAAAAGAAAAAGAAGAGCTAATGCGTGAAATTATGAATTTAAAACAAGAACTTCGTAATGTAAAGATGAGTATCGATATTGCGAAATCTGAAGATAAAGAAATTACCAATGTCGATATTATTAGAAGAGTTTCTAATTTGGAAAAGATCGTTTATGGAAAAGGAAATTCTTCGGTATTCGATCAACAACCAGAAGAAGAATCTGATGAGGAAGACGCATAATAATACTTGGGCAAACGCTGTTTTGAAATAGAAATAGAGGAAAGTCCATGCTCACAAAAGCTGTAATGCTTTTCGTGTTCGTGCCAAGGGAAAAAATAACCTTGGGTAGCAGAGATGCTAACGGCGACGAGGTATTCTAAGTCGTAAGATAAGAATATAGTAGTTGTAAAGTGCCACAGTGACGATTTCTTTTAGAAATAAAAGAGTGAAACGCGGTAAACCCCACGAGTGAGAAACCCAAATAATGGTAGGGGAGCTTCGAGGAGGGAATTCTAACCAAATCGAGGACCGAGAAATCGGTAGATAAATGTTTGCCACCTAGTAATAGGTACAGAACATGGCTTATAAAGTATTATTATTGATATATTTGTACGTTTACGTTGTTTAAATGTTATGTTAGTATAGTATCTTGTTCTTAGCCTTTTTCCACAAAAAACTGTAGGAATGATTTAAGAATAAGAAACTATATAAAAGAGTTGTATAAAGAAAAGAAAAGGATATAAAATGAAAGAAAAATAAAATTTACGAGGAAATAAATTTTTCATTTTTGTCCTAGATTGAGGTGTATTCAGTGAAGGAGATAGGTGAGTTTCTTAAGAATTCCAGAATTCATAATGGAGTTAGTTTAGAAGAAGCTAGTGAAGATTTAAATCTGTCTGTATTACAGCTGGAAAATATAGAAGAGGGTAATGTTAGAGCTTTTAAAGATGTTTTTACCTTGCGGGAATTGGTAAAGGATTATGCCAAATATTTAGGAATTGAAATTGATCAAGTGATGGAAGAGTTCAACGATTTTATGTTTGAACATACATCTAAGATTTCACTTACGGATATTATTGAAGCAAGGGTAGCTAAGGCTCCACAAGAAACAGAAAAAGATAAAGTTGCCTCTCCTTATACACGAATTAAGAGTAAGAAAAATTGGAATTTAAAACCGATAATTATCGGTCTTGCGATTTTGCTTTTTCTTTTGATTGTTGTATTCGTGATTATTCAATTCATGGATAAAGAAGATGTGGTAACTAGTGAATTGATGGGAAATAAGGAAGAGGTGTTTAGATTATGAATTTACCTACAAAGTTAACGGTACTTAGAATTATTTTAGCAATTGTTGTTATGGTGTTGTTGATGTTTCCGTTTGAAGCAGTGGGAATTTCTATTCCAGTTATTCGAACGACAATCGATATGGATTTACGTTATATCATTGCCGGAGTTATTTTCTTGATTGCGAGTCTTACTGATTTTTTAGATGGTTATCTTGCTCGTAAAAATAATCAAGTAACTGATACTGGTAAAATGTTAGATGCTATTGCTGATAAGATGTTAGTTAATCCGGTTTTAATTATTTTTTCTGCCGAAGGGTTGATTAGTCCAATTGTACCTGTTGTCGTTGTGGCACGTGATATTGTGGTAAATACAATTAAGATGGAAGCGGCATCGAAAGGAAAAGTGGTCGCTGCGATTAAGTCTGGAAAAATTAAAACGGCTAGTTTGATGACCGGAATGGTATTATTATTCTTCAGTAATATGCCATTTGAGTTAATCAATATTAGAGTAGACTTATTCTTAATTTATTTTGCGACATTAATGTCACTTATTTCAATGGTACAGTATTATTCGTTAAATAAGAAAATCATTTTTGAAAAATAAAAAGAAAGAAAAAAGGGAAATTGGTTAGATGGTTTCTCTTTTTTTCTATACTTTTTAAATATAAAACATTTGTTTGATAAAAGTATTGCTTTTTTTATAAAAATGCGATATGATGGGTATATATCAATCATGGGAGGGTTTTATGAGTAAAAATGATGCTAAAGATATTGCTTTAGAAAAGGTTCTAAGTGATATTGAAAAACAATTTGGTAAAGGTTCTATTATGCGGCTTGGAGAAAATAAGCATATGGAATTGGATGTAACTCCAAGTGGTAGCTTAACTTTAGATATTGCTTTAGGAGTAGGTGGTTATCCTAAAGGAAGAATTATTGAAATTTATGGACCAGAATCTAGTGGTAAAACGACATTTGCCTTACATGCGATTGCTCAAGTTCAAAAACGGGGTGGAAGAGCAGCTTTTATTGATGCCGAGCATGCTTTAGATCCGGTTTACGCTAAGAATTTGGGGGTGGATATTAACGAGTTATTACTTGCACAACCAGATACAGGTGAACAAGCTTTAGAAATTTGTGAAGCTTTGGTTAGAAGTGAAGCGGTCAATATTGTGGTTATTGATTCTGTAGCGGCATTAGTTCCTCAAGCAGAAATCGATGGTGATATGGGGGATTCCCATGTTGGCTTACAAGCAAGATTAATGAGTCAGGCACTTCGTAAATTGTCCGGTACAATCAGTAAGACAAAGACAACGGCGATATTTATCAATCAATTGCGTGAAAAAGTTGGTGTAATGTTTGGAAATCCAGAGACTACGCCAGGTGGTAGAGCGTTAAAATTCTATGCTTCTATTCGTTTAGAGGTACGTCGTAATGAGGCTTTAAAAATTGGAGATGGTATTGTTGGTAATCGGACAACAGTTAAAGTGGTAAAAAATAAAGTTGCGCCCCCTTTTAAGAGTGCGGTTGTCGATATCATGTATGGGGAAGGTGTTTCTCATGAGGGAGAATTGATCGATTTAGGTGCCGATGCCAATATTTTGGAAAAAAGTGGTGCTTGGTATGCTTATCACGGTGAGAAGTTGGGACAAGGTAAAGAAAATGTTAAATTATTTTTAAAAGAACATACCAATATTGCTGATGAGATTGAAAAACAAATTCGCGAATATTATGGAATTAGTCAAACTGAAAAGAAAAACAGCTAGATTATCAATTTAGTTGTTTTTCATTGCTTTAAAATTAGATTACTTGTAGTGAAATTAATCTTTCGACAAAATTTTACATAATTTATTGTCGGATGTATTTGTCAATACCGATGAATTAATGATGTAAAGTTTTTATATTGATGACTTATTTAAGAATTTGTTGAATCAGTGAATAGATAGTTTAAAATATTCTTTTTTCTTTTGCTGGTTATTTGAAAAGTAAATTTTAAATTCTTCAACTAGACCGGATAAATTCTTGACTTATTTTACTATTAATTTTACAATAGAGGTAGATGTTATGATTTTATAAATTGTGCATACAGAAATGGAGGTGTGGTCATGGACCCAATAATACTCTCCATTTTGCCTACTGTTGTTGGATTAATTTTAGGGTTTATTTTATGTGTAATTGTTAATTATTTTCGAGAAAATAATACTTCTAAACGGATAGAAGCTTTGCTTTCCAAGGCAAAGAAAGATGCTGAGAAAGCCAAAAGAGAATCTATCTTAGAAACGAAAGAAGAAATTCATAAATTAAAATTGGATTATGAAAAAGAGTTGAGAGAGAAGAAAGCGGAGTTAAAGGATTCAGAGGAACGCTTGATTCAACGTGAAAAAAATATGGATAAAAGAGACGAACTCTATCAAAAGAGGGAGTCTACTTTAGACGAACGTGAAAATAAGTTGTTTGATAAACAAAAAGAAATCCAAGACGAACAGGTGAAAGTGGAAGAAATAAAACAACAACAACTAGATTTGTTACACGAAATATCAGGAATTAGTAAAGAGAAAGCTCGCGACATGGTAATGGCTAAAGTTCGTGAAGCAATGACGAAAGAAGTTACGGCTTATATAAAAGAATCGGAAAACGAGGCTAAGTTAGAAGTCGATCGTAAAGCTAAAGAAATGTTAGTTAGCTCGATGCAGAAGTTCGCATCAGATGTTGCTAACGAACAGACAGTAACTGTAGTTAATTTACCTAATGATGAATTAAAGGGACGAATTATTGGTCGGGAAGGAAGAAACATCCGAACGATTGAAGCGATTACTGGTGTTGATCTCATTATCGATGATACACCTGAAGCCGTCGTGTTATCTAGTTTTGATCCACTAAGACGTGAAATTGCGCGTGTCACTTTGGAGACTTTGTTAAAGGATGGTAGAATTCATCCGACTAGAATCGAAGAGTTATACGATAAAGTATGTAAAGATATGCGTAGTAAAATTATCGAATATGGAAATAATGCGTTATTTGAATTAGGAATTACTAAGATGGATCCTGAATTAGTAGAGATTATTGGTAAGTTAGAATTTAGAACTAGCTACGGTCAGAACGCGTTACAACATTCGATTGAAGTTGCTCATTTATCTGGTATTTTAGCTGGGGAATTAGGTGAAAATGTTACTTTGGCTAAACGGGCTGGGTTATTGCATGATATCGGTAAAGCAATCGATCATGAAGTAGAAGGTAGTCATGTAGAAATAGGTGTCGATCTTGCTAAGAAATTTCATGAGAATCCGATTGTCATTAATGCAATTGCATCACATCATGGTGATACTGAACCAACTTCTATTATTGCCTATATTGTTGCGATTGCTGATAGTTTATCTGCATCTCGTCCTGGTGCTAGAAATGATTCATTGGAAAACTACATCAAGCGGTTAGAACAGTTAGAAAAAATTGGCAATGATATTCCAGGTGTCGAAAAAACATATGCAGTTCAAGCGGGACGTGAGTTACGTGTTGCAGTAAAACCTGAGGAAGTGGATGATTTGACTGCTCATCGTGTTGCCCGTGATATTAAAGAAAGAATCGAAAGTACGATGCAGTATCCTGGTACGATTAAGATTACAGTAATTCGAGAAGTTCGAGCTCAAGAAGAGGCGAGATAGTCGCTTCTTTTTTCTATACTTTTTTGTTATTCTGTGTTATATTTATCCTATACGGAGCGTGATTTTATGTATAATGACGAACAAATTTTAAAGCGAGTTTCTAATAAAAAACAAAAACAAATTTTATATATTGTGATTGCTATATGTTGTGTAGGAATTATTGGCTTAGGTATTGGCTTATATTTTTATTTAGATAGCCGACCTTTAATTGATTTTCCTAATGTTACTTTGTCGACAGAAGAGTGGACAAGTAAAGAAGTCGTTATTACAATTGAGGCTGATGATAGTAAAGTTTCTTCTTACTATTTTGAATGTACAGATTGTAATTTACAAGATGGTGAAGAAGCAATTGAAGGGATTGATTTGTATGAAGGTAGATGGCAGGAAAGTAATCAGTTGACAGTTAATCGTAATGGGACTTTTCTAGTTAAAGTCAGAGATATTAATGGTCGCGAAAGCAAGGAAAATGTAATATCCGTTTCCAATATCGATAAAGAGCCACCGACGATTGATTTTGAATCTTCAACTACCGTTCAGATGGGCGCTAATTTTTCTGTTCGAAGTGGTGTTCAAGCCTCTGATAATCTTTCTGGTTTAAATAGCGATTATACCGTTACTCCTGATACGATTGATACTTCTAAAGAAGGACAGTATACTCTTGTTTATTCGGTTTTTGATAAAGCAGGAAACTTTACAGAGAAGTCTCGAACCGTTATCGTTCAAGATATTGTGGGACGAACTTATTATCGCTATCGTACCGCAACTTTTAATACCGTTCAGTGTGATCCATATTTGTGTAAGTGTATTACATCAAGTACTGGGGTTTGTCCAAGTGGTTATTCGATGAATGATCAAGGTGAATGTTGTCAGACTTGTTACAATGTATGTAAAGAAACTATATGGAGTGAGTGGAGCGAATGGAGTCAAGAAAAAGTAACGCCTAATTCGACAACAGAAGTAGAGACGATGCTAAAATAAAAAAGAATGTTAAACAGAACATTCTTTCCAGAGTGTAGACAAACCCCCAGATTTTTTTCTAGAGGTTTTCTTCTGAATAATTTTTTTTAGCGACTTTGAAAAAAAATCAAATAATTTATGAAACCATAAATAATAGATGATAATGTAAGTGGTTTTTTC
>DVKF01000051.1 GCA_018716115.1 Candidatus Alloscybalousia intestinigallinarum
ACTTTATATTTTTCTTGTTCTTTCATTCTTAATTCTACCTTTCTCATTTATGTCACCTCGGTGACATATTATATAACAGTGAGACATTTTCGCAAGTTAACACTTAAGACATTATCACAAATTAATCATAATATTATAAAAAAGATATTAAAAAATGTTGACGTGAAAAACAATTTGATATATAATAAAAACGTTCTTGTGAATTAGTTGAAAAAAATGTAAAAAAAAGGCTTGCGCGAGAACAGTAAGTTATTGTAAAATATTAACAGTCAACAATTTTTAAATGGGCTTGTAGCTCAGGTGGTTAGAGCGCACGCCTGATAAGCGTGAGGTCGATGGTTCAAGTCCATTCAGGCCCACCATTTAAAAATATCCTTAGAAATAAGGTTGGATAGAGAGATACCTAGAAATAGGTATCTTTTTCGATATTTGGACACCACATAGTAATAATATATATAGAACAGAAAAAAATAAGTAATGAAAAAAAATAATTGACATATAATATAAAAAATGATATATTTCTTACAACGACTGAGATGAAGAAAAGTAATATTGTTTCCTTTATTCAAGCGAGTTAGGTATGGTGGAAGCTAACAATAAAAACAATATGAAGAACACTTTGGAGTTGCTTATGCGAAATAGAAAGAGTAGTGTAAGTCGGAAGTAATCCGTTATCTTATTACTAGATTTAATAGAATCGAAAGGGATCATAATCAAACAGAAATGTTTATGATAAATTGGGTGGCACCGCGGAAGACTAGTTTCGTCCCATACGTATCTGAAATACGTGTTGGATGCGAACTAGTCTTTTATTATTAAAAAGAAAGAAGGAATTTTTTATGAGTACGGTGACCTTACCCAATATTAAACGAAAGTGATCAAAGAATTATTCAATACCGCATTGCGAGAGAATATGAGAAAATGGTAGATTCTCATATGATTACAGATAATACTACCAATAAAAATTCTTGGGAGAAGCTAAAAAAAGCACAAATTTTTTGTGACTATTTAGAAAAGAAAAATATTAATTACGAATATTGTTTCAAACACCCAGAAGTATTAAGTTGCGATGAATCGGAAAATTATTATCAGCGCTTTTGCTCTTACGTAGAGAAATATACGATTTGTAAAAATTTAGTCGTTCATGAACGGAAAGGGCAACATCGCAAATTTTTAATTATTACTGATCAAAGTAAACAGATAGATCTAAAGAAATTAAAGGAAGTTCTAGATAGTAGTAAATTGGAATTTATTTCAGAAGAGGAACTAGCTACTCTGTTAAACACCTATCCAGGAAATGTATCGGTATTTAATCTTTTATACGATCAAGAACAACAAGTAGAGTTGATTATCGATGAAGAGTTATTAACTAGTGATCTATTAGTGTTTCATCCTTTATATAATGGAATGAGTATGTTTATCAAGCCAAGTGAAATAATGAAATTTCTAAAGATGATTAAAAGAAGATCAATGATGACTGAATTACCAGAAAAAGAACAGTTATGTCTTAGAAAATAGGAGAAGAAAAATGAGAGAAATTAAAGTAGGAAGTTATTACCGGCATTTTAAAGGAACAATGCACAAGGTAATCGCAATAGCTAAGCATAGTGAAACTTTAGAAGACTTAGTAATTTATACACATGAAGAAACAGATGAAATATGGGCAAGACCTTATTTACTATTCAATTCATTAGTGGATAGGGAAAAATACCCACAAGCAGAACAAAAATATCGTTTTGAGGAGGTACAATTATGACATTAAAAGAATTATATGACAAAATAGAAACTTATCTTGATAAAGAAGTAGAACTCAAAGGATGGATACGAAGACATCGTAAACAAAAAGAATTTGGCTTTATCGATTTTTCTGATGGCACTTGTTTTACACATATGCAAATCGTATATGACAAAGAAAGCAGCAAAAATTATGATCAAATAGAGTCACTTAAGCATGGTAGTGCAATTCGAGTAGTAGGAAAGGTAGTAAAATCAGAGGGCAAAGGACAACAATATGAGATTAAGGCAAAAGAGATAACGCTAGAAGGAGATTGTGATGATGATTACCCACTACAACCAAAACAACATTCGCGAGAATTTTTGCGGGAAATCGGCTATCTCCGTCCACGAGCAAATCTATTTCAAGCTGTATTTAGAATTAGAAGCGTTGCCGCAATGGCGATTCATACCTATTTTCAGGAAAAAGGATTCGTCTATTTACATGCCCCACTAATTACAGCAAGTGACTGTGAAGGGGCAGGGGAAATGTTCCAAGTAACGACATTAGACTTAGAAAAAGTTGCTAAAACAGGAAAAGTAGACTACAGTAAAGATTTTTTTGGAAAACCTACGTCGCTTACGGTTTCAGGTCAACTACAAGGAGAAACTTTTGCTCTAGCGTTTAGAAATATTTATACTTTTGGTCCAACTTTCCGTGCTGAAAACTCAAACACGAAGACACATGCAAGTGAATTTTGGATGATCGAACCAGAAATGGCATTCTGTGATCTTGAAGAGTTGATGGATGTCGAAGAAGACATGTTAAAGTATATCGTAAAATATGTATTAGAACATGCTAAAGAGGAAATGGCTTTTTGTGATCGATATGTAGAAACTGGATTAATCGAAAAATTAACAAAACTAGTAAATAGTAAGTTTACGAGAATCCGTCATGAAGATGTGATTACAATTTTGAAAAAAGCAGATGTTAAATGGGAATTTGCCCCAGAATATGGAGAAGATATTGCTAAAGAACATGAAAAATATATTACAGAGTACTTTGATGGTCCAGTTTTTATTACTGATTGGCCAAAAGACATCAAAGCATTCTATATGAAACAAAATTCAGATGGTAAAACTGTCGCAGCAGTAGACCTAGAAGTGCCAGGAGCTGGAGAATTAATGGGAGGTAGTCAAAGAGAAGAAGATTACGATAAGTTAGTTGATAGGATGAAAGAGATGGATATTTCAACGGAAGGAATGGAATGGTATTTAAATTTAAGACGTTTCGGTGGATGCGTTCATTCAGGATTCGGAATGGGCTTTGAGAGATTATTAATCTATCTAACCGGAGTAGAAAACATTCGTGATGTTATTCCATATCCTAGAACACCAGGTAACTGTGATTTCTAAAAAAGGGAATTATGTGGGAAAACGCGACAGTTTTCCCACTGATTTACCAAAAAATGAGAAGAAAATGAAGATTTTTAAAAAAAAGTATTGCCAAAGTAAAAATTGTATTATATAATGAAATGGCTTTATGAAATTATTCATGTGCCTGATTAGCTCAGTTGGTAGAGCACTCGGCTGTTAACCGATAGGTCGTAGGTCCGAGTCCTACATCAGGCGCCATAATTTTTGTAACATGCTATACGCCTGATTAGCTCAGTTGGTAGAGCACTCGGCTGTTAACCGATAGGTCGTAGGTCCGAGTCCTACATCAGGCGCCATCTTTTGGCCAGTTGGTGAAGTGGCTTAACACACCGCCCTTTCACGGCGGCATTCACGGGTCCGAATCCCGTACTGGTCACCATAATGAAAATAAAGTTCCTATCCGTTAGGAATTTTTTTTATTGTCAAAAATCACAAAACAGAAAACAAAATAAGGAAATTAAAAAAATGGGGAACTAAAATTAGCGAAGTTGTGTTACTATATAATAGAAGAATAAATAAAAAGCTAAGGGTAGGAGGGGCTTACTATGTTTATACTAGATACTTTATATGAGGATTTTCCCACAACATACGAGACACAAGTAAATGAATTTATTATACCGATTATGATTGGTGCAGGTATATTAATCATCTTATTCATTATCACTCTAATCGCTTTAATGAAAATATTTAAAAAGGCGAATCGTTCTGGAATTGCGGCATATATTCCTTTTTACAATTTATGGGTATTACTAGAAATCATCAATAAGCCAAAAATCTACATACTATTGTTACTTATCCCTATTATTAATCTTATTTTTTATTTTCAAGTGATCGTCGCATTAGGAAAAGCTTTTCGTAAACCATCAGCTTTTATCTTGGGAATGTTAGTCTTTCCTCTAATTTTTATTCCAGTTTTAGGATTTAGTAGTAGTGAATATATTGGAATTAATTCGGAAGCTATGTTAGGAAAATCAGTCGCTAAGGATTTACCGGTTATAGAAGATAATAATGAAGATCCAGTTAATAAACCAGCTCAACCACTTCAAGAAAGAAAGAAAGTAGAAATGTCTCTTGGTGGTGGAGTATATCAGAAGGATTATCAAAAAACATTAGTCAATATTGAGGGAAAGAAAAAAATTCAAAAACCCAATTTGGCTGACTTTAGAGTAGATACTTCTCAGCAACAAGCGCCAAGTGCTGCACCGACACAAAACAATAATGGAATAGATTTATTAGCCGATGTCCAATTTATCGAAACAACTCCGCAAGCGCAAACGACTAATGAAGTACCACAAGCACCAATACCTGATACTAATTCTATAAGTGAAACAAACGATAATCAAAACTCAACCCCAACGACATTCGGTATACCTGAAATTGATATTGTTACTACACAGCAAGAAGAGAATCCATTAAAAAGTGAACCAGAAAGTTCTTATCAACAACCTAATATTCTGCCAATAAATGAACCAACAAATCCAATAAACAACACAATCTCTAATAATCAACCAACTCCAGTAGCTAATGCAACCGAAGAAAATAATTCTAATATCAATATTCCATCTTTTACTGACAATTCTGTTTCACCACAGGAATCAACCACAATAGAAAAAACAGAACCAACGATATTTAGTGTGGAACAATTTGGAATCCCAACCATACAACAAGAACCATCAGCACAAAATTCATTCGAAAATACGATTTCTACTGTCAACTCGGTTAATCCAGTAAATACAACCTACACCAATACCCCTGCAGATAATCTATATCCGCAACAACCAACAGAAATAAACCAAATAGAAGAAAATAAAGCACCAACTACTACACCATTTTCGACGTCTTCAGTATCAGAAGCACAACCGATGATCAACACAGCACCACCTGAACAAAATCCAGGTACACAAGGGGAATATATTACTTGTCCACATTGTGGAGCCAAAATAAAAAACGGTGCTCCTAAATGTTTTATGTGCGGAAAACCGTTATAAACAAAAATAAGTATTGGAAATTAGTTGACAAGACTCTAAGAATACGGTATCATTATAACTACGGATGCAATGAGCCGTTTCTAAAATGGAGACATACTCAAGAGGCTGAAGAGGCGCCCCTGCTAAGGGTGTAGGTCGGGAATACTGGCGCGAGGGTTCAAATCCCTCTGTCTCCGCCATATATAAAATCATCCCTATATAGGGTTTAAAGGTACTGTTTATCGCAGTATCTTATTTTTTGTCAAAAAAAAGACATATTTCTATGCCTTATGAATTATCGATATGTTCTTCTTCCTTTATTGATAATTTTAAAAACCCCATAACTACCAAAGTATTCATAAATTTTTTCCATAATAGTATCTCCTTATTCTTTTCAAAAAAATGCAACCCACTTCTTCACTATAATATAAAGTAGGTGGTAAAGTCAATTGAAAGTATCAAAAAAATGTAATTCTAGGTAATTTAATTTATTGTCTTCAGAAGTTTTTCTGTAAATAAAAAGTTGCAATCTTTCAAAAATGTTATATAATGAATATAGAGTAAGATAGGGTGATAGGATGAAGAAATTAAATAATAAAGGGTTTGCTGCTTCTGTTGTTTTATATGGTGCATCAACAATTATCATTTTAGTATTACTTTTAATTTTATCCATTCTATCTACAGGAGAAAAAAATGTCAGTAGTATGGCAGATACGATCAAAATGGAAGCTAGTGGTGTAAAGGGTACCACTTATCAACTTAGAAATATGATTGTAAATGGCGGGTTTGAAAATGGAGCTACTGGGTGGCGTACTACTATGATTGCAACAACGGACGAATTAGAAAATGAAGTAGTCTCTAATGTATCTAAATCTGGCACGAAAAGTATACATATCTATCCGAGGGGATGGCAAGTTCAAAAGTTATCTGGTGCGATTTCTACAGGTGACAAACTTTATCTAGGAGCATCAATTTATCAAAAAGCAAGTACAGTTAATGGCATTCATTGTAGTCTTGGTGTAAATCGCGATAAAGACACAGGTGGTTGGTATGGACAATTCATAAGTCCGGTAGAAGGCAAAATTAATTTTACAACTATTACTGATGATTTTGTTCGCTCCGGGGTAATTGTAGCGGCAGGGGATGATACAGATGTTTTTACTCAGATAGGATCAGATAGTGCTAGTACTTCTGATGGTTACATAGATGATATTGTTGTCCTTAACTTAACCAAAACCTTTGGAGCAGGAAATGAACCAAATTTAGCTTGGTGTAATGCCAATATCGAATACTTCGAGGGAACTACTTCGATAACGATATACGAAAATGAATAGAAATCTCTCTTTCGTTTCAATATGAATACGAAAGGAGATTTTTTTATGGCACGTCACAAAGTCGAAATTAGTGGCGTGAATACAGCGAGTATGAAAGTATTGAGCAGTGAGGAAACCGAAAAACTTTTTAGAAGAATGAAAGAAAACGATCCCACGGCTCGTGAAGAATTAATCGAAGGAAACTTAAAACTAGTCCTGAGCATCCTAAAACGATTTAATCATCGCAATGAGAACTTAGATGACTTATTTCAAGTAGGCTGTATAGGTCTAGTAAAAGCAATCGACAACTTCGACATTTCTCATGGTGTGAAGTTATCCACCTACGCCGTTCCCATGATCCTAGGAGAAGTAAAAAGATACTTACGAGACAACAACAGTGTTAGAGTTAGCCGTTCCTTAAAAGATCTAGCTTATAATACCCTAAAAGAAAAAGAACGACTAACGCTAGAACAAGGAAAAGAAGTCCCACTTGAAGAAGTTGCTAAATCGTTAGGAGTAAAAGATTACGAAGTCATTACCGCCTTGGATTCCATGAAAAGCCCGGTCAGCATTTTTGAACCGATTTATAATGACGGAGGGGACACGATTTATCTCTGTGATCAAATCGAAGATAAGAAAGTTGCTTCTGCCGATCTAGATATTAACTTGGCACTAGATCACGCCATCAACGATTTAGAAGAGAGAGAAAGATACATCATTGACGAACGCTACATCATGGGCAAAACACAAATGGAAATTGCGACTGAACTTGGCATCAGTCAAGCACAAATTTCTAGATTAGAAAAAAATGCTATTAATACCCTGAAAAAAGTGCTAAAATAAAAACAACAAATAGGTTGAAGTAGGTGAGAGGAATGGACGAAGTATGGAATGAGATAACAAACGAAATCTGGAATATAGATAGGGCACCTAAAACCACTTGGCAAGATTATTCTCTAGAAGAAATCAATCAACTTCCTGTCCAAAAGGTAGAAGTATTAACCCTTTATTATCAAGTCCAAGAAGAACTAGCTAATGATCCTATTGGAAGACAAGTTATTAAAGCTAAGTCAGGCTCATCGATTAGAGAAATCTATACTACAATTCAAAAATGGAAACTAGAAAAAAGTGCCCACTATTTATTTCCTTCTAATCATGTAATTAACTTTTATCCAGCAATAAAGGAGAATAGGTGCGCCAAAGAAACAACTTGCGCCTTTTCAAATGCTAGAATCAGAAAAGGAGAGTTATATTGTTGCTACCGACCACTACTTTATGACCTCACCTCAGAAAAACGCTACGTATTAAAAAGAACACTGAAAGTAGAGCTTGCCTATATAGATTTTTTGCCTGATACAATAGGCGAGTTTGACATATTTAGCGAAAAAGTAGAACACTACTGGAATTACCCAACAGATACCTTGGACTACGAAAGAATCAATCACAACGTCAAAGGTAGCCTTACCCTTCAACAACTAAAAAGCCGATAAAGAGACATGAACAAAGTCTCTTTTTCATATACTTTGTTAGGTGGTAATATGAGATTATCGGATTTACAAAGTAAAGATATTGTCAATATTACTGACGGTAGAAATGTAGGAAATATTATCGATGTAAAAATAGATGAAGAAACAGGCAATATCGTATCCTTTATCATCGAACCAAATAAAAATTTTTTTCATTTTTTTAATCGTAACAATAATATAGATACAGAGATAAAGTGGCACAGTATTACCAAAATAGGCGAAGATGTAATCTTAGTGAAAATTGGATTACCGTAAAAACAAAGACAATCTATCCTAGACGTGTTATAATAATCAAGACGAAAAACTATGAGTCGAAAAAATAAAGATCAAAAAAAATAAAAACAAAAAGAAAAACAAAAGGATAGGATAGATATGAAAGTAAAGAAAGAATTACTTGCCCCAGCTGGCAATTTTGAAGCCTTGAAGCAGGCAATCCATAATGGATGTGATGCTGTTTATCTAGGTGGAAAAAAATTTGGAGCAAGGTCATTTGCCCCTAACTTTAATGAAGAAGAATTAAAAGAAGCGATTTTCTATTGTCATTTATACGGAGTAAAAATTTACATTACCGTAAATACATTAATCTACGAACAAGAAATGGAAGAAGCTTTAAACTACGTTGAATTTCTTCATCAAAATGGGGTAGATGCTTTGATTATGCAAGACTTAGGACTAATTAGCGCTGTCCATGAACGGTTTCCTAACCTAGAAATACACGCATCGACCCAGATGCATAATCATAACGGTAATCAACTTAAATTATTAAAAGAACTAGGAGTAACTCGAGTAGTCTTAGCCCGAGAATTATCATTAAAAGAAATCGAAGAACTAGCCAAAACGACAGATCTAGAATTAGAAGTTTTCGTACATGGCGCCCTTTGTATCTGTTATTCTGGACAATGTTTATTTAGTAGTTTGTTACTAGATCGAAGTGGAAATAGGGGAAGTTGCGCAGGAATTTGTCGTTTACCCTTTTCCTTATATGAAGATGATACAAAAATTCCTACTTCAGGGAAATATCTTTTAAGTCCTAAAGAATTAAACGAACTAGATAATATGGAAAAACTAATGGCTTCTTTGATTACCAGTTTTAAAATTGAAGGCAGGATGAAAAGCCCAACTACGATCGGGTACATCACAAAACTTTATCGCAAGATGATGGACAAAATAGAAAACCATGAGAAACCTTGCCTCACTCAGGAAGAAATTAAAAATTTATATACTTTATTTAACCGGGAATTTACTAAGGGCTATCTTTTTCAAGAACCAGATAAAGAGTTAATGAATATTAAGAGCCCTAATCATCATGGGATTTTACTTGGACAAGTTCTTTCTGTAACCAAAAAAAGAATCAAAATAAAACTAGAAGAAGACTTAAATCAAGAAGATGGTATTCGTTTTTTACCGGAAAATAAAGGCATGATTGTAAACTACATTTATGATCAAAAAGGGTTGTGGCAACATCACGCTTCATCTGGAAGCATCGTTGAAATTGATAATAAAGTTAGCTTAGAAAAAGCAGGAGGAACAGTTCGAAAGACAATCAATCACCAACTAGAAGAAGAGTTAAGCCATTATTCATTAAAGAAGATTCCTGTTACTTTGACAGTTTATGCTTCAAAGGAAACGGGACAATTAAAGGTAAGTTTATTCGATGAAGAAAATTTAGTAGAAATAGAGAAAAAAGTGGTCGAAGAAGCAACCAAAACACCAACTTCAGAAGAACGTATAGTGGAACAATTAACAAAAACAGGTTCTACGCCTTTTGCCGTTACCAAGGTCAATCGTCAAATTGATGATAATATCTTTATCTCAATCAAAGAACTAAACGAAATTAGGCGTACTCTTACTACCCAACTAGAAGAATGTCGCAGAAAAAGACCAGTCGTCGTCATGATAAAAGAGGCCAAAACCACTGTACCCCTAGATATTAAGCCTATCTCGCCACAACTTAGTGCCTTGGTTAGAACAGAAGAACAGCTACGAGTCTGTTTAGAAGAAAACGTTTCTACCATCTATGTTACTGATGAAGCTTTATATCAAAAGTATCGTCATCTTCCTCATGTATATTTACGGTTGAGTAGATTAAATCCCATTTATCCTTCCTTTAACCCTGAACGTATTCTAGTAGGGGAAATAGGTTCTATAATATCCGCTAGAAAAAATCAGGCTACTTTAATCATTGGTGACTATTTTCTAAATGTAACAAACACAAAAACGATTCTCTATTTACTTCAACAAGGATTAGAGCGAGTCACCTTATCGATCGAATGTAAAGATGAAGATATTGAGGCGATTACTAAGGCAAATATAGATACCAATCAATTGGAAGTCATTGTCTACGGTAGAGTAGAAGCTATGATCATGAAATACCATCCTATTTCTTATTTAGGAATTACTCCAATTAAACAATCTCCAAACGCGAAAAAATATTATTTAGTAGACCGCAATCATGAAAAGTATCCTTTAATCGAAGAAGAAAATTGTACTCATCTATTCTACTATAAACCAATAGAACGTAGTATTGAAAATCTCTATGAAAGAAAAATTAGAAATTTTCGCCTTGAATTTTTTGACGAAAGTGCAACACTAACTCGTAATATCATAAAAAAATACCAAAATCGTCTTATCAAATTAAGTCAAGTATGATAAAATAAATTCATAAGGATAGGTGAGATTATGAAAAGAAAAAGCAAAAAAAAGAGTAGTAACCAAAAAAATTATATCGGTGGCTACATCAAAATCATTTTAATTTTCGTTGTAACCATATTCGCAATTCTTCTACTTAGAAACTGGTATTTAAGTGGTGTCAACTATCAGTTGAACACACCGATCATTGGTAATGTATTAATTAGAGAAATCAATACAGAAGAAGTATATAACTATATCAGAGAAAATGAAAATGCGATTCTCTATGTTGGGGTGGTCAATGATTCTAACTGCCGGAAATTTGAAGAAGATTTCCAGAATGTAGTAAAAGAAAGACATCTAGAAAACAGTATTACCTATCTAAATCTAACTAAAGAGTCAAATGTAACAAAGTTTTTGAAAGAGTTTAACAAATTCTATGATACCGATCTTCTTGGTTATCCGTCGTTAATTGTCTTTGAAGATGGAAAAGTAATCGATGCGTTAACGGTTAGTACGGGTGGAACTTTATCAAAAGAAAAAGCAATTGAATTTCTCGATAAATATCAAGATATTGTAGTGGATGTGAATTAAAATGCTTCATGTTGTTTTATATGAACCAGAAATACCAACTAATACAGGAAATATTATGCGTACTTGTGTTGCAACAGGTACCAAATTACATTTGATTAAACCGTTAGGATTTCAATTAGATGATGCTCATCTAAAACGATCTGGAGTTAATTATATCGATAAATTAGATTACCAAGTTTATGAAAACTTTACTGAGTTTAAAGAAAAAAATAAAGGGGATTATTATTATTTCACCCGCTATGGTCATAAACCACATACTAGTTTTGATTACTCTGATCAAGAAAAAGAAATTTATTTAATCTTTGGTAAAGAATCAACAGGAATCCCCAAAGAATTATTAAGAACCGATTTAGAACATTGTATGAGAATTCCGATGACTGCTAATGTTAGAGCCTTAAATTTATCGAATTGTGTAGCAATATGTGTATATGAAGTATTAAGGCAACAAAATTTTAGAGATTTATTATGGGATGAACCTTCCGATGAACATCATAAAGGAAGCGACTTTCTAGAACGAGAAGAATAGAACAAAGAGCTAAACAATTAGCTCTTTTTTAGGAGAAGTTTATGAGAAAAAAGTTTTTCCACTTGCCAACCAAATATGCTTATTTATATTTTTTTATCCCCATCGCTTTATCGGTTATCGTAAGTACCAATTATGATAACGATATTTGGTTTTTACTCAATCAAGGACGATATATATTCGTTCATGGCTTTCCTCATGTCGATCCGTTTACGATTCATGAAAATTTAAGTTTAGTTGTCCAACAATGGCTATCCGCAACGATCTTCTATGGTGCTTTTCGCCTTTTTGGAGAAATAGGATTATCCTTACTTATGATAGGAGTAAATCTTCTCATTCTTTATTTCTTATATAAAATCGCTTTAGTGATAAGCGAAAACCGAAAAAAACTCGCCTTATTTTTTACTATCTTAGTGGATGTTTTATTATTGATGAATTTCATCCAGACTCGGCCCCAGATTTTTACTTATCTGATTTTACTAATGTTAATGTATCTCTTAGAAAAATATCAACAAACCAACAACACCCGTTATTTATTTTTCCTTCCGTTGTTATCGCTATTAGAAATCAATTTACATGCTTCGATGTGGTTTATGTTGTTCCTTTTTTCCGCCCCATATGTAATAGAGATAATTATTGATGCTTGTCGAAATGACCAACAAAAAAAATCTTTTCCCCTCTTATTTAGTATGGTACTCATATTTCTAGTCGGATTAATCAATCCCTATGGAATAGAAGCTATCACTTATATATTTACTTCTTATGGAAATGATAGTATCAATCAACTTGTCCAAGAAATGCAAGTGCCCCAGATAACAACGAATATGGGAATAATTATCTATCTTATTGTTTTAGGTGTCTACCTCACTTATATCATCACTAAAAACAAAACGTTAAAACTAAAGTATATATGCTTACTGCTAGGTACGACTTATCTAGCCCTTTCTTCTTATAAAGGATTTGCCTTTTTTCTAATTGGAGGAGTATTGCCATTAGTTTCTTGCCTAAAGAACAATTTTCCAGTTTCTACAGAGCTAAAGGAATCAAAGACTCCTGATGAATATAAAATAATCGGCTTACTTAGTGGCCTAGTAGTATTCTTGTTTATCGCAACCCCTCATCAATTAACGAATTCCTTAAAACCAGTTGTTGACTACTTACTTTCTCATGAAGAAAAAAACAAAGTCATATTATATACGGCTTTTTCAGAAGGAGGATATGTAGAATATCGCGGCTTAAAAACCTATATTGATCCTAGAGCTGAAGTTTTCTTAAAACAAAATAATCATCAAAAGGATATTTTCCAAGAATATTATGATCTTCAAACGGGAAAATTATCTCCTGATGAATGGATCAAAGATTATCCTTTTACCCATTTTATCGTTAACTATAATGATACTCTATACTCTTATTTACAACAAGAAAAGGAGAAGTTTGAACTTCTCCTAACTACTGATGAATATTTTCTTTTTCAATCGAAAATCTAGTAGGGAAAACCTACTTTTTTTATTCTTCAGAACGATTTTCGTCTTGTTCTTGATTTTCTCCTTCTTGTGAAGAATCAGTCTTTTCTTCATCTGATTGGTTATCCTCTTGCCCATCTTCTTCATCCTCGATAAAACCACTAGCCTTAAATTTAGAAATAATTTTCTCGCGCTTTACCGATCCGACAATTCTAGCTGCCGTAGTTTGTTCTTCACCATCTATATAAAAAATCACCGTTGGCGTTGCAGAAACTCCAAGTTCATCATATTGATCAGCTGTTAATTTATCAATATTAATATACTTTACTTCGATTTTATAACTAGAAGCAACATCTTTTAATTTCGGACGAAAATCCTTACAAGCTGTACAATCACCGCTCATTACCTCCAAAATAAAAGTTTCTTCATCTTCTAGTAATTTTTTATATTCATCATAAGAAATTTCTTTTAAATAACTCTTAGAACACCCACTAACGAATAAAAGAGCAACTAAGATAACAATAAAACTAAACTTTTTCATAACATCTACCTCTCACAATTAAAAAGTATATCACAAAGCACGGAAAAAATCTTTCATTTTTATTCAAAATAGGTTATAATGAAAAAGAATAGAAGAGTAGGAGGGGAAAAACGTGATCTTAAGAAAGCCATATGCCTTTTTAATTCGTAATTTTAAGAAAATCAATATAGTCTTACTCGCTCTAGTTATTTTTGTTTTATGGAAAGAATTAGAATTATATCAATTCGTTAAAGATTATATCGCGACTGGTATTTATAGTAGTCAATTAGATTCAATTAGTAACTATGTAAATATTTTTTCTATTGGGGCTATTGTACTGATTGCTATCATATCCGCAATTTTAGCTTATTTACTAAAATACAAAGATAAACCATTTATTTCCTATGTATTTATTTTAGGGGTATCAATTATCACGTTAATCCTCTTTATTTATAATTATTATTACTTTACGATGACGGTAACCCAAGAGTTTGATTTAGTATCTGCTTTGATGGTTCGTGATTTATCTTTTATTGCGACAATTCCCCATTATCCAGTTATTTTATTATTACTTATTCGTTCCATTGGTCTAGACTTAAAGAGATTTGGGTTTGGAGAAGACAAAGAATTCGCAGAAATTAACGATGAAGACCGTGAAGAAGTAGAAGTAGAAATTACTTTTGATAAAGATCGTTATATCAGAGCCTTTAGAAGAAACCTTCGTTATATAAAATATACCTTCTTAGAACACAAGTTTAGTATTAGTGTTTTAATTGTTTTGGTCGTGTTACTAGCCTCATTTAATGTTTATCACTATACCTTTGTCGTCAATAAAGTATACAGTATGGGAGAAACCGTATCCGCAAACGGTCTTAATTTTCAAGTGGAGAATGCCTATATTACTAACCGTGATTATACTGGAAATCAAATTGCGAAAAGTAAATACTATTTTATCTTAGATGTGAAAATTACCAATAATCAAAGTAGCGATGTTCCAATCAGTAATGAATATTTCTTCTTATATATAGACAATCAACAGTATACCCCTTCTGAAAGATTCAATTTATATTTTAACGATATTGGCACGCTTTATAGTAGTGGTAAGAAAATTAAAGCTTCTAGTAGTGAAAATATTTTGTTTGTCTTCGAAATCGATGCTCCAAAAGAAAATAGTAACTTCTTATTAACTTACCGGACTGGTAAATTTAACGATGCCACCAAACGAATTCGCATTCAAGTAAGAGATATCAGTAAGTTCATTGAAAAAGCGAAAGTTACCCTTGGTGAGGAATTAACAGTTCCTATCAATCTAGCGAAAGAGTGGACATTTAGTTTATCGAATTTTAAGTTAACGAATGCAATTGACTATCGTTATGAACAATGTAATGCAAAAACGTGTCCTATCTATGAGGCAACACTAGAAAGTAAAGAAAATCAAGTGATTTTCTACGCAAAATACAATCTAAAAGAGGGAACGAAGAAAGATTTCCTAGATTTTCTAAAAACATTTGGAAAAATACGCTATACCATAAATGGAGAGACAAAAGAGATGAATATTTCTTATCTACTTACTAACTATCGAGGAGATCATCTATTTATCGCCGCACCTAGTGAAATTGTTAATGCGCAAAATATCGAATTATACTTTACCGTTAGAACTTATCAATATTTTTATCAATTAAAAGGAGAATAAAATATGAAAAAAGTAAAAGCTTGGTTTCTAAGTAATAAGTACTTAAAAGCGGTAGGAATATTGATTGCGATTAGTTTATTCTTATTCCTACTTGGATATCTTCTATGGGTATTCTGGTTATCCAAAATTGAAATTTTTAAACAAGAGGAACAAACGTTCTTAGATGCCGTAAAACGTTACTATGAGTATCGCCAAGAATTATTACCAGCTAAGGGGGAAAGTAGAGAAATCAGTCTAGAAAAGATGTTCTTAGAAGATAGAGTAGAAGCTCTATATGTACCTAAGACCAAAACCTTATGTGATACTTCAAGCTGGGTTAGAGTGGTACAGACGGAAGAAGGAGAATATCAGTATTATACTTATCTAAAATGTGGAAAATATGAATCCGATATCGACCACGAAGGACCTAAAATTGAGTTAAATGGCGAAGAAAATATGATTATTAGCCAAAATACGACTTTTGAAGATCCTGGTGTAAAAAAAGTGACCGATAACGTAGATGGAGAGATAGATATCTCTAAAGTAACGGTCGATACTAGTAAAGTAGACACCAGCAAAGTAGGCGTCTATGAAGTAACTTATAAAGCAAAAGACAGTACCTATAATCAAACTAAAGCAACAAGAACGGTAACTGTAGCTAGAAATTTTTCAGAAACTGTAGCTAGCGAGACCGATGAAAGTAATTACTACAAAGGACAAGTAGCAGATAATTATGTTCAATTTTCTGGTATGTTATGGCGCATTATCAATGTCGATGAAAATGGCAATGTAAAATTAATCAGTGAAGATGTCGTCAGCAATCTTAGATATGATAGTGCTGGATATAAAGATTCTAATGTCGAAACTTGGTTAAATAATGTTTTCTACAATAGTTTAACAAATCCAGATAAATATTTAGTCGATACCACTTATTGTATTGGCGCAGTAAACAGTGTAGATGATATTAATAATAGTTGTAGCGAAACAATAACGGCTAAAGTAGGCTTACCTAGCTTAGATGAATACTATAAGACAGTAGAGAATGGTTACAGCGCGATGAATTATCAAAACAATTATGAAATTTTATTAGCAAACAAAGTAAATAATGACAATTTGATTGTAACTATGCAAAGAACAACAGGAACCACGAATAGTTTAAATCTCCCACCAATTAAACCAGTCATTACAATAAAAAATGGCTTTTATATTTACGAAGGGGATGGAACCAAAGAAAAACCATATAAATTAAATGACTATCAATACGGAGAAGAACACGAACAAATAAAAAATAGGTTAGTTGGCGAATATATTTCTTATTCAGGACAATTATTCAGAATTATTGGTCAAGAGAAAGATGGCAGTGTTAAAGTTATTGGAGCACACCCACTATTAAATATTAGTACAGATAATGTTTTAATGGTTTCTGTTGCGGGAATACCTAATTATCAATATAATTTAACGGACGAAAATAATCCAGGTTACATCATTAACGAGGATTATATTGAGTACCTTGATGATAGTAATATCATTCCATATGAATATGAAATTATTACAAATAGTCCTAGCACGAAATATAATGAATTAGAATCTGAAACAGTAAATGCTAAATTAATGTTAGCATCAACAATCGATCTATTTTCAGGAGTTACCAATAGTAACTATAGTTCTCAGCGAGTTCAATTATTTTCTGATCGTTCAACTGGTGAGAATACTGTGATTATGCTAAATGTAGTAACAGGTGTTTCTTACGAACTTACAAGTGATAACTTCTCAGAATTTTCTATTAAAGTCGTTACACACCTAAATGGAAATCTAAAAATCAGATCAGGAAAAGGTACAATGAATGATCCATATTTATTACAGTAAAGGAAGTGGGGTTAGTAATGAAAAAAAGAAAAGCAAAAAGTAAAAAACAAAATATAAAAAAACAAATGCTGATTGCTGGAAGTCTTTTAGTGATTGTTGTACTGGCAGTTGCAGTCATTTATTTCAGTATAGAAAACAACAAATTTAATAAGGATATCACATTAACTTTTAACGATCGAACTCAAGATTCTTTAGAGTTTAAACATGAGGATTTCTATACAGTAGGATGGATTCAAGTTCAAGGCACAAATATCGATATGCCAGTAATTAATGGCTTTGACTATGGAGATGATGGTATTTCCGATTATGCTTGGCGAAGCTCAGAATACGACACCGATGAAACAAGAGAAGTCATTAGTGGTCATAACATTATTAATGTTTCAAGTACTCCAATTCGAGATATGAGTATGTTAAATTATTTTGAAGGTTTAATGGCATTTACCTATTACGATTTTGCGCAAGATAATTTATATATTAGTTATACAAAAGAAGGAAAAGAAGAACTTTATAAGATATATGCAATTGGTTTCTATGACTATGCAGGAAATAATGACAGGAGTATGAGTAATCCTGAACAAATTAAAGAGTACATTGCTAGTGTACGTAATAATTCTATTTATGATTATGATATTGAGGTTGATGAAAATGACGAGTTAATCACAATAAAAACTTGTACGAGATATTTTGGTGCTTTTGAAAAGCAACTATTTGTGATTGATGCACGTAAGGTAAGAGATAATGAAGAGATAGAAAAATATAAAGTTAAGAAAAGCAAAAATTTTGACATGCTAAGTGAAGGTGTTACTACAGAAAATGGATAAAAATCTATACCAAAAAAATAAAGTATGTTATAATGAAATATATAGTATAGTAGCGAGGTGAACTTAATGAAAAGACCAAAAATAGTGTTGTTTTTACTGTTTGTAATCTGCATAATATTGCTACCGAATTATGCTGAAGCAGCAGAAACAGGATTACAAAGTAAGAACTTCTGCCTTTCTAACAGACGGTATTATCAAGTAAGCTGGGATCCAAGTGTATCAACTGCCGTAACCTTAGATAAGATCGATGAGACAGCAATTAATAATGGATTTGTTGCTTACCCGTTAGGAACTACAGATTTAACTCCATATAAAATAAATGTAGTAGAAAAACATAGGAATTGCTATATTGACAGTTATGGCAGCGTTCAGACATGTCCGACAACGGCTGAAGATAAGAAGTATGAACTTAATAATGTTTTGGCTTTAAATGAAGATGGTGACGATTATAAAAACATTATTATGGAATTAAATTTATCTAATGGGCTAATCAATATAAAAATTAAGGATTTGTTCAATGGAACTACTAAGATAAGATACGTATTAAATGAAAATGAAAAAAATCCTGGCGATCAATTATCGACAGAATTTAATAATTTTTTGCCCAAAGAAGGGGAATATTACGTACTAAGAAATGTTCAACCGTCAACAGTTGTTTGCAACAGTAGTGGCAATTGCAGTATTGATACCAATAAAATTTATTTTGAATTTTACATCAATGATTCTTCATCTCCTTGTAATAACACTTATATTGCGAGTATTGATTTAGTAGTAAATACAGCAGATAGTGTTGATATTGATAACCCAGCTCTTACTTCCAGAGACCCTAGTAATTCTTATGGTTGTAAGACAATAGAAGATTATATTCAATATTTAATAGATAAGAAGATTATTTATTCTTCAGATCCAGCTTATCTCCAAACTCTAATTACTGCCTTGAAACAAAATTATGCAGGAATTTGCTATCAGGATAAAATTACTTACAGCCAATATCAAACGTTAAGAGAAGACATTCAAAAAGCTTACCAAAATTTACAAGCATTAGCTGGAAGTGCACCAGATGAAGGATATTCCATTTTGGATACAAGTAATGGTTTTCAATGTAACGAAGAAAGACACCAAGGTTATCAAGTTGTCTATAGCCAATCAGGAACTTACTGGGGAATTACCTGTTGGGAAAAATACGATATTTACCCAGTCGGCGCAAAGCTAGTTTATGCAGGTGCTGGTTTTACTTATGGTGGAACGTTTAAAGCGACTCGTCAGTGTACAATTGTTCACAAACAACAAGTTATTAAAAAACCAAAATGTGTTTATGCGTGCGAAACAAGTTGTACCTATGACGAAAACAATGGACCTGGTGAAGGCGGTCAAGGGGGACCAAATGATGATTTTGATGCCTGCGTAAGTTCTTGTGATGGTGGAAAGTATACACAAAGTTGTATTAATTCTTGTTACAATACTGTGTATGATAATAGCGAACCTAGAGATTTATCGTTATTAGATTCAAAATTAGAAAAACCGACTTCTTTTCTTGAACATTCAATAGAAAGAACAGCTCAAATCGTTGGAACTGTAACGTCGACAGCAGGTTGTAACTTTACAGGAGCTTCAGTAGATGGACTAGGAAATTACAAAGGAATGTATAGCTGTCCAGTACATACAGAACACTGTGGTGATGTAGGAGTAACCTTCTCAACTTACTGTGATAATCATAACGGTATTTGTCATATATATGAAACTGTTGGTCCAGCTGGCTGCGTAGATAATCCAGATGAATTATATGTACAACAATTAAGAGATTCCGTCAATGAATTAAATAGTTTTGAAGCGATTGCAGAAGAACAACAAAAAACCGGTAGTTATGAAATTAATATCTCGGATTCTTATTTAAAGAAAGGTAATCAAGCTTATACTTATACAGTAACCTCAGGCAATGCCGATATCATTAAAAATGTAAGTCATACAAGTGGTTGTCCAGGTGGAAATCAAACTGTGCAATTAGGAAATGAAGGAAATGTAACGGCTACGTTCTGTAGGACAAATGAAGTGTCTATAACGGTAGATTTACAACTTCCTGAAGCTTATGTAAATAAAACAACCGGTCTAGCGGCTTACAAAGCGGGTAGAGGTTATGAAGCATTTGATGCCAATACCGGACGTTTAGGAAATATTAATTTCGATGCTAAGAAATTCTATGCTGGAGATAGAAGATACTATACAGATCCAAAGAGTAGAAACACGAATGTATCTATCCCACTTGATTATAATCAACGAGTTAGTTTAATCGGTTATGACCAATATTTCAGTCAAGGCAATAAAAAAGCAACTATAACCGTCAATGTAGATGGAATTGGAACTCGTGATTATAGTGATCAAATTAACTGTTTCTACGGAGTCTATAATAACCTGTTTATCGATCCAGATGATCCAACCCAAATAGATGGTTCTAATTGTCCGGATTGTACTTCATCTTGTACGGGAGAGAATTGTCCAAACACTTGTCCTGGACCAAACTGTCCTGATGGCGGAACCAATACTCCACCAATCGATTATTCAGGTATAACCTTTATCTATAGACCGATCGATCTAGTGGATGTCTTCCCAAATGATAGAAATCCACGTTGGAATTGGACAAATGCTGCGATTCCATCTAATGATAGAATATATAACTTATTAGGATATAAAATTAATCCAATTGAATTGACCGAAGATATAGAGTATAAAGGAAATGAAATCTATAGCGATAAGAACGAAGTCGACTATGATATTATTCTAACAACAGAACAAATCATGAGAATACGACAGTACAACAAAAATGTAGCTGACTTTAACGGTGATGGTTATACCAATTATCTAGATTACGATATGAGTTGCTCGACAGTAGGCGGACGTGAAGTATGTACAAGTAATTTCCTAGATGATACAGGATATGTTACTTATACAAGTGGTTATAATGCACAGTCAAGAAAACAAATTGCCGTATGTAATAACGCCTATGGCGGCGATTGTGACGATGATTAAAGGAGAGAGTTATGAGTAAAGGAATGACAATTACAGGAATTATAATCTTAGGAGTATTAACTCTAGCCTGTGTAAATTTAATTCAAAACTATCAATCGGGTAACGAACTTGATTATTACCTATTAAAAGAGACAACCGAAGCGGCAATGATCGATGGTGTCGATTGGGGATATTATCGTACATCAGGAGGAATTATACGAGTAGATAGAGAGAAATTTCTAGAAAGTTTCATTAGAAGATTTGCAGATAGTGTTTCTGCATCTTCTACCTATCGTATAAAAATCATTGACTTTAACGAAACACCACCAAAAGCAAGTATTCAAGTAGGAACGACAACAGTTGCTTCATTTGTGGGAGAAGACTTCGATATCATAACCACGATTGATGGTATTCTAGAAACGAAATACAATGAAAAGAGAAAAATTGAGGAAGTTGAGTAGGAGGGGAAAATAATGAATGGAATAGGAACAAGAATAAAGAAATTCTTAACCAACAAAAATACAGTTACGATAATCTTGACTGTTGTCGCAATTGTAGTCTTATACTTTTTCTATAATTACAGAATCAGTCAAAAAACGAATCCAACTAGTGTACCTTATGCTTTAGTAGATATTGCTTCTAAAACAAGAATTACTAGTGATATGGTCGGTATCGTGGATGTACCAATGGCCATGATTCAAGGTGATGTAATCACCGATACTAGTAAGATTATCAATTACTATGTCAATGCAGATTGTACAATTCCACAAGGTAGTTTATTCTATCAAAGAGCAGTAGTTACTCAATCAGAGTTACCAGATTCAATATTATATAATTATCCAGATGGTTATGTTTTAATGAACTTAGCCGTTACTACGGAAACAAGTTACGGTAATAAAATATATCCAGGAAATTATATTGATATCTATATTAAAGCAACAAACAAAGTAGATGAAAATAATATCACTGCAGATACAGAAGATAAAATTATGGTCGGAAAACTATTAAAGAATGTAAAAATTCTAGCTGTATTAGATTCAAATGGTGATGACGTATTTGAAGATTTAGATAACGTCAAAACTCCATCGCAAATCATCTTTGCTTTACCTGAGGAATATCATATCTTATTAAGAAAAGCAGGTTACTTACGTACTTATGAAGTAGCAATTATTCCAGTACCAACCAATGAATCACTAAAAGAAGAACCAGGAGAGGTAAGTATTGCAAGTGAAACATTACGTGATTTCATCAACGAAGTAACAGAATTTACAGATCTAGACTTAGAAAATCCAGCACCATTACCTACTGAATAAGAAGAAAAGAGGAGCTAGTATATGAAAGATAACCTATTTGAACAATTAGACTTTGGCGCTTTCCGCGAATATATTGAAAATGATGACATTACAGATATTTCTTATACCAATAATGGACAAATCTGGATTCGTTCTCTAACACAAGGTTCAATTAGAGTAGAAAATCCCGCAATCAATAACAGTGTAGTCGAGAAGTTAGCTTTCCAATGTTCCAATGTTATGGGAACAACTTTCAATAATGCTAGCCCCTTTCTAGATGCTGAAAGTCCTGAGTTACGTATGAACTTCGTTCATGAATCGATTGCTACTAACGGTATCGCTCTAGTTATACGTAAAACACCAGCTAAGATTCGTCTAAAAGAAGAAACGTTATTAAAAGAAGACTACGTAACGAAAGATATTCATGACTTTTTAATTAAATGTGTCCATGGACATTGTAATATTATGGTTTGTGGTGAGACCGGTAGTGGTAAAACAGAGTTTGTTAAGTATCTAGCTTCTCATACCAAAGAGAATGAAAAAATTATTACTATTGAGGATACGCTAGAACTTCACTTAGATAAGATTTATCCACACCGTGATATTGTCGCTATGAAAACAAATAATATTGCTTCATACAGTGACGTACTAGTTACCTGTATGAGACAGAATCCAAAGTGGATCCTTCTATCCGAGGTTCGTAGTGCCGAAGCCGTAAGTGCGGTTCGTAACTCGATTTCATCAGGGCACAACATCTTATCTACAATCCACTCGGATAAAGCAAGCGCTATTCCACATCGTATGTATGCTTTGATGGAAACTGAGCTAGATGTTGATCAATTTTTAGGTACGATTTATCGTTATATCCAATTAGGTGTACATATTAAAGCATACTATAGTAAAAAGTATGGTAAATTTCATCGTGAAATTGATGAGATTACTGAGTTCTATATCGATGATGATAATAAACCAGTCTACAATGTTATATATCAGAAATTAATGAATGGAAAAGTAGTGAAGAAGAATCCTAGCCAACATTTGATAGACTCTCTATTAGCTCAAAATGTCGAATTAGAGTCAACTACTTTTGAAGACGCTGAAGAAGAGGATGGAGGAATTAAATTAGAAGACGTAATTGGAGAAAATACTTCAAATCAAAAAGGACAAGTAGAGACACTTGATAGCAAACCTACAGAAAATACACCGTCTTCGTCTAATGTAACACCAGAAACTTTGGATACACCAGAAGAAAAATCATCTACCGTTCAAACGCCAAACCAAGTACCACCAGTTTCTGCACCAATTGCCTCAACACCGTCTTCTACTATCGGAGTAACACCACCAACACCTGTTTCAAATCCAAGTACAAATCCAGCATCAGTTTCTAATTCTACTCAAACTCCACCAATAGCTACCAATCCAACGCCAACACCAGTCGTTAATTCTGTGCCAACTCCACCGATAGCACCAACTCCACCACTACCTCAACAACCAATTTCACAAGTAGGAGTACAAGCAACATCACAGCCTATTGGTGGCATAAATCCAGGGGGAAATCCAACAGTGAATCAAACTCAACCAATCATCGTGGATTTTAACAACAATTAAGTGAAAAGAGGTGAGAAATAATGGAATTATTAATTCTATTAGCCATAGCGCTATTTATACTTTTTTACCGTAAATATAAAGGACAAAATGTCTATCACTTTATTACATTACAAGCAACGAACATGTATAATCGTTTTGCTCCATATTCCTTTAAAGTTATTCGTCAAAAAACAAAGGATTTAGGACAAGAATACACTCCAAGGCAATACATGATTCAAGTAGCAACATTCTCTATTTTTGCTGGAGTTATTTCTTATTTGTATTTCTACAATATATTAATTTCAGTAATTTATATTATTGCTTTAGATATGACGATTCCTTATCTTGCTTATCTAAGATGTAAACGTGTTTATAGTGAATTTATCTTTGAACAAATTCAAATTTATACGACGAATACGATTATGGAGTTCGCAACTACCCAAAGTTTCGTAAAAGCACTAGAAGGTGTAGTTGCATCAGGCGTCTTAGAAGATCCTGTACTAAGTGATGTTGATCTAATGATTTCCTTAGCTTATCAGAATGGATCTATCGATGAGTCCATCGAATTTATGACTGCCAAATATCCATACTATATCGTCAAAAATATGCATCAATTGTTCTTACAAATTACCAAAGAAGGTGCTAGAGATTCTGGAGAATCTTTAGATAACATGCAACTAGATATCGATATGCTAGTAGAAAGTGTATACCGTGACCGTATGGAAAGAGCGAACTTCCATAAAGGATTCTTAAAATATGGAATTATGCTATATTTGATGGTAATGCTAATTCAGTATCTATTAGGTAGAGATACCTATATCCAATTGTTAGATAATGTCTTTGTAAAGATCATTCTTCACGGTATTATTTTAGTAAATAGTTACTTCCTTCTTAAGGGCGAGAAGTTTTACAATGAGAATGTGGGTGAAGAATAATGGAAATATTTATTGTCGGTGCAATTATTGTATTTATCCTAGTTTATAATCGAAATATCGATGGGGAAAAGTTTATTCAAGATAATAAAATGCTACTCGATAAGTTAAAAGAAGATGATTTTGAATTCCTAGTAGCTGCTCGTTATGGAGATAAGAAAACACCAGATGAGATATTTGCCAAACGATTAAAAAATGGTGGTTTAGTGATTGTTATTTTCCTTTTTGTATTCTTAACTGAACTATCGTTGATTAATATCGTATTATCGATTTTAGTTGGTTATTTTGTATACAAGATGGAATACAGTAATTTAAAAAAGTATTATAAGCGTCATTTACATGAAATTGATGTTATGTTGCCATACTATTTAAAGGGATTAGAAATCTTAGTACAGCATTATACTGTACCAGTTGCGTTAGCTAAATCAATTCCTGAAGCTCCAGAAGTATTTAAACCAGGACTTAGAGAGATGATTGCTAAAATTGATGCAGGTGATTCTAGTATTCAACCTTATATGGATTTTGCTAATCAATATCCTGTTCGTGATTCGATGCGAATGATGAGATTGTTGTATCGTTTAGGATTAGGTTCCCAAGAAAGAAAGCAAGAAAGATTATTGATGTTTTCTAGAACTGTATCTAATTTACAAGCGAAAGCTAGAGATCAAAAATACAAAGAAAGAATCGAGCATATGGAAGGTCAAACTATGGTTATGCTAGTATCAACTGGTGCTGGTGTTATGATTTTGATCCTAATTGCCATGATTTACATGTTTACAAATCTTTAATGTAAAGAACTATGCACTTAATGAAAATTATGCTATAATGTTATCATAAGGAGGAGATAATTTATGAAAGAAGCAACTGGTGAATTAAATATGACCGTTGTAACAATTATTGCGATAGGAGCGATTATTGCCTTTTTCTGGGTAATGTGGCCAACTATTTCTAATACGATTACAGATACTTGGAACACAATTAGTGGTAATGCCGGTCAAGATGTCAACTGCCCAGCTGGACAATATTATAATGGTACAAGCTGTGTTAGTGGCTAGTCATTAAAAACTAGTAGCTAGTAAATAAAAAATAAATAAGAATGAAAAAAGAAAAGCAAGAAAAGCGGTGGTAGTTTGAAAGAAGGAGTAGGTGGCGTTTTTGTATTACAAGCAATTGTTGTTGCGATGATAATCATTACTTGTTTACTGGCTTTTTCTGTCAATTATACAAAGGCTTTTCGGGTAAAAAACGAAATACGTAATATTATTGAAAAGCATGAGGGGTTGTCAGTAGAAGCACGTCAAGAAATAAATGATGTCATTCGTGGCATGAATTATTTCTTACCTGCTGAATATGAATCGGTTTGCGAACAAATGGGATATGATGTCTATAATGGAAAAACTAGTGAAAATGGAAATGGAGTTCGCTTTTGTATCAAATGTGAGTATGCAGATATTACAGGAAGACCTAATGACGATGATAGAAGTAGAGCAGCCTATTATTCAATTGTAACTTTTGTTACTTTTGATGTTCCATTAGTCAATAATATTTTGCCATTTACCGCTAGTTTTTTCAAAATAGCAGGAGAAACACCATTGATTTATTCTGATGTTCACGCTAGAGAAGCAAGCGAGTTCTGCAATTCGAGAAGATAGGGTAAAGTAGGTGATACCGTGAAAGAAGCATTAGGTGGCGTTTTATCTTTTCAGGCAATATTTGTTTTTTTAGTATTAATGATAGGACTTTTGATGTTTAGTGTCAGCTACACAAAGTCTTTTCATATGAAGAACCAATTGGTAACCATAATTGAACAATACGAAGGATTAACGCCTAGTGCCAGTGATAAAATTGATGATTACGCCAATCGCTTAAATTACTCTTTTTCTTCTACTGGTATTTATGAAGATAAATGTCGTAAAATGGGATATGAACCATATGTTCAGACTTTGGATAGTGGAGAAAAGTTTGTCTTTTGTGTAAAGTGCGAATTGGCAGATGTGACTGGTACCAATAATTCGAACTTGACTTATAAAGGGGCTCAGTATGCTGTAGCTACTTTTGTTAACGTAAACATACCAATTATCAATAGAATTTTTCCAGCGGCCGCGAATTTTTTGGTCATAACTGGAGAGACAGATACCATTTATTCATCAGGAAATAACAGTGAACTATGTAGAAATGCAAGAACTTCTTAAAGACAGGATGGTGGTGAGTAATAGATGAATGTAATTATATCCAATGAAAGGCAAGCAGAACTTGCCAATTTAGATATAGAAGTAATTAAATCTATTCATGGGGTATTTGATGCCGATGAATTAGTTCAGATGTTTAGTAACTTTTTCTTCGGTAGAATGATCTTAGATCTAACGGCTTTGAAAAACTATCAAGATATTCGAAATCTTCAAAAGCTATCTATGGCGTTAGATGTAGAAAAAATTATTATTCTTTTACCAGATACTCCAGAGTGTCTAGCCCCTCAATTTCTATCCAAAATGATCTCAATGGGGATCTATAATTTTACAACCAACCTAGATGGAGTAAATTATCTGTTAAATAATCCAAATACTTATCGAGATGTTGCTCACTTACAACAGTTAGATGGTGATCCAAATGCTGGAAACACCGTTGTTCAACAACAAACAGTTCCTAATCCATCAGGCGATGGCGCCATGGTAATTAATAATATCGTCAGCGGGGGAGCTTATATCCTAGGAATTAGAAACTTAACGGATCATGCTGGTGCGACAATGCTTGCTTATCTATTAAAGAAAGAGTTAGATAGTTTAGGAAAAACTGCTTTAGCGATTGAAGTAAATAAAAGAGATTTTATCTATATCAATGATCAGACTTTAGTTTCTGTAAATAGTGATCGCTTGTCAGCTGAGTTAATGAAACACCGTGATGTTTCTGTAATTCTATTAGATCTCAATGGGGATGAAAATATTGACTTATGTACTGATGTCATTTATTTAGTAGAACCATCTACAATCAAATTAAATAAATTGATGCGAAGAGACAGAACGATATTCGAGAAATTGCGTGGCAAGAAGATTGTATTGTCGAAAAGTCTGTTAACTATGCAGGATATCTCAGAATTTGAATACGAAGCAGGGACGAAAGTATTCTTTAATTTGCCACCTTTAGATGAGAGAGCCAATAACTCAGAAGTACTCTGTGACTTATTAAATCGTTTAGGTATTGGTACTTATAGTGGCGGCGTGATGTAAAAATTTGTAAATAAATATTGACTATATAGGCAAATTGATATATGATTGACATATATTAAGAGGAGGAATTACGATGTTTGATTTAGTGCAAATCTTAGCAAATTGCCCTGAAGACTTAGAACCAATTTTTAGATTTTTGAAATATGGTATTTATCCTATTATTCAAATTGGAATTCCTATTATTTTGATTATTATGGGATCTATCGATTTAGGTAAAGCTGTATTATCTAGTGATGATAAAGAAATTAAGGGAGCAACAAGTAAATTAATTAAACGTGCAATCGCAGCTGTTGCAGTATTCTTTGTAACAACAATTGTTTCATTGTTAATGGGAATGTTTGGTACAGCTAACACTGGAATTTCGACAAGTACTGAAGGTAGTGCTAATTGGTCTGATTGCTGGAAGGATCTATAAAATTAGAAATAACGATAATAGCAAAATTATATTTTGTTATTATTTTTTTTATGCTATAATGTTCATATATAAGTATTTTTAGAGGAGTGTTCTAATTGAAAAAGGGATTTTTATTATTGTTTGGAATTATTTTTTCTTTTTTATTAATAGATTCTAATGTATTTGCATTAGAAAATAAAGTGTGTCAATATAAATTCAAAGGGGAATTCCATGTAGGAGCAACTAATAAAACCACTAGTGAAAATATTACATTTAACTTAACTTTAATGGAAGAAGGAGAAGATGGACATGACCGATATCAAGTTGGTAGTGTAACAACAGAGAGAGGAGTTATTAAGGTAACCATTACCCCCAGACATGGTACTTCATATGGTGATAATGATTTTTATGTAAATCATAGTGATGGTTGCCCAGAGATTACTCTATATCAAAGACGTGCCACAACAAGCAAAATAAATACTAATAAATATTATATTTTAGCGGATTTTGCTGATAGCCAAGGCGAAACGGCTCAAGTTGTTCGTGATGCCTGCGTCGGGAAAAAAGAAAATGCTGAAGTTCTAAGTGGTTACATTTGCAGAAATCTTTTAGAACCTATAAGCGGAGAAAGATTACTAACTACCTGTAGCGAAGATCAACTTTCTGAAATAGAAAGTAGTTTATCTACTGCCTATAGGTCAGTTACTGATTTATATAATGAACTTGCAGTAGAAATTGATGCTGATAAATTAGATGGTAGTCAATTTTCAACAAAGTCAGAAGCAGAAACAGGATGTGGAGTTTTAAGAGAACGCGGTGAAGAGAAAAGCTCTCGATTACAAAGTGCATATGATAATCTAAATCTTGGTACTTTGATTACCGACAAAGCTACAGAATTCGGATGTAAATTACCCGCAGATACAGATATATTAAATAACTATCAAAGGCAGATAACTTTACAAAGAGATGGATTAATGACATCAGCGACTAAACGATACAATGATTGCATAAATACCGCTAATATTACATCTGATGAAAAGACTGACTTAAAAAACGAAGCCCAAAATAATTTAGAGGACATAAAAGAGGAAAATGCAAAAGACTCTCAAACTGTGACAGATGCTTGGAGAGGAGATTTATCTTCTATTAGTGCCTTGGGAGATAATCTTACTGATTTGAGTTGTGAGGGAATATTAGGAGATGATTTGTTAGACAAAATAGATGAACTTTTTGGATACATAAAAATTGCAGCCCCTATCATTTTAATTGTATTAGGGAGTGTAGACTTTGGTCAAGTTGTCCTCACTGAAGGAACTGATAACAAGGATGCACTAAAAAAGGCTACTTCTAAGTTTATAAAAAGAGCAATTATTTGTGTAGCTATTTTCTTTGTCCCAACAATATTAAGTTATATTTTACATTTTGTTGATGGAATAGGTGCTGATCCATTATGTGGAATCAAGTGAAAGGAGTGATATTGTGCTTATTTTAGATGGCATTATGCCAAGGAATTTAGTAACTACATGGCTTTTACAATTCGCAGCTACACTGGACAGAATTTGTTATAGCGTGTTTGGCTGGATACTTCAAGTGATTTTTGATATTGCTAATTCTGAAATAGTGAGCGAAACTGTTTTTGAGAGTTTTGAAGATAGAGTATATATCATTTTAGGCATTTTTATGTTATTTAAAATTACAATAGCTCTACTTGGCTATTTAGTTAATCCTGATCAGTTGGCAGATAAAGAAAAAGGAATGGGAAAAATGATAACTAGAACAGTCTTAGTTCTTATTATGTTAATTGGTTTTCCAGTAGTTTTCCGTTTTCTAAATGATATACAACAGCCACTTTTAGAAGCTCTACCACGCATTATTATCGGGAAAAGAACGGATTCTGAAGCATTAGGTGGTCAAATGACAGAAGTATCTGATGAAATTAGCTGGCAACTATTTCAGATATCCTTAGGTGAGGGAGAAGCTGATATTATGATGGGAAATGGTATAAATACAGTTACAGGTGCTACACAATTAGTAACAGAACCAGAAAGTAATGATAAAAGTACATTTAAATATTTTTATATTCCTTTCGTTGGAATGATAATTGCTATTGTTTCAACAGTATTATTAGTTGGAATAGCTATTGATGTCGCTATACGAGCTTTTAAATTAATTATTTTGCGAATGATGGCTCCAATTCCTATTATTAGTTATATCGATCCGAAGTCTTCTAAGGATGGTGCTTTTGCTTCTTGGGTAAAAGCTATAACTTCTACGTGGTTAGATTTATTTATAAAGTTAGGGATATTATATTTTGTAATATATTTATTGGATTATGTTATTATCCAAGGAAATTTAAGAGTTGTAAGTAATATTGGACCATTTAGAAATACTATGGTAGTAATTTTCTTGATAATAGGACTACTATTTTTTGCAAAACAAGCGCCTAAGTTTATCACTGACGCCTTAGGCATAAAATCAAAAGAAAGTGGTAGCCTTTTTGGAGGACTAGCAAAAGTTGCAGCAGCAGGCGCAATTGGATTAGGGGCAATAGGCTCTGGACTTGCAGCAGGGAAAGCAAGTTATCTAGCTGATACTGCAAATGGAAAAAAACATAACGCTGGAAATGTAATAAAAAACGCGGCTGCTGGATTATTCGGTGGAGTTACAGGAGCTGCTACTGGAGCTGGAGCAGCTCTAAGTGCGAAAGATCACGTCGGAAAAGCTGCATTTGATGCTATGAATAAAAGAAATGCCCAAATGTTAGCAATGGGGGCGGCCGGTTCTACTTTTGGTGGACGAGCAGCTTCATCTTTACAATCATTTTTAACTGGTCAAAATGCTGCAGATATAGGTAAAAAGAAAATTGAGGATCTTGAGGATTTTAACAAATCACTTGATAATATTGGTAATCGTGTAAAAAGCGAAATGGTTAAAAGCGATAAGACTTCTGGTGAATTTATAAAGAATTCAGGAATGATGTTTAATTATAAAGAATTTATGGCCGCAAAGAATGCAGCCGCCTCTACTGGGGCAACTAGGTTTAATGTCCGAAACAGGCGTACAGGGAACTATGAGCAGGTTAGTATGGAAGCAGCTGAAATGTATGGAGGATATCTTTTAAAGAATAACGAAGATGACTATATTAAGCAAACAGTAAGTGATGCTGACTTTGATCAAACGCTTCATGCTCAAATCGCAGATGCTGAGTCAAAAGCAGTTCGCGTAAGTGATACTAACATAACAGATGCTTATTATCCTGGTGGAACATTTACAATAAGTGGTCGTGATTCAGTAAAGAAAACTCAAGATGCAATTACAAGAGATGTTATTAGTGAAAAACGAGCAAATGCCAAAGCAGAAGCAGATGCTAGATTTAGCCACAAAAAATAGAAAAGAGTGTGATATTTAGATGAACAATTATTTAATACCGGCCAATGTAAAAAGGGGGCAATATATATTTGGTTTATTTAGACCGGTGGATTTAATTATCTTCGGAGTGGGTATTTTTACAACTTTAATTTTAGTTGCAACTATGCCTATGGAGCAAACTTGGGCAGCTGTGTTGTCTGTGACGCCTGGAATAGTATGTTCCTTATTAGTAGCACCCGCTGCTTACTACCACAATGTTTTACAATTAATTATTGAGATTTATAAGTTCTTCACCAATAGAAGAATATATATATGGAAAGGTTGGTGTATACTTGATGAATCAACAGAATCAAAGCAAATGGACAGAAAATTGGATTAATATTCAATCTATCTCTAATGGGATGATTATTCTTCCCAACCAAGAGAAAGTAAGTGGAGTAAAAATTACTCCCCGAAATATTTTTATTCTAGAGGAGGAAGCGCAAGCCAATGTAATTACGGCCTTAAAAAACTTTTATAATACAATTGATTATGAGTTTTGGTTAGTTGTTGCTGATAGACCAGTCGATATATCAATCTATCTATCACAGCTTCAACTACTTTATCAAAACCAACAAAATCCTGCGATTAGAAAGTTAATCAATCAAGACATTCAAAAAGGAAACTTTTTTATGAGTAACAATGTTGTTGATACGGAATACTACATTCTATTCAAAGAAAGAAACTTAGAATTACTTCAAAAGAAACTTAGATCTTTAATTAGTGGTTTAGCCCAAGCTGGATTAATGGCTAGACAGACAAGCAATGAAGATTTGAGAATTATTTTAGATAATTTTTTAAATGGTGGTAGAACAACCACATTTGGGACGGTGTCAGTAGCATGAGTATTTTTAAATCAGAAGTAGCCCCTAAAGGCATTCATTTTAATCCGAGTGATTTCTTTATTAGCGATAAATATGCTACTATTTTAACAATAGTTGCTTATCCAAAATACATTTATCCAGGCTACTTAGCCTCTTTAACTAGTATGTCTGGGATTAAAATTGTAGCTAAACATATTCCTATGCCATTTACTTCTATGTCAAAAATGTTAAATAAACAAATTGCTGATTTAAAGGTTAGATATCAAGAAGAAAAAGATCAAACGACGAAAGAGAGAATCCGTCTAGACTATGAATCGCTAGAATCATTTATTACTATGCTTGCTAGTTCACAGTCTAAAATTTTTGACTTTCAATTACATATCATGATTACTGCTGATACGAAAGAAGACCTAGAATTAAGAAAAATCAATGTAAAAAACTATCTAGATGCAATGGAATTACGAGGAATTTCTCTTCGCTTTGAGCAAGAAAAAATCTTAAAATCAATTATACCAATTTTTCCATCACAAGATGTGGAAAAAAGAATTGGAACACCAATACCATCCCCAACTTTAGCAGCTATGTATCCATATATTTTCGATAGTATTAAAGACCCAGGACTATCGACACTACTTGGTGTAGATTTTTCAGGAGGAGTTATCTTATTTAATCAATTTTTATATCAGATGAAAAAAGAAAATAATCGTAATAATGCCAATTTAATTATCTTAGGTACATCAGGAAGTGGTAAATCAACAGCCGCTAAGCTAATGTTACGTAGTCATATTAGAAATGGATATCAAATTGTCGCAATCGACCCAGAAAATGAACTTTATGATATGACGATGACCTTTGGTGGTGAAAGTATCGACTTAGGAAAAGGTGGAGAATACGGAATGGTAAATCCCCTTCAAATCGTAATTGATGCCGATGAAGATGAAATTAAAGAAGGATTAGGATATACTGTTTTAACGAGAACCTTACAATTTTTAAAGGGATTTATGCGTTATTATGATCCTTCTATAGAAGAAGATGTATTGACAATGTTTAGTGAAGTGGTTCAAGATACTTATCGACGCTTTGGAATTGACTTTAATAGCGATTTTTATAATTATGGACCGAGCGATTATCCAACTTTCTCAGATGTCTACGAAACGATTAAAGGAAGATTACTTGCTATGACCGATCGTACTCAAGAGAGAATGATTATGGAAAAACTAGAATTAAAAATACGCCCATTAACACAGGAATTAAAATACTATTTTGATGGCCATACAACTGTAGAATCTGAAACTGATTTTATTGTCTTCAATATTAAAGAATTAATGAATTCAGCAGATAATATTAGAAACGCTTTATTCTTTAATATTTTAAAATATGCATGGGGCTTATGCCTAAATAAAGATGTAAATACCATACTTATGGTAGATGAAGCTCACGTATTATTATCTGATCAAAACTCACTAGGTGCTGATTTCTTAGCCCAAGTACAAAGACGTGCTCGTAAATATAATACTGGTTCAATTATTATTACTCAACAACCAAGCGATTTTGCGACTCCTGCAGTCATTACTCAAGGAAAAGCTATCTTTGATAATGCTTCTTATTATCTTGTTATGGGATTAAAAAAGCAGGCCGCAGAAGATTTAGGAAGATTGATAGATTTAAATGATAATGAAAAAGAAAGTATCAAAAGATTTTCACAGGGTGAAGCTTTGTTTGTTTGTGGTAATCGAAGAATGCAAATTAATATTATTTTAACTCCTGAAGAGCTAGAGTCATTTGGTTCAGGTGGAGGACTATAGAAAAAAGAAACTGAAGTAAGGTGGTGAGGAAAGTATGAGTGATGAAGAAAATAAGACTAAATATCAAGCACGGAAAAATAATAACAATACAGATAATGACAATAATCAACAACAGGATTCTGCACAAAAAACCGCTCATACTGCCGGGAAAGCTGCGGCTACTCACTTCGGTGGTCCTATTGGAGGAAAACTCTATGATGCAGCCAGTAAAACAAAACTAGGCCAGGCACTAGAAAAAGGTGCTGGACAAGCCATTAATAGAAATCCAGCTATGAGAAGAGCTTCTCAAGTAGCCGATAAATCCGGAGCTCTTGATGCGACAAATAAGGGAATGGATATGATGGGTGGGCAGTCTTCTTTACCTTCCGGTACTAGTAGTAGCAAACCCACTGATCCTACAATGCAAAAAGAGGGAATTAAGAGGGAAGGACTCGAAGACGGAGAAAATTCTCAGTCTAATTCTTCTAAAAAAAGAAATTTATTGTCTGGACTCGGTCAAGATAGTTCTCCGACATCATCCGTTGATGATAATAATATAGGTAGTGCTACTATAAGTAATTTTCTCAAGAAGCATTGGAAAAAATTATTGCCAATCGCTGGATATGTAGCCGGCTTTTTCTTAATACTCCTTCTTGTCATGGGCATATTTAACGTTATTATTAGCCCGGCTCAAGCAGTTTTAAACTTTTTTTCTAATGCTTGGGATAGTTTGAAAAATATGGTAGGTTTCAAAGATGACGAAGATTGGGAAATAGAATATTACGAAACATTAGAAAAAGTTCAAGATGAATTTAACCAAAAGTATGGTGTTTGTATCGACGTAAATTTAATTACAGCAACTTTAACTGTTAACACTGTAAATGATGAATATCTTGAAGAAGGTCTAGAAGCAGATGATCTGGAGGGCGCTGAACTTACCTATAGTCATGACTACCGAAAAATGACTAAGCAAATAGAATTATTAGCCAATATGCAAATTAAACGAACAGTATATGGCTTAGATAATAAATGGACTACTATTAATCCTTATACTGGTACTGAGTTAAAATATTGTACTAATCCTGAAACTGAATCAGATAAAGTTTATCAGACTATTGATGATACTACTATTGATAATTTTGAATATGAAAAAAGTAGTATTGCTAGTCTTATTCAGGAAATAATCGCAGCTGGAGCTGGAACTCCAGTTCGTTCTAGCCAAACGTTAAGAGAAATTGCCCGTAATGATTTGGAAGTTGGTTTATTTAACTTTTTAACGAAGAAGGCCAATAAAGAGAGAAATATAGAGTACGTTTTATACCGTCCACCATTCTTGGTACGTCTAGAAGACGACGAAGGAAACGAATTAGACCCACCAGAAGTAATTTGCGATAAAGATAAAATTACTATTCCCAATGAGAAGAGGACTCTGTCTATTGGGGAATTAAATGATATGGAAAGTGTTTACTACTGGAACTTAATGGATTCTTTTATTGGCGATTATTATTCAGAGTATTTACCAGATGGTACTAACCCACCACAAGAGGGTACAGACAGATACGAGAAAATAAATGAAATGATAGAAAATATTTATTTGCTATATCATCAGATGGGACCTGGACAATATTGTGATTACAGCGGTAATATATGCGCAGATGAGACGATTCAAGCCACTTGCGCTAACGGTGTCACAGTTACTGGAGAAGGAGCAGGAGTCTATGATCTAGAAAGTTATATAGCTGGTGTTCTCCAACATGAAAATGCTGGAGCTGGAATTGAATCTATGAAGGCTAACGCAATTGCAGCTAGAACTTATGTTCTTAAACGTACAAATTTTTGCCAAAATTCTATTGAAAATAGTCAAAATGCTCAAACTTTTGATCCTAACCCAGGAGCTAAAGCTAAAGAGGCAGCTCAAGCCACTAAGGGGTTAATATTAACTTATAATGGTAGTATATTTCTATCAGAGTATGACTCATATTGTTACCAAGATAAAGATTGTCCTGATTCAGCGTGCTCTGGTGGTACTTGTACTGTTACTTATACTAAGCAACCAAATGGAGAAACACATCAAATATCTATTCCATCCAGCCCATGGCAAAATTATTTTATACCTGGCGGCGGGCATGCTCATGGTATGAGTCAATTAGTAGCCAATTATATGGCTAACCAAGGGGCAAGTTATAAAGATATTCTTCAATATTTTTATTCAGATGGAGTGAAGATTACTGCAATGGTAAATAGTGAAAATGGCGAAGAAGCAGATCTAATTTGTCAAGAAAATACTGCTACGGGTAGTCAAATTCCACCTGGCGAAACTTATGATTCTTTTGATGGTGAAATTTTAGTAGAATGGGCAAGAAAATATATTGGAAACCCTTATGTATGGGGTGGAACAAGCTTAACGAATGGGGCTGATTGTTCTGGATTTATTATGACTTTAGTAAAAGATCTATTTAATATTAGTCTTCCTCATAGCTCAAAAGCTATGGTAAATTATGGTACAGAAGTAGCTAGTCTTTCAGAGGCTAAAGCAGGGGATCTCCTATTCTATAGTGATGAAAATGGCATTCACCACGTTGCTATTTATTCTGGAGAAGGTACTCGTATCCATGCTTGGAGTTCTAGGACAGGTATTGTTGAAAATGCAGTAGGTAATCCTTCACATATTCGAAGATTGGGGTAATAGAATGAAAAAGAAAATATTAATACTTAGCTTATTTCTCTTGTTTACTACCGGATGCAATGTTACTTACCAAGTAGAAATTTATAATGATAATTTTACAGAAGAAGCAGTATTAAATGCTAAAAACAATGAATATATTGATGAATTTCAAACCACTGCTAAAGATAGTTTAGAGGGAGCATTAACAGAATATAAACAAAGCGCTGGCGATGGAGACGTAAAAGTAAAAGATCAATCTAATCAAGAAGATATTGAACTATTTGTAGAGAATAACGGTAAAATAACAGAATATGGGAATTCCGTATTGTTAAAGAACTGTTTTGATTTAGTTAATGTATTAGTAGAAGAAGATCAATATGTTTTAGCAACTAGTAAAGGAGCAACTTGCTTTGATCAATTCTTGAATATGGATAAATTAACCATTCATATAAAAACAAATCATAAAGTAATTTCTCATAATGCTGACAAAAAACAGCTACACACATATATTTGGGAAATCGATAAAAATAATGCTTCTGATAAAAGCATTCAAATGATTCTAGCTAAAGATGATTATGTATTTAACTATGATAACCGATTAGTAAAAACAATTATTTTTACTGTCGCTGTTATTGGAGGAATTGGTGGTATAATAGGTATATGCTATTTTGTAATTAAAAGAAAAAACAAAAGAGCCAATAAAATTTAGTAGGAAGAGGGTTAAAGTATGAAATTAAAATTTAAAGCAGATGCATCGGATGTAGTAATATTTATCCTGTTTGCTATATTTCTTTTATATGTGGTATGTTTGGCAGTATTAAATTTTCCAGAGCTTGCCATTAATGGAAGATTTTTTGGCCTTAATCCATTTCCTGCTTTTGCCCCTGATCGTATTTTAGGAACAATTGTCTTCTATCTGCTAGCACTAGGTGGTATTTTCATGTCTGTTTCCTCTTACTTTTTTGAACGCGAAAAAGGATTTGGATTTGGTACCGAAAAATCATCAAAAGGTTACAGCCACTGGGCAAAAGAAAAAGAAATCAAAGAAGATAAAGGTGTAGCGAAAGTTAATCCTCGTGCCGAAACTTCTGATGCAGCAGGAATACCTCTAATTATTAAAAAAGATGAAATATGGGTCGATAACGGAGAATATCATAACTTAGTTATTGGTGCTACCGGTAGTGGTAAAACCCAAACGGTTATCTTTCCTACTGTTGAAGTATTAGCCAAAAAAAGGGAATCGATGATCATTACTGACCCTAAAGGTGAAATTTATGAACAAACTTCAAACATGTTGAGAGAAAAAGGGTATAACGTTTTGATTTTGAACTTCCGTGATCCACAAGATGGTAACTCATGGAACCCTCTTTCTTTGCCATACAGAATTTATCGTAGTGGTAATCAAGATAAAGCGATTGAGTTATTAGACGATTTAGCCGCAAACATTCTTTATGAAGAAAAATCAGGTAACGCTGATCCGTTCTGGGAAAAAACTTCAGCTGATTATTTCTCAGGACTTGCTTTAGGTCTATTTGAAGATACGACCGAAGAAAATGTTAATTTGAACAGTATCAGTTTAATGACTACGGTAGGAGAAGAAAAAATAGGTGGCTCAACTTTCATTAAAGAATACTTTAATACTAAAGATCCAGCATCTCCTGCTTATACCAATGCATCTGGTACCATCATGGCACCAAATGAAACCAAAGGTTCAATCATTTCTGTATTTAAGCAAAAAATTAAATTGTTTGCTTCTCGTGAAAATTTATCAGAAATGCTTAGCCATAGCGATTTCGAACTAGAATCCATTGGGGAAAAACCAACCGTATTATTTATTGTTATTCAAGATGAAAAGAAAACTTACCATTCATTGGTTACTATTCTTTTGAAACAATGTTACGAAACTTTAATTAGTGTTGCGCAAAAAAATGGTGGAAAACTTCCTGTTAGAACCAATTTCTTACTAGATGAGTTTGCGAACATGCCACCATTAAAAGATATTACAACGATGATTACCGCAGCTCGTTCTCGTCAAATTCGTTTTACGATGATTATTCAAAACTTTGCCCAATTAGATCAAGTATATGGTAAAGAAAATGCAGAGACCATTAAAGGTAACTGCGGAAATATTATTTATTTGATTACGACCGAATTAAAAGCGCTAGAAGAAATTTCTAAGATGTGCGGTGAAGTCAAATCGAAGAAAGATGATAAGACGGCTTCTACGCCATTAGTTACCATTAGTGATTTACAACGAATGAAACAATTCGAAGTAATCATCATGAGAATGCGGAAGAATCCATTTAAAACCAAATTTGTACCTTATTATCAAATGGAATTTGGTAAAAAATATCCAAAAGCAACTTATCCACATCGTGAAAAACAAGAAGTCCATGTTTTCGATTTACGAAAATTTGTGTTAGATAAACGTAATCAAAAGATGATGGAAGCGATGAATAGTGCAGGAGTAGCAGGCGGTTTACCAGGTGGAATGCCTGGAGGAATCACTTCTGGTATGGGAGGATTTGCTGGTGGTGGAATGTTACCAGGTGGTGGTGGATTCCCAAGTGGTATGTTTTCATCTAATAGTGGAGCAGGTGGCTTCGGTGGAACAGGTGCTGCCGCTCAGAACCCATTTGCGCCAAAACCTAATCCAGCGCAAACACAGAGTAGGGCTTTAAATTCCGGATTTAATGTCGATGATTTAGTAAAGAAAATTGATGCGAAAATTGCGGAAATTGAAGCAGAAGAAAAGAGACAAAAGGAACAACTTGCTGCACAAGAACCAGAATCAGGAGCAGCTTCGCCATCAAATACAGTTGCTTCTACTACTGATGTAGCAAAAGAAGAAAAGAAGGAAGTGCCAAAGACACAAGAGGACACAAGTTCATCTTCTCCTTTGGAAGAACCAACGAATAATGCTCCAAGTCAACCATCTTCATCAACAATAGAACCATCAGTTACTCAAGAGGCACCAACAATTAAAGAGAATTTACCAAAACCACCTGCATTTGATGTGCCACCAAAACAAGAAGAAATTATTACCCCACAACAAGAAGCAAATGCAATGTCAATCGAAGACTTGTTGAATCCTAAACGAGCCGTTTCAACAACGCCTAAGAATAATATTCAAGATGTCGATGATTTCATTAAACAATTCCAAGATGCACCAAAACCACATCTTGGACATCAGCCAACCCCAGAGGAAATTATTGAACCAACAACTAGCTTTAAAGAACCGCAACGTCCAGAAGCAACTTCAAATGCAACCTCAAAAGAGAATCCAATTATTCATCAAGATAAAATTCCAGAAAAAGAAATCGATGTTACTGATGATCAATTCTTTGATGATTTCTTTGATGATTAATGCTTAGACAATTAAGATTAGCATTGACAGATCAACATGAATTTTCAAAAATATATAATAAATTACTAGTTTATTAAAAACAGATGGATACAAAAGAATAAAAATGAGGTGACAAATTATGTGGGACGATCAACAAGAAAAAGAGTTTAGAAGCGAACTTATTCAAAAAGTAAGCAATACAAAAGAAGAAATTAATCGCAATACAAATGGTGAAGATGATATAGAGAACATTGGGATTATTTTTAACAATAAAATGATAGAAATATACCAAATATACGCAAGAAATAACGTTTCTTATGTTCAATCTGGTTTAAAAAGTGTAATTCTCTCTTATTTAACAGATATTGTATTGGATGCTACAAATAAATTACAAGAATATACAGATATCTATAATGTAGATATTGATAAGATTAATACGAAAGAAGAAGCTCCTAAGATTATTGCTCAGGCTAGAACCAAACTTCAAGAATATAAAAAATTAACAGATAAAGTATTTGAATTTGACATCAATAGAGATATTGTAGATGCTGTGGAAAAAGATATAGAGCGTTGGCAGGAAATTGGTAGAGAGGGCGGTTATGATGTGTACTTAGAAAATCCTACAGAAGTCATTGAACACTATAATCAAGAACTTGAATCTTTAGGGATGACAACAAGGATTCCTATGTCAGTAGTCGAAAATAAAGATGATTTTCGTCGCTAGCTTAATAACACTGTATCCATATGATTGCTTGACTAACATGGCCTGAAGGACTGCTAGATAAGCAATTTCTAATTGAACAAGACTAGATATACAAAAGATTAGTTTTCACACAATTCACACAATATGATTTATTCTACATATAATATAGTGGTGATATGATGTATGATTCTATGGATATAGGAGAAATAGATACCATTACTACGAATGAGAATTTAATTGATATTAGAGATAAATATGAATATGTATTAAGTCATATAAAAGGAGCAATTAATATTCCTTATACATATTTAATGATGATGCCGGAAAACTATTTAACCAAAGATAAAAAATATTATTTCTATTGTGATTGTGGTACTAGAAGTAGAAAACTGTGTAATTATCTAACTGAACTTGGTTACCAAGTAGTAGATTTAATCGGAGGTTTCGAGCATTATCAAGAAAAAACTGAATTTAGCGATGAATAAGAGAGTAGACAAAAATCTACTCTCTTGCTCTTTTGATAAAAAAACTTTGAAATTCCTAAAAAAATGTGCTATAATGAGCAAGATGTTTATATAGGAAGTGAATTTATGAAAAAACGAAATATTGCAATTATTGCCCATGTCGATCATGGAAAAACCACTCTAGTTGATGAAATATTAAAAACAAGTGGAATGTTTAGAGAAAACGAAGATACCTCTAATGTAACGATGGATTCTAATGCCTTAGAAAAAGAACGTGGTATCACAATTTTAGCCAAAACTACCGCAATCAATTATAAAGATTACCGAATCAATATTCTCGATACACCAGGACACGCTGATTTTGGTGGAGAAGTAGAACGGATCATGAATATGGTTGATGGTGTTTTATTAGTTGTTGATGCTTATGAAGGACCAATGCCACAAACTAGGTTCGTATTAAAAAAAGCTTTAGAAGCAAAAGCGAAACCCATCGTCGTAATCAATAAGGTAGATAAACCTAGTGCGAGATGTAGTAAAGTAGTCGATGAAGTATTAGATCTATTTATTGAACTTGGGGCTGATGACGATCAATTAGATTTTAAAGTTGTCTATGCGAGCGCCTTAAATGGAACTTCAAGTTTGAGTGAGGATATCACGACTCAAACACCAGGCTTTCACGAACTCTTAGATCTAATCATCTCAGAAATCCCAGCACCTCAAGGGGATCCTGATAAACCACTTCAATTTCAACCGGCTTTGTTAGATTATAATGAATTTGTTGGTAGAATTGGAATTGGTCGTATTCATAATGGAAAAATTAAAGTTGGCCAAATGGTAAATTGTTGTCGCCTAGATGGTACTACCAAAGCTTTCCGGGTTCAAAAGTTATTCGGTTTCCTTGGTATGAAACGCTTAGAAATCGAAGAAGCGGAAGCAGGAGATATTGTCGCAATTGCGGGACTTAGTGATATTTCTGTAGGAGAGACAATCTGTAATCAAGGAGAAGTTTATCCTTTACCATTACTTAGAATTGATGAGCCAACTTTACAAATGACATTTGGTACTAATACCTCTCCATTTGTGGGAAAAGAAGGAAAATTTTTAACCGCCCGTCAGATAGAAGATCGTCTAAATAGAGAATTACAACGAGATGTCAGCTTACGTGTTGAACCTTCTGAAGGAGAAAGTTGGTTAGTGTCTGGGCGAGGTGAACTACATCTTTCTATCTTAATTGAAAATATGCGCCGTGAAGGATACGAACTTCAAGTATCTAAACCAGAAGTTATTTTGAAAGAAGAAGATGGCGTTAAAATGGAGCCATATGAAGACTTACAAATCGAAGTACCAGAAGACTGTGTTGGTTCAATCATTGAACAATTAGGTTCACGTGGTGCTATCATGGATAATATGACGAACTTCGAAAATCAAGTAAGATTAAATTATGTTATTCCGTCTCGTGGTTTAATTGGATTCATGACTGATTTCATGACGTTAACTAAAGGATACGGAATCATTAACCATACTTTTAAAGAATATCGTCCATATCAAGCTCTTCAAATTGGGGAAAGAAAACTAGGTGTCTTAGTTTCTACAGAGACAGGAAAAAGTTCCGCTTATGCCCTTGGACAATTAGAAGATCGCGGTATTATGTTTATCGAACCGGCAGTTGACGTGTATGAGGGAATGATTGTCGGTGAATGTAACCGAGAAAATGATCTTGCAGTAAATGTAGTTAAAGGCAAACAGTTAACCAATATGCGTGCTGCTAGTGCGGATAAGACTGTCGTATTAAAACGACCTAGACCAATTACTTTGGAATATGCACTAGATTATATTAACAGCGATGAATTAGTAGAAATTACACCATCAAATATTCGTTTACGTAAAAAGATTTTGGATACTGAACAACGAAAAAAATTTGATGCTAAAAAATAGGAAAAGTACTTTTAAGGGTACTTTTTTTTTGATATAATCTAAGAATAAGGGGATGAGATCATGAATGAAATGAATAATACCAATGTGACGAATGCAAACGAGGTAGGCAATCCGATAAATAATCAGATAAACCAGACAAATAATCAAACAATAGCTTCTACTAATCCAACCAATCCTGCACCACAAGCTCCAAGTGGACCAACACCAACTACCCAAACGCCATCATCGACTAATAACAATGAGCCGCCTGTTGAAAATATTAAAATGAAGGAACAACCAATTACCCAAAAAACACAACAGTCACAGAAAACACCGAAAGGAATCTTTGTTGTATTTATTCTTTTGATCGGTTTTATTTTCTGTTTACCGTATATTAATGAATACGAACAACACCAAAAGACAAAAGAGCAACAAGAAAAGTTAGAACAACAACTTCAAAATCAAGAACAACAAAATCAAGATGAAGACAATCAAACCCCAAAATTAACAACTACCGTCTGTACTAAACAAGCTGTTGATCAAGGCGAGTATACGTTAACCGAAGAACAGGATATTAACCATAAAGACGATAAAATTGTTTCCGTCGATATTCGTAGTACAAGAGTTTACAAACAAGAAGGCGAAGCTTATGAGATGATGAAAGAAAGTTGTCAAGCTCAAGCCGACCCACTTGCCAATCCAACGCATGATGGCTATAGTCTCGATTGTGAAATCGATAATTTAAGTATTACATTAACGAAGAGTTATGACCTAGAATTATTTGAAAGCTTTACCTCAGGAACCGGAGAAGTGGTAACCGCTCCGTATGAATATAATGCCTCACTGAGCGAAACATTAAAAACACTAACTACTAGCGGAATGACTTGCCAATAATGATTAAAACTAATCGAATTGGTTGCACAACCATACTTCTTACTATATAATTTTACTAGGGAGTGAAAACATGAATGAAAAACAAGTAAAAGAAATCACCAGTCGCGATGATGATTTTGCCAAATGGTATACGGATATTTGCTTAAAGGCAGAACTAGTGGATTATTCCTCAGTAAAGGGGTGTTTGATTATTCGTCCATATGGTTTTGCTATTTGGGAAAATATTCAAAAAGAACTAGATAAGAGATTCAAAGAAACAGGACACCAGAATGTTTATATGCCACTTTTAATTTCTGAATCCTTATTAAATAAGGAAAAAGATCATGTTGAAGGCTTTGCTCCAGAAGTAGCTTGGATTACTCACGGTGGAAGTGAAAAATTAACTGAGAGATTATGCATTCGTCCAACGAGTGAGACTCTATTTTGTGAACATTATGCCAACATCGTGAAAAGCTATCGTGATTTACCGAAACTATATAATCAGTGGTGTAGTGTCGTCCGTTGGGAAAAAACAACTAGACCATTCTTAAGAAGCAGAGAATTCTTATGGCAAGAAGGACATACTGTTCATGCAACAAAAGAAGAAGCGCAAGAAGAAACATTAAAAATGTTAAATATTTATGCAGATTTTTGCGAAGAAATTTTAGCGATTCCAGTAATCAAAGGAGAAAAAACTGCGAAAGAAAAGTTTGCAGGTGCAGAAAATACTTATACCATTGAAGCTTTAATGTACAATGGAGTCGCTCTTCAATCAGGAACGTCTCATTACTTTGGCGATAACTTTGCGAAAGCTTTCCAAATGACATACTTAGATCGAGAGAATAAACTTCGTTACATGTATCAAACCTCTTGGGGCATGTCAACTAGAATTATCGGCGCTATGATCATGACGCATAGTGACGATCATGGATTAGTACTACCACCAAATATCGCTCCAGTTAAAGTAAATATCATCCCAATTGGGAAAAATCATCCTGAGGTAGTAGAAAAGAGCTACGAAATTGCCAAAGAGTTAAAACTACTAAATATCAGTTGTGAAGTCGATGATAGTGAAAAATCACCAGGATTTAGATTCGCAGAAAGTGAAATGAGAGGAATTCCACTCCGTATTGAACTAGGACCACGTGATGTCGCTACAGATACTTGCATCTTAGTAAGAAGAGATACTTTAGAAAAAATCGCAGTTTCTTTAAGTGATGTTACCGAAGAAGTAATTAAAATGTTACTAGATATTCAAAATAGTATGTACTTAAGAGCGAAAATTAGAAGAGAGGACATGACCAAAACCGTCTATACCTTAGACGAAATGATTACTCTAGCGAATCAAGAAAATGGGTTCATACGAGCTTCATGGTGTGGAAATCGAGAATGTGAAGACAAGATTAAAGAGAAAGTAGGAGTAACTTCTCGTTGTATTCCTTTCGATGATCATGAGCCGATTGGTCCATGCGTCTGTTGTGGAAAAGATGCTAAACATTTAGTCTATTGGGGAAAACAATATTAAAAGAATAGAAAAGAAAAGTAGGGGATAATATGAAAAAAGAAACGAAAAAAAAGAGAAAAAAACAAGCACTAGATAATGCAAAATGGATTAGATTAGGTATTTGTGGTCTACTAGTTATCTTAATCATAGTTTTAGTGATTATGTTCTTTGTTAGCCAAGACAAAAAAGAACATAATGAAACAACGCCTGAACCAACGGTTCAACCAACTGATCCTGCTGAAGTAAAAACACCAGATTATTATACAGTAATCAATTATTTAAACTTAAATACATTGCCAGAAGAATATTATGGTTATTTCTTCAAAAATGATGAGCTAAAAGCTACCGATATAGATAACAACATCAAAATCTACATGGCGATTCGTAAAATTGTTGCTGATGATCCAACTACATATTTAAATACCGATAAAAAATTAGAAATCAAAGCTTCTGATGTTGAACAAGCACTAACTACTTTGTTTGGAAAAGACGTAAAATACGAACATACTTCATTAAGTGGTAATGCTTGTAGTTATACAGAATTTAAATACGATAAAGAAAATAATCTCTATACACAAACGCCTTCAGATTGTGATGAATTAGCTAGAAATACTATTTATACAGAATTAGAAAACACCAATGAAGATGATGATAAGATTGTTATCCGTGAGAAAGTTGCCTTTATCAATTTTGATTATAATCTAGAAGAAAAGAAAACCTATTATTATGTTTATCGTGACTTAGAAGCAACCGATTTAATCGCAACAGTAGATAACTATGGTATTGATTCATGTCGAGATAATGTACCAACTTACCAATTTACTTTCTTAAAAAATAAAGAAAATGGTACGTATTACTTTGATAAAGTAGAATTAGTAAAATAAAAATAAACTCGTTTCTGTAGAAGCGAGTTTTATTATTTGACTAAAGAAAGGATTATTTAGACTAAATTAGTATTCCTTTCAATTTATATTGAATTTTATTCTTGGATGTAGTACTTTAATAGTAAAGAATAAAGAAAAAGAGGAGAAATAATGATGAATGAAGGAATCAAGAATATTTTAGAACGAAGAAGTATAAGAAAATATAAAGACTGTATGGTAGAAGCAAAGCTAATTGATGAAGTGGTAACAGCCGGAACTTATGCTCCCTCGGGGATGAATAGACAATCTGCGATTATCTTAGTAATCACGAACAAAGAAATCAGGAATAAATTATCTGCATTAAATGCCAAAATCGCAGGAATAGATAGTGATCCGTTCTATGGCGCACCAGTAGTCCTTGTTGTATTAGCCGATAAGACTATCCCAACTTATCTATATGATGGTAGTTTAGTGATGGGAAATATGATGCTTGCTGCACATGCCTTAGGATTAGGAAGTTGCTGGATCCATAGAGCGAAAGAAGAGTTTGAAACGGATGAAGGTAAGGCCTTACTAAAATCATTAGGAATAAATGGAAACTACGAAGGGATCGGTCATTGCATATTAGGGTATCCTATAGATAATGAAAAGATGGAAGCCAAGCCAAGAAAAGAAAACTATATTTATAGAATTAGTGAATAATAGAAACAATAATTTAATCATTATGGATTCATTCCTTCTTCCTCAAAGGAAAACTTTTAAAGATATTTTAAAATCTTAAGAAAAACGAAGAGGAGAATACCGTGAATATAGAAAAAGAAATTTTTGCGAAGACTCAAGTTGACTTTAAAAAGTTAAAAGAGTATGGCTTTAAAAAAGAAGATAATCACTTTATATTTTCTAAGAATTTTATGGATAATCAGTTTAAAGCAGTAATTTTAGTAGGTAATGATGGTAAAGTAAGTGGAAAAGTATACGATTTAGAAATGGATGAAGAATATACAAATATTCGTCTAAAAACGAGTGAGGGAAACTTTGTGAGTACCGTAAGAGAAAATTACCAAAATATTCTAAAAGAAATTAGAAACAACTGTTTTCAAATGAACTTTTTCCATTCTAAGCAAGCAAATCGTATTACCCAATACATAATTGAAAAATATCAGGATCAACCAGAATTCCTTTGGGAAAAATACCCAGGATATGGAGTCTTTAGAAATCCAAATAACAGAAAATGGTATGCGTTAATCATGAATATCGATAAAAGTAAAATAGATAAAAAGAATAACGGAGAGGTAGAAATCATCAACCTAAAAATAGAGAAAAACAAAATCCCTATCTTATTGAACCAATCAGGTTTTTATCCTAGCTATCATATGAATAAAAAGAATTGGCTTACTATCGTTTTAGATGATACTATACCGGATAAAGAGATAATAGAATATGTCACAGAAAGTCACAATTATACTGCCACTACTACGAAATAGATAATAAAGGAAAGGAAGATAACAATGTCTGTTGTAGTTAATATTAACCAAGATTCAAATAAAAAGAAAAAAATAACTTTAAAAGAATTAGAGGAAATTGTAAACTCTGAACAACTTTATTATGGCGTCCCTAATCAAGCCTATTGCTTAGAAAATTATACGGGAGGAAAAGAAATTCGCAATCAATTATTTGTTTTGTTCAGTAGAAAGACTTATGGTAGAGGAATCAGTTTTTTTGTGGATGACGATTACAATATAGAACTTGTTCTTAATTATCCAGCTACAAATACTGATATTGAAGTATTTTATCATTTTATTAAAAGTTGTTGTGAAAATCTTGAATTAGAAACTTTTCTTCAAGAAGGAGAAGAATATTCACTTCGTCAAATAGAAGATTTAAAGCAAGAAGTAAAGACGTTTAATCAAAAATATATTAGACAAGAACTAAAAGAAGGACTCACTATCTTCGGTTGTATTTATCCAATCACGATTGAAAAGAATTTCATCAAGAGTGTCCATATTATACTTCCAGAAAGAGTAACAGACTTATTTGAACTATATCTCGATAAAAAACAAAAACAAGATTGTTATTTTGCGAAACCAATCATTTATACCAACAACCAAGAAGATAGCTATTATGCCAGATATGCATTAACAGAAGATGTTCCATCAATATTTCCTCTAGAACCATATTTACCATTTGGTTATAAACAAGATTATTTTAAAAAAATCAAATCATGGAATGTCGCCATTATCGAACCTAAAAATCAAGAGTTCAAAATGATTGCCGAAATTCCTTTTGCTGATTTTAAAAAAATGATCGATAAGAAAAAGTGTCCTGCCTTTGATGCGAAACATATCATTGTAACTGTAGATAAAAATATATTAAAGAAAGTCGAAAACGATAAAATTCAACGCGCGAAAGAAAACTTATCTGAATGGTTATCGGATTTTCGAGAATTAGGACATAAACCGGCTAAAATAGAATATACGAATTCCTTCGAAGAAGAAAAAATTAGTTGTATGATCTTTAAATATAAAAAAACGCTCCTAGGCAAGTGGATGTTAGGAATTGTCAGTGATTCGGGAACATTTAGCGAGGGGCAAGAATATCATAAGGAAACTGAGATAGAAGACGCGAAAAAAATCATAAAATTATTAAAAGAAATTTGGCAAAGGCAAGCAAAAGAACTAGAACAAAAAAACAAAAAGATAAACAAGGAGAACTTATGAATAAATTTTCATCGAAAATAAATATAGAAGAATTTGTCTCTCTATTGAAATTAATAAAAAATAAAAGCTATGATTTAAAGAAAGCAATCACCGACTATGAAGAGAATGGCAGGTATTATTATAATATAAATTCTACAAAACCAAATTTTTGTGCAGGAAATAATACCTATACTTTAACAGATGATGCAATCATTTACTCTTGGCCTTTTGAATGTGATGGCGAAGGTGCCTATGGCTGGCAAGTGAATGCAGGAAGTAGTCCCATGTTAGAAAAAGAAGTTAAAATGTTTTATTTACATAAATTTGGTCAAGAATATTTAGATTATTTACTAGGACCCAATGTAGCAATCTTAAATCCTGAATTTACACTTTCTTCATCATCTGAAGAAAAAATGAAAGAAAAGAGTTTAGAAAAAAGAAATAAATAGAAAAAAATTCTATCAGGATTAACAAAAAACCTAATTTCTGAAAATAGAAATTAGGTCTTCTTATTTTAAAATACTACTTTGATTAATGACAGGAACACTATATAAAAATAGAATATCCTGATTAGTAAAATCAACCAAATTCTCTAATAAATCAGTGCTGATATAGCGAAGATCGATTAAAGTGATATGATGATAACTTTCAATCAATAGAGGTGTCAAACTACTCGCAAAAGAATCACGGAAAATAATGAGTTCACCTTCTGCTTGATTTGGATTTTCGATTTCTAAAAGCGGAGTGGGACCAGACAAAAATAGATCATAAGAATCGATATCGCTTGAATTTGGCTGATAAACAGACTCCATTTTTTGATCTTCAAAATTCCATACTTCAATACTTTCTAAGATGTCATTCGTGAGATAAGTAATCGTATCAGGAGAAATAGGTAGAGCTGCCTGACCATAAAGCGAACCATAAAAAGGAGAGTAATTCTTCTTTTCTTTTTCACGACTTACATAATAGTGATTCATTTCTTCCACTAAATAAGAAGCAATATCTACGATTTTTTCCTGACGCCAATGAATATCTGTTCGATAATAATCCTCTAAAGAAAGTTTGGAAAATAAATCAATATAGTGAAAATCAACATCCAACTGGTGATTTAACTCGGTAACTAAACGAGAATACTCAAATTTTGGATATAAAGTGTTTTCTAAATAAGCATTCTTATCCGGAATAACACTATAATAGATATTTTGTTGCTTCGTTAAATATCGTTCTTTAATCTCTGTAAGTTTACCAATAAAATGGTCGATTTCTTTTTGATTCCAAGTAGAACTAAGTGAAAAAACAGAACCATCTTGGATAAAGATTCCCTCATTATCTAGTTTTTGAAAGAGAGAAAATTGCGTGTAAGCTTTTATTCGTCTGAATGTATCTCGATAGGGGAATTGATCGCTAAAGTATTGATCTAAATCATTAAAATAATTTCCCTTCATAACTGCATCCACACTAAAATTAGGAAACTGCGCTAATTTTCTTCTTTCTGATAGAGATATTTCTTCATCGGGAAGAAGAATACTAAAGATAAAAAAGCCAAAGATCAACAAAATAAATTCTCCAACAATAAAATTATCTTTCACGGTAATTCCTCCTTCTAAAATCTAAAATATAAGAAAGGGTTATAAGCTTCATCGACTAAGAAACTAACCGAGACAAGAAGTAAAACAAAGTAGTAGCCAACTTCTAGTACATCTATTACTCGTTTAAACCGAGGCTTATGTATTAAAGAATGGACAAACCTTTTTCCCAGTGGTGAAATCGCAAACAAGCTAACTAGTAAAACAACGCCATAGCTTCTTAGATAATATATGGTCTCCTGGCTAACTAATGGTATCTCTAAAAAGCCAAACATCCCCTTTAAAAATAAAATAAGTTCCTGATAATCGTCAAAATGGAAAATAACGAAACTAATCACAATCAAAATAAAAGTATAAATCCTAGTCAGATAAGGATGAATTTTCAATACTTTCTTTAATAACGTTTTTTCAATAATCAGTAACACTCCAAAATAAAGTCCCCAAATCACAAAGTTCCAACTCGCACCGTGCCATAAACCAGTTAGGCACCAAACAATAAGAATATTGAAACATTGTCTGATAATTCCTTTTCGATTTCCCCCTAATGGGATATAGACATAGTCTTTAAACCAAGTAGATAAAGAAATATGCCATCTACGCCAAAAATCAGTAATACTTTTGGCAATTAACGGATAATTAAAGTTTTCTAAAAAGTGAAAACCAAACATTAATCCTAATCCAATCGCCATATCCGAGTAACCAGAAAAATCAAAGTAGAGTTGTAGGGTAATCGCAATTGCTTGAATCCAATAAGATAAAATAGAGGAAACACTGATATCAGTCAAAATAGCCACTAGTTCACCAAGAACATTAGCTAGTAGAACTTTCTTCGCTAACCCTATCGTAAAACGCCTAACCCCTGATGCGAACGTTTCTTTTGACTCAGTCCGTTGTTCTAATTCATTTTGGACCGTTTCATAACGGACAATCGGTCCAGCTACTAATTGAGGAAAAAGCGAAAGATAAGTTGTAAATGACCAGAAGTTTTTCGCACTTTTCACTTCACCACGATAAATATCGATTGTATAACTAGTTGCCTGAAAAGTAAAGAAACTAATCCCAATCGGCATTACGATATGAGGAATAACCATTTCTAAAGAAAAAATAGTATTTAAATTCTCTACCAGAAAACCAAAATATTTAAAATAGAATAATAATCCAAAACTAATTACTAAATCAATAATTAAAATTAATGTTCGATATTTTGGCGTTTTTTCAATTAACCTTCCACAGAAATAGTTGATAAAACAGGAAAATAGTAGAACAAAAATATACTTTGGTTCTCCATAAAAATAGAAAAACAAACTAGCTAGTAGTAAAACCGTATTTTTATATTTACGAAACAATACATAATAACAGAACAAGACAATCGGTAAAAAATAAAATAAAAAAGTAATACTGGAAAAAACCATAATTATGTTACTCCTTTAGAAGAAAAATCCCGGTATTTTTCTAAATATTAAGATAATTGTTCAAAATTTGTCTTAATTGTATCGGCAAGCTCACCACTCATAATGAGAATGATTAAGTTACCTTTACTTTCTACATAAACATTTTCTGCTTCTACACAGATCCATTTTCTAGGATTAGCTTTTTCTTTAATTAATGTCTTTGCTTCTTCAATATCGGCTCCATCTGCCATACGAACCAAAACGACAGAGTGAGCGATAGAACCAACCATAGATTCAGAAGCTAATGCCTCTTGATAATCAATATCCTTTGTTCCTAGATAATTTTCAATATTTTCATCTGTGATTTCAATATTTGAAAGCATCATAGGTAATTCATCTTCAGAAATTCCCTCGTATACTTTCGTCATAATTTCTTCTAATGACCCTTCAATATTTTTTTCTTTTTGACCACATCCAGTCATCATAAATACACTAAGTACAATACATAAACCAATAATTATTTTTTTCATGATAAATTCTCCTCCATAATTGTTTTAATTTCTTGAATAAATTGATCTCTACTACTATTCATCTGTACAATTATCGTATATCCATCATATTCCCAAATGGCTTGATAGATATCGTTTTGATAAGCAAGATAAACTAAAGTACCATCAATCTTTGAGCTCTTTGTATCAAGTGATATAGGTAATTCTTGTTTTTGAATCGTTAAATAGACGGGATTTTCTTTTTGATAATAAATAGTTAAGTTACTTTCATTTTGTAGATATTGATACTCTGTTTTTCCATCTTCGTGCCAGATAGGGTAATCATCAAGATGAGTTTCTAAATACCAATCTATCCGCATCGCAGTAACTGGAAGATAAAGTTCAGAATCAAAATAGAGTGTGATTGGTCGAATCAAAAAAGAACATCCAAATAAAAGTAAGATACTCGCATATAGATAAACAAAATGCAGATCTTTTTTCTTAGAATAATCGTTTGGTAAATAGATATCTAAACTTTTCTTTAACTTTTTTTCTAAGCGCCTATTCATAATCTTCCCCCTAACTTTTTTCTGATTTTCGTTAACGCATAAGCGTATATAGAACGAACTTTGGAATAGGGTAGATGTAATACTTTAGCTGTTTCATAGTGTTTTAATCCCCCATAAAGATGAAGAGTTACCACTTGCTTTTCTTTTTCTGTTAAACAATTTAAAGCATCATTCACAAAAGATAAATCAGTAGAAGGTTTCAAGTATTCTTGATTGATAAGAAAGTCTAATTTTTCTTCGTCTAGCGTAATTTCTTTCTTTTGATGTAACTTCGTATAAATCAGATTCTTCGTCATTTGGTAAACCCAAGCTTTAACGTTAGTACCGGGAATATAACGTTTCTTATAGCGTTCAATTCGAATAAATACTTCTTGAGTAATATCTTCTGCTTGGTGGTAATCTTTAACAAGGGAAAAAGTATAGCGAAAAATAGACGGATACAAAAGCTGATAGATTTCTTCCCAAGCCTTTTTATCTTCTTGTTGTAATTTTCTTAAGGCGTGATCTAATCGTATTTGATCTAACCACGAATTCATACTACCACCACCTGTTTTCCAATCTCGTCCATTATTATAACTTTTTTGAATTGTTTTTTGGAGAAAAAAGTGAAATATTTTTTCAAAATGTATTGAATAATATTTAGGCTGTTTTTAATAAGAATGAAGATAATAGGAAAAAGTCCAAAATAGCTTGTTGAAATATCAAACAAAAAAGTCTATAATAAATTTAAACATACAGTGCATGTTTAAATTCTAGGGCATTTCCCCGCTGCTTGCAGCGTATGGCCGAACGTAGTATGATAAATACGGAGTGAGGGCGATGCCTATGAGTGAAAGTGAATTTTTG
>DVKF01000006.1 GCA_018716115.1 Candidatus Alloscybalousia intestinigallinarum
GAGATGGAAAACTCATCAAAATACCATCCGTATTTCACGAATTTTTTCAAATTTTATCTTTTTTATAAAATTGGCAATCAAAAAGCAGTATATTTAAAATAAATATACCACTTTGTCAACAGTCTGAGATGCATAAGTTGCATCTTTTTTATGTTTTTTACTCATTTATTGATAGGATTAGAATTCTATCTTTCGAATTTATTTATCACAAGAAAAACATCAGTTTCTATTGAGTCAAAACTGATGTTTTTCTTATTCTTTATTTACATATTATTTGATTGGTTCAATTAATTGTTTTCCACCCATGTAAGGTTGTAGGGCTTTTGGTATTTTGATGCTACCGTCTTTTTGAACGTTATTTTCTAAGAAAGCAATAAGTCCACGTGGTGTTGCTAGAACGGTGTTGTTTAACGTATGAACGAGATAAGTTCCTTTTTCGCCTTTGGTTCTGATTCCAAGTCGCCTAGCTTGTGCATCACCTAACGTTGAACAACTTCCTACTTCAAAGTATTTTTGTTGACGTGGGCTCCAAGCTTCAACGTCACATGATTTGACTTTTAAATCGGCTAAGTCACCACTACAACATTCTAAAGTTCTAACGGGAATATCTAAACTTCTAAAGAATTCTACAGTGTATGACCACATTTTATTGTACCATTCCATACTTTCTTCAGGTTTACATAAAACAACCATTTCTTGTTTTTCAAATTGGTGAACACGATAAATTCCACGTTCTTCAATACCATGAGCGCCAACTTCTTTTCTAAAACATGGTGAGTAACTAGTTAATGTAATTGGCAGACTACTTTCTTCGACGATTTGACCTTTAAATTTTCCAATCATAGAATGCTCACTAGTTCCGATTAAGAAAAGATCTTCATTTTCAATTTTATACATCATTGCTTCCATTTCTTCGAAGCTCATTACTCCATTAACGACATCTCCTCTGATCATGAATGGAGGAATGCAGTAAGTAAATCCTTTATCGATCATGAAATCACGCGCATAACTAATCATTGCGGAATGAATTCTTGCGGCATCACCCATTAAGTAATAGAAACCATTTCCACTAGTTCTTCCGGCACTTTCCTTGTCTAAGCCATTAATTCTTGCTAAAATATCTGCATGATAGGGAACTTCAAAATCTGGAACGATAGGTTCTCCAAATTTTTCAATCTCGACATTCTCGCTATCGTCTTTTCCAATTGGAACACTCTCATCAATAATTTGTGGAATTACCATTAATTTTTGTTTTAATATCTTATTATATTCTGCTTCTTCTTTTTCAAGAGTATTTAGTCGTTCATTAATTTCTACAACTCTTTTCTTTAAGTTTTCTGCTTCATCTTTCTTCTTTTCTCTCATATATGCTCCAATTTGACTAGAAGCATTGTTCTTTTCACTACGTAAGTTATCTCCTTCTAATTTTAACGCACATACTTTATCATAGAGATCTACTACTTCATCTACTAGTGGTAGTTTTTTATCTTGAAATTTCTTTTTGATATTTTCTTTGACTAATTCTTTATTTTCTTTAATAAACTTAATATCTAACATGTTATCATCCTCTCTTTAACTAATTTTAATTTTTTTAATGGTTCACTGTATTTTTGCGTAAACCATTCTTTTTTTTCTTCTGATAATTCTTTAAGTCTTTCTGGATTATAATTATCTGACATATCTGCTATTTTTAATTCAATCGCCAAAAGATTTTTACTTTCGATAATGGTATCGATTTCTTGGTAGTAGTAGTTTAGTTTCTCTTGTTTGGATAAAAAAACGAGTCGGTGGTGGTGTTTTAGTCACTAGTTGTAAGGCTTCGATAATCTCTTCTGGTATTTTAATATCTCGTAAATCGTCGAAAGTGACATCCAATTCAGGAAAATCTGGTGTTTTAATATCTTCTACAACATCATGTAATAGTCCGGCAACTTTTCCTTCTAGAGTAGTCATTTTGTCGGATACTCGGTAAAGATGATATACATATGGTTTTCCTGCTTTGTCTTTCTTTTCGGCGAACAATAAGTCAGCAAGTAGTCTCGCTTTTAGATATAAATTATCCATGTTTTTAATTTCTTCTAAGTTTTCTATTCCGATATAAAAAGCTAAACGATTCATGTTCTCCTCCAACGAAAAAAAGAATGGCTACAAGGAGTGTATAACTACACGGTACCATCCTTTCTTTTGCTTACTTGTGATAACGGCTGTTAACCGGGATTGATTAGATCCACGAAGAAAGTAGATTAAATAGGTCTTTTTCTTAGTTTTCACCATCCACTAAGTCTCTAGAAAAAAGCTTTCTATTATTGTCTTTCTTTTTGTATTTACATATTTATTATATCCAAAACGATTTCTTTTATCAAGTGCTTTCTAGTGATTTACCTTTTTTTCACCTTCTTTATTCTAAAAAATCATCATATATGATGAAAAACAATTTCTCGAGTCAGAAAAAAACTATTAAATTGCTTCGATGATCAATTTAATAGCTGTTCTTTCTTCGCCATCGATTGTAATATCGGTGAAGGCGGGGATACATACTAGATTTTTGCCACTAGGAGCGACGAATCCTCTAGCGATAGCGATAGCTTTAATTGCTTGATTTAGTGCTCCAGCTCCTACGGCTTGTATTTCTACAGTACCTTTCTCCCGGAATACATTGGCTAATGCGCCTGCAACACTATTGGGATTGGATTTAGATGAAACTTTAAGTGTTTCCATATTCATTTTATCATTCCTTTCTACAGTTTATCATATGAGAGAAAAGGTTTAGTTATCCCAATTTTTCTTTATTTTCGTTTTAAGTCGTTCCTATACTTTTACATTTTTTGTTATTTTACCCATACTTTTCCCATATTTTGGTAGTATCATGGATAATGAAAGGAGAGATGGATATCGAAGTAAAAGTTATTGGTTCCAATTGTAGTAATGGAATGAAATTAAAAAAAGAATTAAGAAGAGCAATTGACCATTCTGACTTGGAAATTAATCTAACAGAATTGAACGATCCTAAAGATAAGAAGAAATATCAAATTGAAAATATTCCGGCTTTAGTGATTAATGATGTTTTAGTTAGTCAAGGAAAAGTGCTTTCTGAACGTGAAATTTCTAGAATTTTTGTCAGAAGTTGTTTAGAAGTATAATCGTAGTACCATTAGATGTTTAAGATAGATGATAAGGATAGTTGATATAGAGTCAATTATCCTTTCTTGTTTTTTGAATGTGGATTTGTTATATTATTTATATAGTAGATGGGGTGTTATTGATAATGGAGGTATGTATAATGATTACGATTAATGAACAAAGTAGTATTCGGTTTGAGCTAGATAAGATTATTTGTTTTGATCCATTTCATCTTTCGAATTCTAATCATGATGCGGATGTGATTTTTATTACGCATTCACATTATGATCATTTCAGTATTGAGGATATTTGTAAAGTACAAAATGAAAATACAATTATTGTTTGTCCTAGCGATTGTTTAGAAGAAGCTAGTAAGATTTTTTCTTCTGAGAACATTATTACTGTCAGTCCTGGCGATGAAATTACGCTCTTTCAATTTTCAATATCTGTTGTACCTGCTTATAATATAGATAAGCCTTTTCATCCTAAAACAAACAATTGGGTAGGATATTTATTACATGATGGTGAAGTGACTTATTATGTGATGGGGGATACTGATCATTTACCTTTTATGGATACGCTTAAAGTGGATTATTTATTTGTTCCTATAGGCGGAAAGTTTACGATGAATGTAAGTGAAGCGGTAGAGTTAGTTAACAAAATGAAGCCTAGGGTAGCAATTCCGATTCATTATGGGACAATTATCGGTGAGGTTGGCTTTGGAGAGGATTTTCAAAAGAAAATTTCTGACGATATAGAATGCCGGTTGCTTCTTTTTTCAAATATGTAGTTAAAAATGTCGAATTTTTGTCAATTGGACCGTAAAGTTTTTCTGTCTTTAATATTTTGTGTTATAGTAAAATAGGTGAGAATGTATGGCAGATGATTTTAAGGAATTGATCGATGTTTTGGATGAAAATGGACAGCTTGTGGGAAAACAAGAAACCAAAGAAGAATTGTATCAGGATGGAAATTGGCATCGTTCTGTTCATATTTGGATCATAAATGATAAGCAGGAATTACTAGTTCAAAAAAGAAACCCTCATAAAAAGACATTTCCGAATTTGTGGGCTATTTCTACAGCAGGTCATGTTCTAGCGGGAGAAAATAGTCTTCAGGCAGGAATTAGAGAACTGAAGGAAGAGTTGAATTTAGATGTCCAAGAAAAAGAATTAGAATATTTATTTACTGTAAAAAGAAGCCAACATGAAGGTCAATATCAAATCAATGTGTTTGATGATGTCTATCTTCTTCATCGTAATTTAGATGTTGATCATACTAAATTACAGGTAGAGGAACTTACGGATATTAAGTTTGTATATTATGAATATTTGGAATCGATTTTTAAAAATGGTGATCATGATTATGTTCCGTATACAGAAGAACACAAAAAGCTATTTCATCTTTTGAATAATCGTTATCAATTAGAAATTATCTAGTATTAAAAAAGGCAGTTTTTTCCAAATTGTCTTTTTTTGTTTGCAAAGCCAAATTGGAGTGTATAATAGAAATATAGTTTTTTTAGAAAAGAGGGGATTTCGGTGCTTGATTTAGATTATGTTAAAGAGTCATATATTTTCTTACAGTTAATTGATGAGTTGTTGGAAGATTTTTCGCGTTATTATTTACGACACAAGAAGATTATTCGGCCTGATTTATCGCCATATCGTAAGATTTCTGTCGATCAACTACTCTTATATATGTCGGTATTATTCAGTAATAATTTTGATTCTATTGAGCCTTATTTACCGAATGAGTTAAAACAAGATGTTGTTCATTCAATTAAATTAGATCGTCCTGTCGGACATTTTTCTTTTGAAAACGGTTCCCCCTATAATTATGGAAATGGATTAACTATTTATAAAATTCCAGCTAAGCACAGAAATGATGCTACATTTTTGATTCGTCAGATTCGTAACTATATTGCACATTCCGATTATACAATCCAAAACGGAAAAATAAGAATGAGAGGAGAAGTTGACCTTGACTGTGATATTTTTTGGCTCTTTTCGGCTGTAAATATTTTATTTTTCTCTGCTAATTCTTGTCGGAAAAAGGGGTATTCTGATACGTTAAAAGGTTTTATCCGTCTCGATGATCATCCTAAAAATATTGAACAGTTGAAAAAGGCATTAGCAAACGGAAATGGTTGCCGTATTCGTTTGACGTTGAATTGCGATGCGGAAGAAAATCAAGTTTCTATGGGGAATGTGATTGCTTTTTTTCAAGAGTTTGTTCGTCATTATTCTTCCGAAAATTATTTTCGCCTTCATTCACAAATCCAACCAGACAGGGAAAAACTATTGATTGGTTATCGTGAATTTCTCTGTCAGAAGTGTCAAGAGTTATATCCTTATTTTACTTATCAGTTAGAGCCACTTGCTTCTGATTTGGTTCAAGAGTTAAACCTTCGAGAACGTGATTACTTTTTTCAACAGTTATCTTTTTCTGATCAGATCAATGTACTTTCTAATCTTGATTCAATTTTAGAGCATAGTGCTAAGCGAAACACGATAGCCTTTAAATTTTTATCAGAGATTTTAATCCAGTTAGAAGATTGTCAAGATAAGGTAGAGTTAGCTGATCGTATGCTTAAACTTCATCCTACTTTTCCTCTTTATCTAGGAATATGTCAGCAGTTTAATGAAAAGTCAAGAATTAATTTGTTGTTTAATTACGTTAGGGAAAAAGACTATGAGCGATTCAGTCAATGTTTGCCTCTTTCTAAATTAATAACTAAGAGTCAATTTTTTCAGTATAAACAACAAGTAGGCATTCGCTTAAGCGAAGTGTCTAAGAGGATTTATGATGGGGGAGAACAAGTGAGAAATAAGTGGGAACTGATAGAAGAATTGTTGATTCGGGAGTTGGATTGTTCTGAGCCTAGTCCTACTCAAGCTCGTTATCTAGTACCTAGAAATATTCGTAATGCGGTCGTTCATGGAATGATTTTCTATCCTAAAATGACAGATACTGATCATATTATCTTTCAAGTATTTGATCACCGGGCAAAATGGTATGAACTTTCTATTTCGACTTTAGAGTTGAATCAAATTATGGATCAAACTTTTAGTCGATTATTTCAAGAACAGAATAGAGTAAATTCTGTGTTAGCGGATAGAGAGAAGAGTAAAATAAAAACTCGTACTTATCCAAAGTAATCTGTATTTTCTTGTCGATGAAAATTGAGGCGATGTGTTTACTTGGTAAGAAAAGTTTGTTATACTAAGATATGATAGGGAGCGATGTCCATGAGAACTAAAGCATTTATTTTAGGAATTATTGGTTTTTTCTTTATTTTATCGGGGTGTATTTGGGGTGTTTTTTCATCATTACAGGAAAGTCATGATGAGATGCAACAAAAACAAGATCAAGTAGCTACTTATAGTAGTCGGTTTCAAGAAGCTGCTGTTGCTGTTCAGGATAGAAGAATACAGTATATAAAAGCCGTAGTAGAAGATTTGTTTCACGAATCAGTAATGGAAGATTATGCTCTTTGGATAAAAGAATTAAATACTTATCAAAGTTTAGTTGATCAAGTGATAGAGACGGCCGAGCCCTTAAAAGAATTGTGTATTGGTCAAGAATATCCAGATAATAAAACGGTAACTAGCTGTGATACTTATGTCAATAACTATGAAACGGTAATGAATTATTTTGTAAAGGATGTAGAACAGTTTAATAATTTTATCGCTGGATATTTAGAATTGTATGGTAATGAAAATACTCAGGTGACATTATATACGATTGATTCTAATCGTTATTCTTATTTGGATATTAATGATGATGGAATATTTATTGGTAAAGATTAATAAAGAGGTTGTATATGAAGAAAGAAAAAAAGAAAAATAAGAAAATTCGAATTAGTTTAAATGTTAAAAGAGCTTTTTTATTGTTGTTTTCTCTTGGAATTATGGGATTTTCTGTCGGAGCATTTATTTTATATGGTCCTTGGAATTGGGTACGAGAACGATTGATTACAACTGCAATGACGACGATGAGTCATCAGTTTTTGGCTACTTGGTTTTTTGATAGTGAATGGATTAGTGAAGTGCTTGCTCATAATGTAACGATTGAGCCTGACGAAAATACGAATCCGGATTATATTAATATGGATCAAGAGGTTACGGTTTATAAATCAAAATATGATAAAGAAATATTAGATCATGAAGAAGGAGAACCTTATAAAGTAATCAATGTTAGTGGTACGGGATATAAAGGCTTTTTGGTTGCGATTTATGATCCGTCTAAAGTAAAGATCGGTACGACGACGAAACTAGGAACAACGGGACAGTCTGTTCGTGTTATTGCGCGAAATAATAATGCGATTGTCGCAATTAATGCGAGTGGTTTCTATGATCCTGATTGGAACAGTAATGGTGCGATTCCACATGGTACGGTAATTAAGGATGGTAAAATTGTTTATGATTATACCGATGCGAAAGTTGGTGGTGGTTTCGTTGGCTTTAATGAAGATAATGTATTAATTTTGGCGCGTACTGATAAGTATTCAGCCATTAACAAATATCATTTGCGTGATGCAATTGAGTTTGGTCCATTTTTAATCGTAAATGGTAAACCTTCATTTGTTAAAGGTGATGGTGGTTGGGGAATCGCTCCAAGAACAGCAATCGGTCAACGAGAGGACGGCATTGTGTTATTCTTAGTAATTGATGGTAGAGGATATGGTGGTTCATTAGGTTGTGGTATGGTTGAGCTTACTGAAATTATGATGAATTATGGTGCTGTAAATGCGGCGAATATGGATGGTGGTTCTTCTAGTGCTTTAATTATTCGTGATGAAATTATTAATCATCCAACTGCCGGTGGAGATAATGGCTTACGGAATATTCCTACGGCCTGGATTGTGACAGAATAGAGAAGTTTCTTATTAAAAGGAAGTTGCTTTCTCTTTTTTTTTCGCTCATTGTGTTATATAATGGTAGAAAAGGATAGTGATAATCAATGTATAAAATTATGGATGGAAATGAAGCTTGTAGTACAGTATCGTATTATTTTACCGAAGTGGCTGGTATTTATCCGATTACTCCTGCTTCTCCGATGGCAGAATTAGTAGATAATTGGAGTAGCGAGGGAAAAAAGAATTTTTTTGATCATCCAGTTAAAGTAATTGAAATGCAGTCAGAAGCAGGAGCAGCTGGCTTAGTTCATGGTAGTTTACAAGCCGGATGTTTGACGACAACTTATACAGCTAGTCAAGGATTATTGCTGATGATTCCTAATATGTATAAGATGGCTGGTGAATTGCTGCCTGCCGTTATTCATGTTGCTTCTCGGAGTATTGCGACCCATGCTTTATCGATCTTAGGGGATCATCAAGATATTTATGCGACTAGGATGACTGGTTTTGCGTTTCTTGCCTCTAGTTCTGTTCAACAAGTCATGGATCTAGCGGGAATTGCGCATTTGGCTGCGATAGAAGGAAGAGTTCCTTTTGTTCATTTTTTCGATGGCTTTAGAACAAGCCACGAGTTGCAAAAAGTTCGCGTTCTTGATATGGATAGGTTAAAAGGCTTACTTGATATGGATGCGGTTAGTGAGTTTCGGAATCGAGCTCTTCGACCTGATGCACCGGTGACTCGGGGAACAGCGCAAAATGATGATATTTATTTTCAGATGACAGAAGTTAGAAATCGTTATTACGAGGCTTTACCAGATATTGTCAATCAGTACATGGAGAAAATTAATGAGATAACAGGAGAAAATTATCAGCCCTTTCAATATTTTGGGGCTAAAAAAGCTACAAAAGTTATCGTCGCTATGGGATCAGTTTGTGAGACAATTCGGGAAGTTGTTGAATACTTGAATACTGAAAATGCTAGAAATGCTAGAAATGCTAGAAATGCTGGAAATGCTAGAAATGCTGAAGGGAATGGAACTGAAGCTGTCGGGTTGATAGAAGTACATTTATATCGTCCTTTTTCTAAAAAATATTTTCTTCAAGTATTGCCTAAAACAGTAAAAAATATCGCGGTACTTGATCGTACAAAAGAGCCTGGTAGTACTGGTGAACCTCTTTATTTAGATGTGGTTAGTGTATTAGAAGATTATCCAACTTCAGTTAGCGTTGTTGGTGGTCGTTATGGTTTATCCAGTAAGAATACAACTCCTGATGATATTAATGCAGTTTATCAGATGTTGGGTAGTAAAAATCAATTTCATGGTTTTACGATTGGGATTGTTGATGACGTTACCCATAAGAGTTTAATGCCAGTAAAAATCGATCTAGATCTTCAACAAGTAGAATTTTTAATCTATGGCTATGGTAGTGACGGTATGGTTAGTGCTGGTAAAGACGTGATGAAAATTACGGGGAATTACAGTAATGCCTATGTACAAGGATATTTCCAATATGATTCTAAAAAGAGTGGTGGCGTAACTAAGTCACATCTACGATTTAGTAAGAAACCAATTCTTTCTACTTATTATGTGGAACATCCACATTTAGTTATGTGTACGAAAGAATCATATTTAGATCATTTTAAAATGCTTGATGGAATTTGTGAACAAGGAATTTTTGTATTAAATACCGATAAATCTAAAGAAGAGATTCTAGCTAGACTTTCTAACCATGATAAGAAAATTTTAGTGGAGAGAAATATTAAGTTTTATATTGTCGATGCTTTAAAATTAGCTAAAGAGGTTGGCTTGGATCATAAAATTAGCTCTATTATGGAGACTATTCTATTTAAACTTGGTAAGTTAATTGATTTTGATTTTGCAAAGGATCATATTAAAAAAGCAATCGAAAAGAAGTTTTCAAAAAAGGCTGGGCATATTGTGGATAAGAATTTACAAGCTATCGATCGAGCGTTAGAGAACTTAATCCTTGTCTCTTTAGATGATGTTGATTATTCTCGAAAAGAAAAAGCGGATTCTGATGTGGATGATAATATTTTCGAAGTAATTTCTAGTGGTCGTGGCGATGCCTTAAAGGTTAGTGATTTTATCGAATATGAAGATGGTACTTTTGATCCAGGATTATCTCGATTAGAAAAACGTAGCGTTTCAGATATTTCTCCTCATTTTATTCCGGAAAATTGTATTCAGTGTAATATGTGTAGTTTTGTTTGCCCTCATGCTGTCATTCGTCCGTTCTTATTGAACGAAGAAGAGGTAAAGAATGCTCCTGAATCATTGAAAGAGGATTTGTTAGATGTTAATATTAAGGGAGAAAAGTTAAAATATACAATCGGAATATCGTTACCAGACTGTACAGGATGTAAATTGTGTAGTAATATTTGTCCAGGTAAAAAAGGGGAAAAAGCCTTGGTAATGGATAATATTGAAGAGTTAAAACGCACCAAGAAGGATGCCTATGATTATTTATTTCAACATGTCAGTGAGAAAAAGGTTATGCCGATTTCTACGGTTAAGGGTAGTCAGTTTGTAAAACCACGTTTTGAATTTAGTGGTGCCTGTGCTGGTTGTGGGGAAACTCCTTATTTAAGATTGTTGACACAATTATTTGGAGAGAGAATGATTATTGCGAACGCAACAGGATGTTCTTCTATTTATAGTGCTTCTCTTCCTACTACTGCTTATTCTGTTCCTTGGGCCAATTCTTTATTTGAAGATAATGCGGAGTTTGGTTTTGGAATGATGATTGCTGATAAGGCACGAAAAGAAAAGATTCGTCAATTGATCGAAGATAATGTTTCTAAACTTGGTGATGATGAAATTGATATTTATATGAATTATTTGGATGATTTTTCTGTAGAGAATGCAAAAGCATTATATGAAGTTATCGATGCAAGTCCAATTACAGAATTAAGAGCATATAAAGATTATATTGAGAAAAAATCTTTTTGGTGTGTTGGCGGAGATGGTTGGGCATACGATATTGGTTTTAGTGGAATTGATCACGTGTTAGCTAGTCAAGAAGATATTAATATTTTGGTGTTGGATACCGAGGTATATTCTAATACTGGTGGACAGTCTTCTAAGTCTTCAAAAATTGGAAGTGTCGCCAAATTTACGGCTAAGGGTAAACAGGTGGCCAAAAAAGATTTAGCTAAGATCGCCCTTACTTATCCACATGTTTATGTTGGTAGTATTTCTTTAGGTGCCAATATGCAACATACAGTGAAAACATTGATGGAAGCAGAAGCTTATCCAGGTCCGTCTATTGTATTTGCTTATTCTCCTTGTATTGCGCAAGGTATCCTAACTGGTATGGAGTCATCCATCGAAGAAGAAAAAAAAGCTGTTCAGTCTGGATATTATCCATTATTCCATTATGATCCAGTTACTCGTAAATTTAGTTTAGATGCGAAACCTGATTTTGATCGTTACTATGAATTTATTGCGGGTGAAGATCGGTATCGAATTTTGAAAAAGGTTAATCCGGATAAATATCGGGAATTGTTGGAACAGAATCGTCTAAATGCGATCGAGAGATTCCGTTATTATGAACAATTAGAAAAACAAAGTGAAGAAGAAGTAAATGAGTAACTTCTTTTTTCTTTTAAAGTAGAAGTAGACGGTTGTTGGTAGTTGGTAAGGTAGGGGTGTTTATCACTCCAAAGAGATAAAGAGAAAGAGTCAATGAAATAGATGAAGAATTCTATAAGATTAAAGATACAAAGGAGAGATAAAATGAAAACAGTATTGACAGTAGATAGTGGTATTTGTCCAATTTTACGTGAGGATACCGTTGTGATTCCGGCGCAAATTATTTCTGATACGATGGATACTTATCGAGATAACGGTAAGGAAATCACTAACCGAGAGATGTTGGAAAGTCAAAATGGTTATCGAACTTCCGCTCCATTAATGGGAGATTTTGAAGATACCTTTCGTTCTCTGTTGGAATCTGGGGTAGATGTGGTTCATTTGAGTATGAGTAGTGGAATCAGTGAGGGTAGTGTGAATATTAGTCAGTTAGTGGCAAATATTTGCAATGAAAAATATTCTAATCAAGTCTATGTTGTTGACAGTCTAACTGGGGCAACTGGTGGTACTTTGTTATATGAATTAGTTTATCGAAAGCTTTTAACTAGCAATTTGAGTGGAAGGGAACTATGTTCTGCTTTAGAAAGCTTAAAGAAAAGGATTCAAACTTCGTTTTATGTTCCTGATGCTAGTGGTTATGTGCGAAGTGGTCGCGATCGTTCTTCTTCTCATTTGGTTGATCATGCACTTTCTTGGAGTACTCGCTTAGCCAATTTGACTTCTCTTAAATTTAGGGTAGATTTTCATGAGAATGGCGATTTATATTTGAAAAAAATTTTTCGTAGTTCTAGTAGAAATGGTATGCTTCAAATGGTAAAAGATATCGTCAATGATCGGACTATGGATAGTTATGATTCTCAGCTAGCTGTCATTGGTAATTTGTATCAAAAGGATGTAGATATGGAGAAAATAAGAATTTATTTAGCTCAGTATTTTGATCAAGTGTTAGAACAAGAAATTGGCGCAGTTGTTGCAGCATATGGCTGTCCAGATTTATGTGGTTTAGCTCTTGTAAAAAAATAAAATAGATTATTAGAAAATGACCATAATTCATATTCTAATTATGGTCATGTCTTTGACAAAAAAATAGAGACCGTACCCCCTGGGACGGTCTCCTAAAAAGAATAAAAAGGGGTTGGCTAGTGTGATACTAGCGACCAATTCGCCAATTTCGAATTGGTGAGTCTTATACTAATCGAAATGATTTCATTTGTCAATAGTTTTTTTGAAATTTTTAATATTATTTTTTTATAGGAGATTAGCTGACTTTTTTCAGGAAACTTCTTTGATTACGAGAAAAAAGTTCCGCTTTTTTTATTTCCTAATTTTTTGTTTTGTGATATAATAGGCAAGGAAACGGAGGGGTAATATGTTAAATGTATCCGTAGTTAAAGGAATCGGTCCTAAGGCTGTTACGCTTCTAAATAAATTGGGAATTTATACGATCGATGATTTAGTTACTCATTATCCTTTTCGTTATGATATTTTAAAAAGAAGCGATCTTAGTCAAGTTACTGCCGATGAAAAAGTAATTATGGATGGCAAGGTAGAAAGTGTACCTATTTTACTTAGATTTAAAGCAGGGTTAAATAAACTTAATTTTCGATTGGTTACTGCGAATGGTGTGATTGGGGTATCGATTTTTAATCGTGCTTTTATGAAGAATAATTTGACCATAGGCACTAATGTAATCGTGATTGGTAAATTTGATCGTACCAAAAATATTTTAACTGCTTCTGATATCAAGTTTGGTCTTCTAAATAATCAAGCTAAGATCGAGCCAGTCTATCATTGTACTAATGGGTTAACCAATAAGAATTTATCGACTTATATTAATACGGCTATTTTATTTCATGGTAAGGAAATCACGGATTATATTCCCAGTTATTTGCAGGAAAAATATCACTTTTCCAATAAACGTACTGCTTTAAATATTGTTCATAATCCGCCCACTTTAGAGAAGTTAAAAGAAGCACAAATTCGATTAAAATATGAAGAATTGTTTACTTTTATGTTCAAAATTAATTATTTGAAAGAATTGCACCGTAGGGAAAAATCAGGAATTGGTCGTTCTTTAACGGAGGAAGACTTAAAACAGGTTTTAGATCTTATTCCTTTTTCGTTAACTGGAGATCAGATAAAGGCAATTCATGAGATTTTTCATGATATGAATCAAAACTCTCGGATGAATCGGCTTTTACAAGGCGATGTTGGTAGTGGTAAAACGATTGTTTCTATTGTTGCGATGTATTTAAATTATCTTAGTGGTTATCAGAGTGCTTTGATGGCTCCTACGGAAATTTTAGCGACTCAACATTATCAAAATATTGTTCAGTTGTTTAGTAAGACAGATATTCGTGTTGAATTGTTAAAAGGATCACAACCTAAAAAAGAAAAATTAGAGGTATATAAACGCTTAAAAAATGGAGATATCGATATTATTGTTGGTACTCATGCCTTGATTCAAGATGATGTTGTCTATCAAAATTTAGGATTAGTTGTTACTGATGAACAACATCGTTTTGGAGTTAATCAACGCGCTTTACTGAATAATAAGGGAATAATGCCAGATATTTTATATATGAGTGCAACTCCTATTCCTCGTACGTATGCGCTTACCATTTATGGAGATATGGATGTTTCTACCATTAAAGAAATGCCTAAGGGAAGAATACCGGTTAAGACGTTTGTGAAGACGGAAGCAGAACTGCGCAGTGTCTTAGAGATGATGAATGAAGAATTAAAACAGCACCATCAGGTTTATGTGATTGCTCCTCTTATTGAAGAAAGCGAAAATTCTGATTTAATGAATGTACTGCAGCTTCGTGATAAAATGAATTTGGCTTTTGGCTCTCGCTATAGAATTGATATTGTTCACGGAAAAATGGCTAGTGGGGCAAAGGATGCTATTATGGAAGAATTTAAGAATAATCAAGTACAAATCTTGATTAGTACAACAGTGATTGAAGTTGGTGTTGATGTTCCCAATGCTACTATGATGGTGATATTTGATGCTAATCGCTTCGGTCTTTCGACACTTCATCAATTACGTGGTCGAGTTGGGCGTAGTAATTTAGAAAGTAAATGTATTTTAATCAGTAACACAGACACTAAACGTCTTGAGGTAATGGAACGTACAACAGATGGCTTTGAAATTAGTGAGGAAGATTTTAAATTGCGTGGTCATGGAGATTTGTTTGGCACTAAACAGAGCGGGGATATGACATTTAAAATTGCCAATTTGAAACAGGATTATAAGATTTTGATTCAAGCAAAAAAAGATTCACAGGAGTATTTACTTGACACTTCCTATGATGAAGATGAGTTAAAAAAAACCTTGATAGATTCCATTAATCATAATTAGAATTTAATCTTGTATGATGTAAATGTGTAAAGAATTTTCCTTTTTCTTTTATGTAGTTTATTGACTTCTACTTTTATTTATATTATGATTAAGGTACGTGAAGTAAACCTTCACGTAAAATGGTACTCTTACGGTTTCAATGTGAGAGTAATTCAACCAAAACCCCCTGAAGGAGCCTTTCGGCTCCATTTTTTGTAATAATAAAGAATTTTATTTTTTCTATTTATATGTTTTTTTTGAGTTGATACTATGTTCCTTAAATCGTTCGAACTTTAATATTCTAAACTCAGTAATATATTTGGTAGAAGTACTTTTTTAAAAATGTTCGGACTATAGCGAAGATAGAATTTCTAGAAAATATTAGTTATCTTTTCTTCAAAAGAAGAAATTAATGGATTACAATAAAAGTACCCATGAATGTGAAATAAAACTTTATGAAACTTATAAGCAATGAACGATTAGGTAATTTTAATTATGAAGTTAAAGAATTTAATCTTAAATAAGAAAGAAAAGTAATTCAGATTGTATTTTGAAAGTAAGGAATATTATTATGAATAAAAAATTGATAGGTAAATTTCTAACAATAGGAAACATAATTTTATTGATTTTAGCAATCGTGTTTATTTGTTTATGTATTTTTGATGATGAAAAAAATAGTGTATATTTATTTCATTAAGTAGTCTTATATTGTCAAGTTTATTTGATATTATAAAAAGGAAATATCCAAAAGACTAAAAAATTACAAGTATACTTTAAGATGTAAATAGTTTAATATTTATATCTCAGACTGTTGACAAATATATTTTGTTAATAGTCTTTTATTTTGTCAAAAAATATTGTATAATTAACTTGTAAGGTTGCTTATTGTTTTACCGAATTATAAGCTTACATAACCTTACTTTTTTATTGG
>DVKF01000052.1 GCA_018716115.1 Candidatus Alloscybalousia intestinigallinarum
AAAGGAATCGATGTAGATAAGGGGTTATCGCTATTAGGAGATGAAGAAACGTATCGAGAGATGATGATGACTTTCTTACAGGAGATTGATCAAAAACAAGAGAAAATGAAACAGTTTATTTCTGATAAGAATCCAACAGAATATGCGGTACTCGCTCATAGTATAAAAAGTGATTCCAAATACTTTGGGTTTACAAAGTTAGCAGATATTGCTTATCAACATGAGTTAAAGGGGAAGGAAAACGATATTGATTTTATTACTCAACATCAGGAAGAATTCTTTCAGGAAATGGATAAAATAAAAGAAATTATTCAGCCGTATTTAGAGGAGGGAAAACAGTGAAGATTTTAATATTTTCTGATATTCATGGGATTAAAAATAATTTAAATTATTTAAAGGAAGTTTATGAAAAAGAACAGTGTGATCGGGTGATCGTGTTGGGGGATTTATATTATATTGGCCCTAGAAATACAATGATACCTGGTTATGATATTCAAACCGTAAAAAGTTTTTTAGAATCGTTTGGGGAAAAACTAATTTCTCTTCAAGGAAATTGTGATAGTCAAGTCGATATAGATGTTTCTTCTTTTGTGATTGTTCCTGAATTAGAATACTTATCTTTAGATGGATTAGATTTATATTTTACCCATGGTGATTTATATAATCGCAGAAATTTTGATAAAATACCGTCTGGTAGTATCTTAATTTATGGGCATGAACATACTCCTTATATTGTCAATGAAAATAATAGATGGTTTATCAATCCTGGTTCGATTTCTCTTCCTAAAGGAAATACTTATCCATCGTATTTAATCTATGAGAATCGTACTTTTACCATTTATGATGTTAAGGGTCAAGTATTGTGTAAAGAGTCTCTTTAAGTCGAAATAAAACCGCCTCATTATTAGTAGCGGTTTTTTATATGTGGGTTTTGTATTTTATTTGGCTAATTGTAAATACTATTGGTCATTTTACTGACAGCGATAAAAATATAAGAGATTTTATACCATGTTTGAAAATTTACGGTTCCGGTAGGAGAAAGGTTAAATACTTCTTGGAATTTTTTTACGGCTTTGGTCGTATCGCTATCAAATAAGCCACTTGGATTTTTAATCACAGGAATACCTGGGTAACTACCGCGGATATAGTTTAATGTGTTTTGTAATTTGTATACGTCTTGATTACAGTCTCCTTCTTTTAAAGTTTGGGTAAAGGAATAGGGGTAACTTTGGGTGGTTGGCGCTTCGTAAATATTGATATTATTACCATAGTAATATCTTAAGATTTCTAAATAATTATATCCACGGTCTCCTAATTCTTTTGAGCCCCATTGACTTAAGTTTCCAGGCTCTGTCGTACTACTTTTATAGTGAGCAAGTAATGGTTCTGGTCTATATCCTTGTCGGATGTAGTCAGTAAATATTTCATCAACTATTCTAGAAATTGGTTCAAATATTGTACCGTTTACGGTGTATTTTTGATCATAACTGGTTGTGGATGTGATTGTGAAGTCATATCCTCGACTGCGATACCATTCGGTATATATTCGATTTAGGGCATAAGAGATAATGGCTAGGACGTTTGCTTTAATGGTTTCAGTTGGCCAAGTACTGTATATTTCGCTACTTGCGACATTTTTAATATAGTCGATGAAGGGAACAGTATAGTTAGGGGCACTGGAATTGGAAGGTGCCCCATCATGAACGATGATATTTTCTGGAATGACAACTTCCGATAATACGTAGGGCGTATATTCTTCTTGGGGGATTTCTTCTTCACTAATGATACTTTGTGGGTATTCTTGCCATAAGGTGTTGGGAGTGATTACGGAAGTTTCTCCCTTTTGATTTTCATCGATTGAGGTTACATTGATGTTTTGAATAGAGGTTACTCCATCAAATATTTGTACTCCCTCTATGGTCGTAGGAGTAAGACCTAACGCAGTTACAGTGACATCGTACGTTTCATAGGGTCGTATTTCGTGTTGTTCTTCTTCAGAGTAATTTTTGTCTACGGTTGGCAATGTGATTTTTGGGGTTTGCCCATCTTCATCCGTGATTTCACTTGCTATTTCGGCACCATCTTTTAATACTTTTACCGTTGCCCCTTTAACGGGATTAGCGATAGTATCGCTATAGACATTAACGATTAGATATCCATTTGTCATATTTCACCTTAGAATAGTGTTCTATTCTATCCTTTCTATATTAATTATATATAAATATTCTTGGTGCGATGAATATAATTTACTAGAGGTGATGATATGCTTAATGAAGTTCTACAACTAGGAGATAGTGGTAATGATGTGAGAATATTACAGGAAAAGTTAAAAATACTTGGCTTTTATCCCGCAATCATTACAGGAGACTTTGGTCTTGCGACTGAAGCGGGAGTAAAAGCTTTTCAACGAGAATATGGTTTACCAGAAACCGGAATGGTTGATGAAGAAATGTGGCGAATCTTGTTTTCGTTAACTGAGGTTGCCTATGCGAGCGCCTTTAGTAATTATCCAACGCTCAGTTTGGGTTCGACTGGTGATTATGTTAGGGAGTTACAATCCAAACTAAAGACACTACTATATTATACGGGAGCGATTGATTCTTTTTTTGGCAATGAAACTCAAATAGCGGTAAAGCAGTTTCAATTTCACAACAATTTAACTACAACAGGAATTGTGAATAATCAAACTTGGAATGCTCTGAATACGTTATATGGGCGACTTAATGCTTGTGCGATTGGAGGAGAAGAAGGGGGAGAAAACACAATTGTTTATACGGTTAAACGGGGAGACACTTTATATTCGCTAGCTAAACAGTACAATACTACCGTAGATGAAATTAAGCGCTTAAATAATTTGGCAAGCGATATTTTAAGTATCGGTCAAGTTCTAAGAATCCCCGTTCAGGGAACTGAGACTCTGCCAGAGATGACTTATACGGTTCAGGCAGGGGATACCCTATATTCCATCGCTAGACGCTACAACACTACGGTAGATGCCTTAAAAAATGTAAACAATCTTACTAGTAATATTTTAAGTATCGGTCAAGTGTTAAAGATTCCAACGTCTAATGATGGGGTTTCTCCTTTACCAACTTATACCGTTCAAGTTGGGGATACCCTATATTCCATCGCTAGACGTTACAACACTACGGTAGATGCCTTAAAAAGTGTAAATAATCTTACTAGTAATATTTTAAGTATCGGTCAAGTATTAAAGCTTCCGGTTACCACTTTGCCAACCGTTACTTATACAGTTAAACAAGGGGACACCTTATATTCGATTGCGAGACAACATAATACTACGGTAGATACACTTAGACGGTTAAACAATCTTTCTAGTGATATTTTGCGTGTTGGTCAGATATTAAAAATTAGTGGATAATAACTAAGAAAAGGGGACTATGCGTTCCTCTTTTTTAGGGGATGGAGAAGTAAAAAAAGCGTTATTTTAAAAAAAGACTATACCTTTTCTTCTTTTTTTTGTATAATTATTTATATAATATAGGGAGTCTTTTATGGGGAAAGTGATTGTACAGATCGAAGATATGTACCAAAGTTATGGTAAGAAGAAAGTAATTGATGGCATTTCTATCGATGTCTATGAGGGGGAATTTTTGACAATTTTAGGTCCTTCTGGCTGTGGAAAGACGACAATTTTACGGGCAATTTCTGGACTTGATTTTATCAAGTCAGGAAAAATTATGATTGATGGAGTCGATGTTACATTTTTAGATCCTACTAAGCGAGAAGTGAATACTATTTTTCAAAATTATGCGCTGTTTACGACGATGACAGTAGAAAAAAATGTTAATTTTGGTTTGCGCATGAAACATGTAAAAAAAGAAGAGATAAAAAAACAGACAGATGACATGTTAGAATTGGTTAAAATGACGGAATTTAGAAATCGTAAACCACGAGAATTATCGGGTGGTCAACAACAACGTGTCGCGATTGCTAGGGCCTTAATCAATAAACCTAAAGTACTATTACTAGATGAACCATTATCAGCTTTAGATCAGAAATTACGAAAACAGATGCAGTTGGAACTAAAAAATTTACAGAAAAAAATGGGAATTACTTTTATCTATGTTACGCATAGTCAAGATGAGGCGTTGACCATGAGTGATCGAATCGTTATTTTAAATGAGGGGAAAATCGAACAGATCGATACGCCGCATCATATTTATTCTCATCCTAAAACTAGATTTGTTGCTGATTTTATTGGGGAATCTAATATTTTTGATGGAGAAGTAGAGTCTATCTCTGATGGACAAGCCCTTATTAGAGTTACTGAGGATATTACTTTTACCTTAACTTCTCAAAGTTATAAAGTAGGAGATAAAGTATCGATTATAGTCCGTCCCGAGAACTTTACTTTAGAAGAAGAAAAAAATGATAAAAATTTACCACTAAAAATAAAAAATCATATTTTTGATGGCGCATCTACTCAAGTGATTGGAACATTACCTAATCGTCAAGAAATTAAAATAGAACTTAGAAAAGGTAGTGAAGACTTTAAGAATAAAGAATTGGTTTATTTGAATTATCAAGTTGAGGATTTAATTATATTAAAAGGAGATTCTCGTGAAGAAGCATGATTCTAAATTAAAGTGGTTGATTTTATTTCCTATTATTTTCTATTGTTTATTCTTGATTGTCTTACCTTTACTGTATATTTTTATCATTAGTTTCTTTCAGAATGATTATTATGGCGGAATCATTCAAATATTTACGATAAAGAATTATATTCAAATTTTGGATATTGTCTATATCAAAGTATTTTTACAATCTTTTTTCATCGCTTTGATAACAACAGTAATTTGTATTTGTATTGCTTATCCATTTAGTTTATTTGTTTCTGAAAAGAAATCTCGGTATAAGAGTATTTTCTTAATGCTGGTGATTATTCCCTTTTTAACTAATTCGTTAATTCGAACTTATGGATGGATTGTTTTACTTCGTAAAGAAGGATTAATTAATACTGTTCTTTCACAACTAAATTTAATCGATGAACCATTAGCGTTAATGTACAACAATTTAGGTATCGTGATCGGTATGGTTTATACGTTGTTACCTTTTATGATTTTACCGGTTTACAGTGCGGTAGATAAGTTGGATCACGCAATGATTGAAGCTGCTTCGGATTTAGGAGCAAGTAAGTGGCAAAGATTTATTCATGTGATTGTTCCTGAAACTTTACCGGGGTTATTTAATGGTTCGTTGATGGTGTTTATTCCCGCTATTGGGTATTTCTTTATCTCTGATTTATTAGGAGGAGGAAAGTTAATGCTACTTGGCAACTTGATTAAAAATCAGTTTTTAGTAGCGAGAAATTGGCCATTTGGGGCAAGTATTTCTATTGTTTTGATTATGATTACTTTCTTTCTCGTTAAACTGTATAAGAAAATCGGAGGAAAAATGGACGACTTGGGGGGATTTTAATGAAAGATAAGAAAATTTTAAAGAATTTGTTTATTGGCTTAGTCCTTTTTTTCCTTTATCTACCCATCCTAGTTTTGGTTCTTTATTCTTTTAATACTTCGAAATTAAATATTTTATTTGAAGGATTTACCTTAAAATGGTATCGCGTATTATTAGAAAATCGTAGTTTATTAGAAGCTTTAGGGAATACGTTGATTGTTGCGATTACTTCGACGTTAGTATCTACTGTAATAGGAACAGTTTCGGCGATTGCTTTAAAAAAATATCGTTTTTTCGGACGTAGTGCATTGAATGAACTTTTGTATATTCCGATTGTGATTCCGGAAATTGTTTTAGGTATTGCCTTATTATCGATTTATACGTTTTTCCATATTGAACTAGGATTACATACCTTGATTTTATCGCATATTGCGTTTTCATTACCGTTTGTGGTAGTTAGTGTAAGAAGTGTTTTAAATAGTTTAGATCCACATTTAGAAGAAGCTGCTGCTGATTTAGGCGCATCGCCTCTTAGAACCTTTTTTCATATTACTTTACCTGCAGTAATGCCTGGTGTCATTTCTGGCGCCCTACTTGCATTTACTTTATCGTTAGATGATGTTGTAATCAGCTACTTTACTGCTGGACCGGGAAGTAATACGTTACCACTTAAGATTTATTCGATGATTAAAACTGGAATTACGCCTGATGTCAATGCTTTATCTAGTTTAATTTTATTAGTAGTGATTAGTGTTTTAACGTTATCTACCGTGATCAAAATAAAAAGAGGTAGAAAGGAAAAAGCGTATGAATAAGAAAATATTAGTTATATTAATAGTAGCTGTTATTTTGATGAATGGCTGCGCTTTGAAGAAAAGTGATAACGTTTTAAATGTCTTAAATTGGTCTTCTTATATTCCCGATTCGGTGATTCGTGATTTTGAAGAAGAGACAGGGATTATTGTGAATTATGGAACTTATTCTTCCAATGAAGAGTGCTTAGCTAAAGTTCAATCGGCTAAAGAGGGAACTTATGATTTGATTTTTCCTAGTGATTATATGATTGAATTAATGATTAAACGAGATTTAATTCAAAAAATGGATTTATCACAGTTAAAAAATTTAGGCAATATTAATCCCAATTATTTAGGGTTATCTTACGATCAGGGAAATGAATATAGTGTTCCTTTTATCGCTGCTTCTGTCGTTATTGCGGTTAATCGCGATATGGTTACTGATGAGATTAGCACTTACCAAGATTTACTTTCTAAAAATTATCGTAATGATATTGTAATGTTGGATGATCAAAGAATCGTGATTGGAATGGCTCTTCTTGCGTTAGGATATGATATGAATGAGACTGATCCTGAGAAGTTAGAAGAAGCTGGGGATTGGTTATTAGAGTTAAAACCGAATATTAAGGCTTACGATAGTGATAGCCCGAAGACTTTTCTAATTTCTAGAGAGACTGCTCTTGGGGTAATCTGGAATGCCGAAGCCGCTTTGGCGGTACAGGAAAATCCTAATATTGAAATTATTATTCCCGAAGAGGGGTTCGCCGTTAGTATCGATAATTTTGCGATTCCCAAAAATGCCAAGCATATAGAAAATGCTTATCGATTTATCGATTATATTTTGCGTGATGATGTCATGGTAAAAATTATTGAGGATTATCCGTATAAGAATGTAAATAAAAAAGCAGAAGCTTCTTTACCGGAGTCCTATTTAAAGAATCATGCAGCGAATATTCAAGATGCTGTTTTTCATAGAGGTTCCTTTGTCGAAAATATCGGCAAGGACATTGTGCTTTACGATAAGCTGTGGGCAGAAATCAAATAGAAGTTGTATGAGAAAAAGAAATGGAGGAAGAAAATGAGAGTAAAAGACTTTATTGACACCCAAGATTTTACCAAAGAAGAGCTTCTTGACATCCTAAATTTAGGAATTGAAATCAAGAAGTATATTAAGGCAGGACATCCACTTAATGTTTTATATCATAAAACATTAGGGATGATCTTCGAGCAATCCTCGACGAGAACGAGAGTTTCTTTTGAAACAGCGATGACTCAGTTAGGTGGACATGCTCAATATTTAGCGCCTGGGCAAATTCAACTAGGGGCTCATGAAAGTTTAGGGGATACAGCTAAAGTATTGTCTAGATTAGTAGATATTATGATGGCTCGTGTTCAAAAACACGAAAGTGTTGATCAATTAGCTAAATATTCAGATATTCCTGTTATTAATGGAATGAGTGATTATAACCACCCAACGCAAGAAATGGGAGATATTACGACCATTATGGAACATATGCCAGAAGGAAAAAGATTCGAAGACTTAAAAATTGTTTTTGTCGGAGACGCTACTCAAGTATGTGCTTCACTAATGATGATCGTTACGCATTTAGGAGGGCACTTTGTTCACTTTGGGCCTAAAGGATTCCAACTTAGAGAAGAACATATTAAAATTGCGGAAGAGAACTGCAGAAAATCAGGTGGTACTTTCTTAATTACCGATGATGAAGAGGAAGCATTGAAAGATGCCGACTTCATATATACAGATGTTTGGTATGGTTTGTATGAAAAAGAACTATCTAAAGAAGAAAGAATGGCTATCTTCTATCCAAAATATCAAGTCGATATGGATATGATTAAGAAAGCAAGTCCTCATGTAAAATTCATGCATTGCCTACCAGCTTCGAGAGGAGAGGAAGTGACAGATGAAGTAATTGATTCCGAATATTCTATCGTCTTTGATGAAGCAGAAAATCGTTTGACAGCTATGCGAGCACTATTAGTATATTTTATGGGGAAAATGGATGAAACCTTGAGTATTATTAAAAAAAGTGAGGAGTAAAAAATGGAAAACGAGAAAAAAACAAAGAAAAAGTTTAGACTGTTTGACGCCGTTTTAGCTACTGTTTGTATTACACTAGTAGCTGAAAGTGTTGCGCCAACCGCAGCGATAGGAAATAGTCAATATTTTTGGTGGATATTCTTAATTATTGCTTTTTGTTTACCTTATGGTTTAATTTCCGCTGAACTTGGTAGTACTTTTCAAAGTGAAGGTGGAATGTATGACTGGGTAAAAAAAGCATTTGGTAAAAAATGGGCAGCGAGAGTGGCTTGGAATTATTGGATTAACTTTCCACTATGGATTGCATCCTTAGCGGTAGCGGTTACTGATGTTGTAGCTGGTATTTTCGATATTGAATTATCGATTGTCTGGTTACTTATCTTACAACTTGGTTATACTTGGATTGTATCATTACTTGGTACACAAAGAATTGGTGAAAGTAAATGGATTGTAAATATCGGAACATTCTGTAAGATTTTATTCATGGTATCTTTAGGATTACTTGGTATCTATGTATTCTTAAAAACTGGAAAAAGTGCTAACCCAATTCACAGTGTAGCTGATTTATTACCATCCCTTGATTTAGCTGGATTATCGTTCATCTCAGTCATTATCTTTAATTTCTTAGGATTTGAAGTTGTTGCGACTTTTGCGGATGATATGGAAAATCCAAAAAAAGAAATTCCTAAAGCTTTGATTATCGGCGGTGCTTTGATGGCATTGTTCTATATTTTACCAGCTACTGGTATCAATATTGCGATGAGTTTGGAAGAAGCAGAAGCTTCTGGTATCACGGAAAGCTTTATGATTTTACTTACTGATCTTGGGGTAAATGCGGATTTAGTTCGTGGAATTGTTATCGTAGTTGGACTTATGTTTATTTACACAATGGTTGCGAACATTGTCTCTTGGTCATTTGGGGTTAACTCAGTAGCTAAATATTCAGCAGATGACGGTGGACTTCCAAAAGTATTTTCGAAAACAAACAAAGCAGGCGTTCCTTACATGGCTTCTATCATTAATGGTATCGTTGCTTCTGTTATCGTAATTGTTGGTATCGTTTTAGGTGAAGTTAGTGAATCTGCGTCTAACTTATTCTGGACATTCTTTAGTTTCAGTTTAGTTACATTGTTAATTAGTTATATCCCATTATTTCCAGCTTTCTTAAAGCTTAGAAAAACAGATAAAACGAAAAGAGCTTATAAAGTTCCAGGAAATAAATTTGTTCTTAATTTAATGACTTGGGTACCACTTGTATTATTGATTTTAGGTGTTGTCTTTACTTTATTTGTTGATTTCTCGAAGGATGCAATTATGGCGAATATGCCATTAATTATCGGTGTTGTGGTATCGTTTATTATTGAAGAAATTCTTGTTTGTTTTGTAAAGGAGGATAAGAAACATGAAGAAGCTAAATAGTACGCCAAAACAAGATGGATTTAGAATGCCGGGTGAGTTTGAACCACATCGTGGAACCTATATTATTTGGCCTGAGCGTCCAGATAATTGGCGAAATGGAGCAAAACCTGCTCAAAAAGTATTTACTCAAGTAGCGAATACAATTGGTAAATACGAACCAGTTACGGTAATCGTTAGTGATGGGCAGTATCAAAATGCTAGACATATGTTAAACGATTATGTTCGAGTAGTAGAAATGAGTAGCGACGATTCTTGGGTTCGTGATTGTGGAGCGACGTTTGTTGTGAACGATCAAGGTGAACTTCGTGGGGTTGATTGGTCATTTAATGCTTGGGGAGGCCTTGTAGATGGGTTATATTTCCCTTGGGATAAAGATGATCGTATCGCTTCTAAAATGTGTGAATTAGAAGGGGCAGATCGCTATCGCTTAGATGATTTCGTCTTAGAGGGTGGTTCTATTCATGTCGATGGTGAAGGTACTTTGATGGTAACTGAAGAGTGTTTATTATCGGCAGGAAGAAATCCACAACTAACTAAAGAAGAAATCGAAAAAGTATTGTGTGAATATTTAAATGTAGAAAAAATATTATGGCTTAAAGAAGGAATTTATAACGACGAAACCAATGGACATGTCGATAATATGTGTAATTTCGTTCGTCCAGGTGTCGTTGCCCTTGCTTGGACCGATGATGAGAATGATCCACAGTATAAGCGTAGTCATGATGCTTATGAATATTTGTCGAATGAAGTAGATGCTAAGGGAAGAAAATTAGAAATTCATAAAATTTTAACGCCAACTCCTGTTTTAATTACGAAAGAAGAAAGTGAAGGAGTAGACGCTGTAGATGGTACGCTTCCTCGGGAAGAAGGAGACCGATTAGCTGCTTCTTATGTCAATTATTATACAGGCAATGGATTTGTTGCCGTTCCGGTATTTGGAGATCCTCATGATGAATTAGCCATTCAACAATTACAGCAATTATATCCTGATCGCGTAATCGAGCCAATTTATGCGAGAGAAATCTTACTAGGTGGCGGTAATATTCACTGTATCACTCAACAAGTTCCAGAAACAAGAAAATGAGAATTGTTATCGCTTTGGGTGGCAATGCCTTAGGAAATAATCCTAAGGAACAACAAAGCTTAATTAAAAAAGCAGTAAAGAATATCGTTCCTTTAATTAAAGAAGGACATGAGATTATTATCAGTCATGGAAATGGACCACAAGTAGGGGTTATCAATTTGGCGTTTGAAGATTCTTATCAGAACGAAGATATCCCCTATATGCCATTTCCCGAGTGTACAGCGATGTCGCAAGGTTATATTGGCTATCATATTCAAAAAGGATTACGTGATGTATTAGAGGATGAAGGCATTGAAAAGAGTATCGTTACGTTAGTTACTCAAGTTGTCGTCGACCGTTATGATCCATCGTTTAAGAATCCCACTAAACCAGTTGGGCCATTCTATAGTAAGCGGTTAGCGGAAAAAATGATGGAAACAACGGGAGAAATGTATGTCGAAGATGCGGGACGCGGATATCGTAAAGTCGTTGCTTCACCTAAACCGTTAGAAATTGTAGAAATCGATACGATTAGAACATTAGTCGAAAAGGGAAGTATCGTAATTGCTGCCGGTGGTGGTGGAATTCCTATTTTTAAACAGAATGAGGCAAAAGGAGCGAATGCAGTGGTTGATAAAGACGCAGCTAGTTCGTTGATGGCCGTGAATTTAAATGCCGATATGTTGGTGATTTTAACTAACGTAGAACAAGCAGAACTTTTCTATGGTACAGAAAATGCTCAAAAATTAGGAGAAATTTCTGTCGAAGATGCAAAGGGCTATATTACGGCCGGTCATTTTGCAAAAGGAAGTATGCTTCCTAAAGTTCAAGCGGCGGTTGATTTTGTCGAAAAAACTCATCACCAGGCAATCATTACTTCGCTTACGAATTTGTCTAATGCTATCCAAGGAATTCGGGCAACTATTATTAAGAATTAGAAAAAGTGTTCATTGATTTGAACACTTTTTATGTAGTTAAATTTTCATATCGTTTTACTTTTTGATCATTTTTTTCTAGCTCGCGCGCCATTTCTTGTTGGACAAAAACGATTTTTTCTTTATTGGTTTTAAGTTCTTCTTCCATATCTAGGATTGTGGTTAATAATTCTTTATATTCTGGTAAATCTTGATAGATACTAAAATTATGTTCAAAATTTTTACGAACTTCTTGAATATCTACTAGACTTTTTTCTACTAAGGTTGTTACTGAACCAACATCGTTTATTGCACTTAGAATTTCTTCTTGATAGTTTTTAATATCACTTGTCAAAGTAATTTCTTTTATCTCTTTTGGATTCAATAATTCTTTTAAGATATTGGCAGCTAGTATTCCTTCTACTGCCATTAGTCCTATTGATTGTTTAAAGGGTTTCTTTTTTAATAGAGCCATCATAAGGAGAATCTGTCCCATTAACGAAAGAGAACTTTTTAATCTTGTTTTGACATTTTCGCTGATGTGAACAGTCTCCGCTACTTTAGCTTGGATTTCTTCTAAAGACCGGTTAGCTTCTTGAATTAATTGTTGAAGTAGAGCAGTTGTTTTTTCTATTTCTAAGCATTCTGTTTTTAATCGTTCGAAGTCTTGATCTCTGAGATCTAATTCATATTGTTTATCTTTTATTTGTTCTTCTAATTCATCTCGGGCTTGTTCAAATAAAATGATTTTTTTCATGATCGACAAGTATTCAGGATCGTGTTTAAAATCCTGGACTTGATCGATAATCATTTCTTTAGATACTTGTTGTTTATAGTTTTCTACGAGATAAGTTAAATAATCATCGTGTAGTTGATAGATGTTTTCTAAATCTATGGTATCAACGAGAACTTCTAATTCTCGTTTAATTTTTTCTAGTTGATCAAGTAATTTTTCTATTTCTTGCGATAAGTATTCGGCATCTTCACTATATTGGATGTCATCGGTTTCTTTTTCTAATAAATAGTATTCAGCGAATAGTTTATCTAATTGGTATTGGTTTTCTTTAATTAAATTTTCTAATTCTTGAATTACCTTTAGTTCCCAAAGTGGATTTTCTTCTGGCAAAAGAGCTTCTTCTTCCACTATAGAAGGAGTATTTTTCTCTTCAGGAAAAGTATGTTCTAGTGGAGTAATGTCTTCTTTAGGTGAAAGGCCTGCTTTTTTATTTTTAGGTTTAATCGTTACTCTTTCTTCTTCTTTGGGTTTGTCTTCTGATTTTGTCTTTTCTTTTGACTCTGTTTTTTCTTTTTGCTTCGGATTTTCGATTAACGGTTTTTCTTTTTCGTGTTTTTCTTTTTTGTGTTTTTCTTCTTTGCTGGTTTCTTGTTTATTTTTTTCTATCTTTTGATAATCCACTTTCTTTGGCGTCGGTTGAATTTCTGGTGGCTTTTTTTGAAGCGGTTTTTCTTCAGGAATAGGGGTAATTCCTGCTTTTTTTCTTTTTTTAGGTACTTCTTTTTTTGCTTCTTTATTCGTAACTTCTTGTTTTTCTTTTTCTTGTTTTTTCTTCTTTTCTAGTAATTGTTTTTCTTCTTGCTCTTGTTGAATTATTTTTTTCTTTCGTTGTTTGTTTTTCTTAGTAAGGGCTAAATCCTTTTTTCCACCTTTAGCGCCTATTTCTTCACTGAACATAGTATCCCTTCTTTTTTTACTTACTGTATTATACTCTTTTTTTTAGTCGGATGTAAATATTTTCTCTGGATTGATGTCCAAAATTCCAAGGCCTTAGAGAAAAAAATTTGTCAAATATGGAAAAATATTGTATAATGATGAAGTCAAAAAGGGAGGAGTCATTATGGAAAAGATATATATTTTTGGACATCAAAGACCGGATACAGATTCCGTGACTAGTGCGATTGCGTTATCTTATTTAAAAAATGCACTAGGGTTAAATACTGAGCCACGGGTGCTTGGAGAAGTCAATCGTGAAACCCAATTTGCATTAGATTATTTCGGAGTTAAAGTACCTAAATTTCTAAATGATGTCAAACTACAATTAAAGGATTTGAACTATCATAAGAACTATGCGATGAATCAAAATGATTCGATTGGAGAAGTATATCAGTACTTACTAGATAAGGGAATAACTGGTGTACCTATCGTCGATGATAATAATAAATTTGTTGGGTTAGTTACTGTTAAGACGATTGCAAAAAATATGATCAACGGTAATTTTAACGAGTTAAATACTTCTTATGATAATTTGCTTAAAACCTTGGATGGGCAAGAAGTGCTTCGTTTCGACGAAGAAATTAGCGGTGAGTTGGTTACTGCTGCTTATCGTAGTACGACAATTTTTAGCCAAGTACATTTAGAACCTAAACATATTTTAATTGTTGGCGATCGTCATAGTGTAATTGAGTATGCGATTGAAAATAAAGTAAAAATGATGATTATTGTTGGGGATGGAGAAATAAAAGAGGAACATCTAGAATTTGCCAAAAAAAATAAAGTAAATATGATTCGTACGAAATTAGATACTTTCCATACTTGTAAGTTGATTAATTTAAGTAACTATGTAAAGACACTAATTTCAGGAGACCGTCCTTATACTTTTGAAGAATCTTATTATTATGATGATTTTATTGCTAAGACTTCAAAATTAAAGCATAATAATTATCCAATTATTGGTAAAAATGGGACTTGTAAAGGATTAATTAGAATTACCGAGATTACTGATATTCGAAGAAAGAAAGTAATCTTAGTAGATCACAATGAATTAGAGCAGAGTGCGGAAGGCTTAGAGGAAGCAGAAATCGTCGAAATAGTCGATCATCATAATATCGGGACTATTTCTACACGTAATCCAATTAATTTTCGTAATATGGCTGTTGGTAGTACTAATACGATTATTTATTATTTATATAAAGAAAATCATATCGATATTCCTAGACATATTGCGGGATTAATGATCTCTGGACTTTTATCAGATACTTTAGCTTTAACTAGTCCAACTACGACAAAAATCGATAAGCAAGTTGCGAAAGAGTTAGCTTATATCGCGCAAATTGATATTGAACAATACGCATTAGAAATGTTTAAAGCGGGTACGTCATTACAAGGTAAGACGGAAGAAGAAATTATTATGACGGATATTAAGGCTTATCAAGTAGAAGATAAAAAAATCGCTATCAGTCAAGTATTTACTTTGAATTTTGATGAGATCTATGAGAAAAAAGATACTTATATTTCTTTAATTGAAGAAATTCAAAACGAAAAAGAGTACGATTTAGTTTTACTTGTCGTTACCGATATGATTAAGAATGGTTCTTATGTATTCTATACGAGAAATAATCAAGAACGTCTAGAAGCGGCTTTTTCTAAGGAACACTTAGAACAAGGTTATTATTTGGATGGTTGGGTATCTAGAAAGAAACAATTTGTACCAGTTGTGATGGATGTCATTAAATAAGTGTCAATTTGTAAGATAAATTTCTAATCCTATTAATATATTTTAATAGACGTGTTATAATCAAAGTATATAGGTGTTAGGTTAGGAGAGAAGAACATGGATTTTGGTGTAATTATACTAGCGATTATCCAAGGGATTGCCGAGTTTTTACCGATATCTTCAAGTGCGCATTTGATTATTTTTCGGGATTTATTTGGACTTGCTAGTCAGACAGTAACAGGGGATATGGAACTTGCTTTCGATATTGCTCTACATTTTGGAACTTTATTAGCGATTCTCATTTACTTTTTTAAAGATTGGTGGAAGATGATTGTCAGTGGCTTAACGAAAGGAACCAAACAAAAAGAAGGAAAGTTGTTCTGGTATATCGTTTTAGCAACGATTCCTGCCGCGATTGTTGGCGTATTGTTTGAAGACACAATAGAAGAAGTGGTAAGGAAGAATTATTTGTTAATTGGCCTTGCTTTAATGGTTATGGGTGTCATTATTTATTTGGTTGATAAAACCGCTAAACAGAAAAAGAGTTTTAGTAATATGAAAGTAAAAGATGCACTTTTAATTGGTTGTAGTCAAGTGTTTGCTTTAATTCCAGGATTTTCTCGAAGTGGGACTACGATTGCGGCTGCTCGGGCTTTAGAGTTAAAACGAGAAGAGGCAACGAAATTTTCCTTCTATTTATCCGCTCCAGTTGTCTGTGGGGCAGTAGTATTAAGTCTATTCAAGGAAACGACATTAGTTGCGATTGAAAGTCATTTGGCGGTATTTGCTGTCGGAGTATTAGTGGCTTTTATGGCAGGGTTATTATGTATTGAATTTTTACTTAAATATATTCGTAAACATGATTTTAAGCTATTTATGTGGTATCGACTAATATTAGGATTAATTGTCATCGGATATGTATTATTTTAAAAAGGAGCTAGAATTATGGATGGGTTATTACTTACTCTACTGTTAGGACTGTTTATTGTTGTCGGTGCTTTTATTGTTTTTTTAACGAAGAATAATGCGAAATTTATCGATTTTTCTATCGCCCTCGCGGCTGGTGTTATTTTTATGTTGTTGGGAATCGATATTTTGCCAGAAGCCTATGAAGTAATTGAAGCTAGTAATGGACTTTGGAAAGTACTTTATATTGTAGCAGGGACTTTGATTGGATTCTGTTTATTGAAAGGATTGGATCATTTTATCCCTGATCACGACGATGATTTAACGACAAGCAGTGATGATGAGGCGAACTTAAGACATATCGGTTTAATTTCTAGTATTGCCTTAGTTCTTCATAACATTGTTGAAGGGATGGCAGTTTATACATTAACGGTTAGTGATTTTACCGCGGGGGTAATGGCTAGTTTAGGAGTAGGATTACATAATATTCCATTAGGTATGGTAATTGCCTCTACTTTCTATCAGACAACCAAAGATAAGAAAAAGACTTGGGGACTAATTACTTTGATTTCTCTTTCTACTTTTTTAGGAGGAGCTATCGTTTATGTATTCCACTTTATGGAAATTATGAACGTCATTAAGGCAATTTCTCTAACACTAACGTTAGGTATGTTACTTTATATATTGACGATGGAGTTAGTTCCCAAGATGATTCATAGTAAAAATAAAAAAATAACGGTAAGTGGTTTTTTATTGGGGGTTGTCTTATTGCTGCTTACGTTATTTTTACACGGTCATGATCACTAAAAGGAGGGAATAAGAATGTTGTTGATCGAATATCCAAAATGTTCTACTTGCCAGAAAGCAAAAAAGTTTTTAGACTCCCATCATCAGTCATATGAATGTCGTAACATTGTTTTAGAACCACCTACGGAAGAAGAAATTAGAACATTCTTATCGTGGGGTGTTCCCTTAGGAAAGTTGTTTAATACGAGTGGTATGCTTTACCGAGAGTTAAACTTGAAGGACAAGCTACCCAATATGACAGAAGATGAGAAAATCTCGTTACTTGCTTCTAATGGCATGTTGGTAAAACGGCCTTTACTTGTCGTTAATGAACAAGTACTTGTCGGTTTTAAAGAATTAGAATGGAAAAAATTAATAAAGGAGAATGAAAAATGAAAGAATTAAAATTATATACTTGTAAACATTGTGGCTGTACAGTCAAATTGTTAACGGAAGAAAATCACCTTATGTGTTGTGGAGAAGCAATGCAGGAAGTGATTCCTAACTCTGTAGAAGCTAGTTTTGAAAAACATATGCCAGTCTATCAAAGAGTAGGGGATAATATGGAAATTACCGTACCTCATGTGATGGAAGATGCTCATTATATCGAGTGGATTTTGGTGAAAGGAGAAAGAGAAAATCATGAAGTGTTACTATCTCCAGGTGAAGAAGCTAAATTCGTTGTCCCTTATGAAAAAGGAGCTTTGATTTATTCTTACTGTAACTTACATGGGTTATGGAAAGTAGAGGTTGAATAACATGGATATGAAGGCATTAGAGACAATCTCTTATGGAATGTATATCGTAAGTACGAAAAACGACAATAAAAATTATGGTTGTGTGATTAATACCTTAACACAAGTAACGGCTTCTAACGTATTGGTATCGATTACTTTAAATAAAGAAAATGCAACCAATCAAGCTTTAAGAGAAAGTAAGAAATGCGCAGTATCGATTTTATCAGAACAAGCGACAAGTGAGTTGATTGCAAAGTTTGGTTACTTCTCTTCTGTAGATACAGATAAGTTCCAAGGTATTAACATTAAAGATAGCGACGGAATTTCAGTTGTTACCGAAGGAGCTTGTGGTTATTTGGTAGGGGAAGTAGTCAACATTGTTTCATGTGATACCCATGATATTTTTATCTTACGAGTAACGAAAGCAGAACAATTAACGGAAGAAAAGCCGATGACTTATCGTTATTATCATGAAGTATTAAAAGGAAAAGCTTCTTCTAAAGCGCCTACTTATCAAGAAGAAACAGTTTCTGGTGGTAAGAAATATCGCTGTACTGTTTGCGGTTATATTTACGACGACGAAAAAGAAACGATAAAGTTTGAAGATCTACCCGACGACTGGAAATGTCCACGTTGCGGAGTAGGAAAAGATAAATTTGTAGAAGTAAATTAAAAAAGGGAACTAGTGTTAGTTTCCTTTTAAAATATTACGGTTTTTAAAATCCGTTCTGTATTTTTAAAATTTAATTTAGCGACTTCTCTTAATTTATCTCGTCCATAGGTATCGACGATTTCTTCCCCAATTTTATCGACGTTAGGTCCAGCTCCTTTAGGAAGTGGAATATGTAATTGATCCGACATACGGTCAAATTCTTTTAAGAATAGGTAACGACTGATAATTGAAGAGCAAGCTACCGCTAAATTTTTATCTTCTGCTTTTGTCATGAAAGTAATTCCTCTTTGAATATTTTTGGCATCTTGGATATATTCATAATAGCGTTTTTCCCTCGCAAATTCATCGACGATGATATAATCATAAGGCTCTTTTACTTCTTGAACGAGTTGGTATAACACTTTATTATGCATGATGGCTTTGATTTTATTCATGTTGTTTTCGTTTTGATGATGTTTGTTGTATTCTTCGTTGGTTAATAGGATGCTTTTATACTGAATTCTTTTCGCAATTTGGGGAGCAACTTTCAAAATGACATCGTCAGTCATTTTTTTTGAGTCTTTTACGCCTAAACTATCTAAGAAGGAAACATCTTCTTTTTTTACGAAACTAGCGGTAACTACGATTGGACCAAAGTAATCTCCCGTTCCTACTTCATCAGAACCAATCGAAGAACAGTCGTGATATTTATTTTCTTGTTCTTTTTCTTCTTTTCTTTCTGCTTGGCCATCAATTTCTTTCCACATCGAAGCATCGACATCGGCGCTTACTCCTTGAAACATGACTTTTCCTGATGTATACATCGTAATTACGGTATCTTCGTCATCCGCTTGGAATACTACATAGGGAATTTCTTTGTCTCTTTTTTTTGAAGCGTAGTATTTCATCATTTTTTCTTTGGTTTCATCACTTACTTTAATTACGATATTCATCTCAATCATCCCTTTCTTATTCTGTTTTATCTTACCATATCTATCGCAAAATTTCTATGTTTAGTCGTTATTTTTTATGGACTAATACTTTCTCTTTCTCAGTTGTTGGTGTAGTTTGTCGATCGAGAGTCGGATCAGAAATACTTTCTAATTCTTTCTCTTTTTTCTTTTGAAGATAGATTAAGAATTCTTGGTAGCGTTTTAACTGTTCTAAACTTGTCTCTTTCGGTGGTCTTCGCCAATCATCATTATCGTGAATGGATTCTTTTCTTGCTTTTGCTTTTTCTTGATCGATTGGTGTCGTTTCTTCTTTTTTACTGGTGATGATAGAATCTTCTTCTTGTAGAGTAGAAAAACGGTTTTGACTTAAACTCTTCCAAGAAGGTAAGATCCTTTTCTTTAATAGATTAGTTCTTAATAAATTTTCTATCTTTTTATTCATTTTCATACCCCTTTAAATGTTCATTATTTTATCATTTTTTTGTCAGTTTGTCAAAGAAAATAGTTTATTCTATTATTAATGTATGATAAAATGAGACTAAGTATAATAGGTGTAGGAAGTGTTTATATGAAATGTCCTAATTGTAAAGCAGATATGTCAGATCGAGACTATTGTATTCGTTGTGGATACATGAAAAATGGTAAATTTATTGGTCAATATAATCCAGTTGATAAAGATGCTGATTTAAAAGCTTATCAGGATCATTATGAAGAAATGTTATGGAATAATAAGTTATATAAGCCTTTCTTCCTAGGATGTTTTTATTTTTCGTGGAATCGTCATCTATTTGTCGGTTTAATTAGTGGTTTTATTGGCTTAGCTCTTTATTATCTATTAATGATTCTTTTTCTTAGTTTTCCCCTTTTAGACAATATTCCCATCAACGATATCCAACAAGCTTCTGTTTTTATGTTTAGTGTTGCTGCGATTATCATTATTCGTACGCTCTATGCAGCGATTGCGAATACAATTTGTTTATATTTAGATCGGAAAAAAATTTTGTTTATGAAGAAAAAGTATCCAGAAGAGTATATGCAGAAGTTATTAAAACAAAAACCTCGTTCTTTTATGCAGGTACTGATGCATGTTATGTTATATATGTTGTTTTTTGTGATATTTTTAATTTTAGCTCGAGTGTTTTAATGAAAAGATTAGTTGTAAAATAGAAAAAATAACGATATAATAATACTATAGTTAGAAAGGAAGATAGACGTGAATATAGTAGATGCTTTAATTATATTATTTATTGCATTAATGGGAGTTATTGGTTTTAAACGAGGAGTAGTTAAACAAACGGTATCAACAGTTGGCTTAATCATTGTTTTGATACTTGCTTTTCAACTTAAGAATCCGTTAGCTGAATTTTTAAGCTTACATTTACCGTTCTTTGACTTCTTTGGTGTTTTTGAAGGAGTAACTGCTTTAAATATTATTTTATATCAATTGATTTCCTTCTTAGTTATTTTTGCTTTATTAGAAATCGTATTAAGAATTCTAATCAGTATTACTGGAGTAATCGAAAAGATTTTTAAATATACGATTATCTTGGGTATTCCTTCAAAAATATTAGGATTATTGGTTGGTTTAATCGAAGGCTTTATTTTTACTTTTATCGTACTATTCTTTTTAAAACAACCAGTCTTTAATATTAAAGAGTTTGAGTCTAGTACTTTAACACCAAAAATTTTAGAGTCAACTCCAGTTTTATCTGGTTTTGCGAGTGATCTAGTAGAGACGTTTAACGATGTTTATTTACTTGGCAAAGAGTATTCTATTAGTGATCCTAATACATTAAATAGAGAAACGGTTGATGTCATGTTGAAACACGGTGTTATTTCTACGGATTATGTGGTAAAATTAATTGATGCCGATAAGATTGAAATTGATGGTATCGATAGTGTATTAAATAAATATAGATAGGAGAAGATAAATATGATTATGGAATTAACGGATCAGAAGTTTTTAGAAGAAATCAAGAATGGGAAGGTATTGGTTGACTTTTATGCAACTTGGTGTGGTCCTTGTAAGATGATGCATCCAGTTATTGAAGAGCTTGCGAAAGATTATCCAGAGTTAAAAATCATCAAAGTAGATGTTGATCAACACGAGGATTTAGCCATGGATTATGGAGTAATGAGTATCCCAACCATTATTTTATTCGAAAATGGAGAAGAGAAAAATAAAAACGTAGGTTTTACGCCAAAAGATAAACTTGCTTCTTGGTTAAAATAGTAGTTTGAATGCTGTGAATTAGATTATTACAGATTGGTTATTAGAAAGTAAATAAATATCGGATTATAATCATAGTACTAGTCAATAGATTAGTACTTTTTCTTTTAAAGAATGAAAATATGTAATATAATGAATAAGGGAAGGAGGAAGAGTGTGGTAATGCAAAAAATCGGTTTATTGGTTTTATGCAGTATTTTGTTATTTGGTATGACAGGATGTGGTAAAGGCACAGATATTCATGATCAAGAAAACAATAATGAACAAGAACAATCTACTACATCGCAAGAAGTTAAAGTAGAAATTGGCGCTTTTGTTGATTATCCAGTCGAGTATACCAATGTTACAACGAATTTTAATGAAAATATTACGAATTTAATTGATGAAGAAACTACAGGTTGGCGAATCATGGCAATCAATGGGGATACGATTACTTTGATTTCAACTGGAGTACCTTTGACTTATGGGATGTATTATTCAGAAGAAAATACAGAAATAGAAGTAAATGAGGATTTAGGAAATTTATATAAGACATTAAATACAGATACTTCCTATCAATCAACGGGATATTCTTATTTTTCAAAGTCTGGATTCAAAGATGGTACTTTTGATTTAACAACTGTCTTTAATACAGGATTAGAAGATACAACTAGTATTCATGCAATGACAGGAGAAGAGTTAGTTACTCTTTATAATGCCTTAACCAACAAGCAGATTACAGTAGAGGATTTGTATACAACAACGACTTATTTAGGAAATGGAACATTAGGACTTGAAAAAGATGATATCGCTTGTGATTTATTGGCTAATGGTTATGAATATTATATTAATCAAACCGTAGAGAAACAAACCGGAGAATACTATTTACATTATGTATCTAGTGGTATGTTAACTTCTACTCGATTTAGTGAGAAGCCACTTCGTGTAGTATTGAATTTAAAAGCAGGGGTTCAGTTGACTGATGGGGATGGCAGTAAAGAAAATCCCTACAAAATTAGTGAATAAACAGTAAGGAGAAATGAAAAATGGGTAAGAAATTATTATTGGTTTTATTTAGTGGGGTTGTTCTTTTAGGTGTTACTGGATGTGGAGAAACTAACAGTACTCCTAAAGAATATTCAGAAGATATTAAGGAAGTACGAAGTGGTACGGTCTTATTACTAGGAGATTATACTTTTGGAGAATATCTTGATTATATGTTAGAAGATTATTCATGGACAGAAACAGATAATTATCGTGGTGATTTAGGAACTGGTGCGGTTATTGTTAAGGGAAAGGATAAGAAAACGGGAATAGATATTGAGATCCTTTTTGTGAAAGAAGTAACTGCGTCGGCAGCACTTTCTAATGTTGAATATCTAAAATGTAATGGGGATGATTTAGATAAAGGGGTCACTTGTGACGGAAGAGAATATAGTTATCAGACTTTTTTGAACTATTTATATGACTATAAAGATGAAGTTGAAGAGTATTACGAAAATTCTACAAGTAGTGAAGAATAGGATGGAGGAGTAGTTTTATGATTTATATATTACCAATTGTTGCGATTATTATTTTGATCTTAGCATTCGTTAGTAAAGTAATGGATATTCTTTTAGGAAGTATTTTGGTTATTGGTGGTTTTGTTTTTAATGCCTATTTAGATTCAGTAGATTCTTTAGAGTTAAGATTAGAAGCATTATCTGAGGGAATCACAGATTTATCTTCTTATAGTAATATTGTGATCGCAGTAGGGGCAATTCTAATTGTGATTGGAGTTGTTCGCTTTATCACCTCAAAGAACAAGAAAGTAAAAACTAAACCAAGAAAAGCAGAAGAAAAAGATCAAGATAATGAATAATATAAAACTCGTTAGTATGAAGAATACTGATGAGTTTTTTATATGCATTTACTTATATAACCCAAAATAGCTTATTGAAATATTGGTTAAAAAAGTCTATAATAGAAATGTATAAGCTAAAATAGGGTACATCAAGATAAAGGAGCAGAAAATAATAAAGATAGAGGAGGAGACGAAAAAATGAAAACGAAAAGACAAACTGCATAAGTCAAGAAAAAGTAGACAATTTATTTTTGAAAATGTAAATTTTTGTATTGAGCAGGAGTGAGATAATTAAGAGCAGACTGAGGTCTATTATTGTTGAAATATAGGATGTATTTATCGATTTCTTGATAAATATCATTACAGGAATTAATATGGAAGTCGATAAATAGTTCTTCTTTTAACCAACCGTTAATGGCTTCCATCGCACCATTTTCAGTAGGTT
>DVKF01000053.1 GCA_018716115.1 Candidatus Alloscybalousia intestinigallinarum
AAAGGAATCGATGTAGATAAGGGGTTATCGCTATTAGGAGATGAAGAAACGTATCGAGAGATGATGATGACTTTCTTACAGGAGATTGATCAAAAACAAGAGAAAATGAAACAGTTTATTTCTGATAAGAACACAACAGAATATGCGGTTTTGGCTCATAGTATAAAAAGTGATTCCAAATACTTTGGGTTTACAAAGTTAGCAGATATTGCTTATCAACATGAGTTAAAGGGGAAAGAAAACGATATTGATTTTATTACTCAACATCAGGAAGAATTCTTTCAGGAAATGGATAAAATAAAAGAAATTATTCAGCCGTATTTAGGAAAGTAGATTGGTTTATTTTTATAAGTGTTGATTCTGGTAAAGAAGAAGTGTGATAAAATAATATATTATTTTCTTTTTTATATTTGATATTTAAATAAAGCGTTGAGGGATGTTAATAGGTCGATCAACGTTTTCTTATTTTTTGATAAAATCAGTAAGAGGGCGTTCTTTTTTTTTACCAAAAATTTTATTTCTATTTAGGAATGTGGTATAATGACCGTGTAAGAAGAAAACACGATTAAATTTTTAGTTTGTGTTTTCTAGGATATTTATATTAAGTGGGGAGCGTTATGAAAAAAGAAAATAAAGAAATGTTGGAATTGTTGCAACAAGTTGATTATATGTTAGATAACAAGGAGAATAGGGGAACCAATTATCAATCTACTAAAGTATTAGAACCTAAAGTTCAAAAAGCTTTACAAGATTTGGATTTACATCATAATAATTCTTTATCTGTAGAACTTTTGACTCGTAATCTTGATAATTTGGATAAGATTGCTATTTTCTATCGAGGAAATAGAATTACTTATAAGAAAATGTTTACGAAAGCCTTCGAATATGCTCGTTCTTTAAAAGCGTTAGGCTATGGAATGGGTTCAGAAATACCTGTTTGTGTATCTAATATTCCAGAATTTGTTTATTTGTTTTTAGCTATTGGTTTCATTGGTGCTAAAATTAATAGTTTCGGTGAATGGTTTGATGAAAATTATTCTATTGGTATTTTGAATCGCTCAAACAGTGATTATGTATTTGTTTCTGATGATATTTATCCTATGGTAAGAGATAAAATCCAAAAATCTAATGTGAAAGATACTATTATGTTTTCTTTGACAGATTCTTTATTAAAAGATAATGCAGGTATTGCTCAGAATCCATATGATGAATTGGACCAGAAATTTCATTCTTTCCAGAACACTGCTCATCAATATCAAGAAAGTAGAGATGGAAATCATATACTTTTAGAAGATGAATTCGTAAAACGAGGAATAAATTATTATGGTTGTGTTGTTGCTGATTGCTGCTTGGACGATGATTTAGCTATTACTTATACTAGTGGTACGACGAATCCGAATATGCCTAAAGCAGTATTACATCCTAATCGAAGTTATTTAACTTTATCTCGTTTTAAGGAATCAGATGTTTCTGGAATGCCAAGTATGCGTAATTTGACCGTTTTGGCTCATATTCCAACTTATACGCATATGCAATTAAGCTGTGCGATTTCGGATACTTTGTTTGAAAGGTGTACTTTGGCAATGGAGCCTTTCTATAATGAACAATTTTTCCCTTACTCATTACTCATTAATGAACCTAATTTTGTACCTGCAAGTGCTGGTTTTTATGTTCATCTTTGCAAGCTATTGAATTATGATGAGGAGTTCAAAAAGATAAATATGCCATATTTGATGCTTCCGACTGTAACTGGTGAAGCTTGTTCACCAGGAGAAGAAAAATTCTTCAATTATACAGCAAGAAAGCATAAATTTGGTACTGGAAAATTGCCATTTCCGTTAGCTCCTATTACTTTTTCTATTGGTGGAGGTACTTCGGAAAGTAGTGGTATTTTTGTTACCTTATTTAAAGGATTAAGAGAGAAAAGTTTAAAAAACATTTTGTTTAAAGAAACGCTTGGGTTAACTCCTTTGAAATTTGCCGATGTTGAAGTTTTAGATGAGAATGGAGAATACTGTTCAATTGGCGAGCCTGGTTTATTAGTCGCTAATTCACCTTGTTCAATGAAAGGTTACTACTATCAACCAGAATTAAACAGTAATATCATCGTTTACGACAAAAGTGGAAAATCATGGTATAATTTAGGAACTTATTCTTATAAATCAGATAAAGATGGTAGAATCAAGATGAAGGGAAGAATGGGATCAGATATTTATTCTGTTAATGGAGAAAAAATTCCTTATTATTATATAGAGGATATTGTTTTAGAAGATACTAAAAATATTTTGTCTTGTTCTTTGATTAAGCCAGATGTTGACAACGAAGAATATGTATGCCATATTGAGTTGCAACCTAATGCTAGGTATAGTGTGGAAATGGCACTAGAGAGTTGTGCGAATAGATTAGCTAACAAAGTTCCTAAAGATATTTTAGATAAAATTTATTTTAGAGTGAGAGATTTCAATGAATCATTTTCTATCGCGCCTAGTGGTAAACGTGATTATGGAAGTTTAATAAAAGAAGGAGTTACTGATCAATGTTTACCAGTATTGAAATTTGTAGATAGTGCTTACCAGAAAGAAACGGGAAAAGTATTAAAGAAAAATCTTTAAAAGTAGATTTTTCTTTCTTTTTTTTGTATAATAAATTTATTATAGTAGGGTAGTAAGGCGGTTGGTAATATGGAATATGTATCTTTTATTATTTGTTCTTTAGTATTTTCTATTGTTTTGTCTTTTATTTATTTTTCTAAAAGGCATGTGAATTCTAGTGAAACAAAAATATTTTCTATTTTATTAGTTACTAATCTCATAGGCTTAATTAGTGAATTACTGTGTACGATTATTGGTTATACTTTTCCTCCTGATTCTTCTACGGCTCATGTTTTTACCAAAATTTATTTAGTGTATTTACTTACTTTTATGTTTTTTATGACATTGTATATTTATGTTACTTGTTATATTACTACTAAAAATAATTATCATCCCAATTATTATCAAAAATTGAAGAATATTTTCTTTGGAATTTTTGCTTTTTGTGTTGTAGTTATGCTTATTTTACCAATTAAAACAGATATCGGGTTTGCTACAGGGGCTGCTGTAGATTGGGTATATGCTTGTTCTACTTTTTGCTTAGTCACGTGGCCAATTCCTTTGATTAAAAATCGAAAACGATTAGATTTTAAAAAATTTATTCCGTTATTTTGTTTTATTATTCTTACTCTTTTTATTTCTTTTTTACAAAAGGTTAATCCTCAGATTACTTTAACTACGTCTATGGAGTTTTTAGTTATATTTATTATGTATTTTACGATTGAGAATCCAGATCTTAAGATGATTGAAGAATTAAATGTAGCGAGAACACATGCGGAAAGAGCGAATCTTGCTAAGTCGGAGTTTTTATCTAGTATGTCTCATGAGATAAGGACACCATTAAATGCGATTGTTGGTTTTAGCGATTGTATTTTACGGGAAAATGATTTACAGGTAGCGAA
>DVKF01000054.1 GCA_018716115.1 Candidatus Alloscybalousia intestinigallinarum
TCGTTAGTAATAGCGAACTAATGTTTAGTTTTATACTAAGCACTTTTTAGCATGGAATAATTTGTTTGGTAAGGGAGAAACTATTTAAAAACTTCCATAATTTTTATCTTGACATATTACCAGATGTCTTAAAAAAATTATAACATAGAAATTATTGTTTAGTTAAATTTTTTTAATTAGGAATATTTTGGATGCCTATTTCCGGTATCATCACCTCATTAGGTAAAGCAATGTTAAATTCAATTAACTTGGCTACTTCTTTTGTATCAATTCCATTTTCCATATTTTTTTGAATATTCATTTTATTAAACATATCTGTCTTCATCATACCAGGCATAACATTAGTAAGGCAAATTCCATATTTTGAAACTTCATCTTGTAAAGATTTAGTAAATCCGGCCCCACTTAGAAGCATTATAGACGGTTCTTTCTGCTTTATGATTGATTCCTGCTTGAGAATTGATATTAATAGTCAAACTGGTATGATTCTTTTTCATGATAGGAAGATCTGCTTTACATACATTAATTAGTCCTAATAAGTTTACATTTATCACTTCTTTTATTCTTTTTTCATCTAACTTTTTTCGTTATTCATCAAAGATACTATTTCTTCCATACTTTTTAGCATTTAACTCTTCTTTTAATCTCGCACACTCGCTTAGATCAATTTCATACATATTCGCTAAGCATACTACATAATAAAGAACATCATATAATTCTTCTTCAATCGTATCTTTAATACTTTCACTAGTGGCTAAACGTTGGTTTTTTCTAATCACTTTCGCAAGTTCTCCTACTTCTTCACTTAACTTATAGAAATACTTATCGATACTATTATTCTTATGATCAATTTTTACAATAGCTTCTTGGAGTTGACGTAATGTAATTTCTTGTCCCATATTTTGGCAACCTTTCTTTAGCTACTATTATATCATAATTAAAAGTATAAGAAAAGAAACCTTACTTTTTTAAGCTTTTCTCTTTATTTTTTCTATTTGTTGATTCTATTGTTGGCTTTAAATTCAACTTATCTACATCACAACCTACTAGTTTAAATAAGCCATATAAATCAAGATCTAAGCCATGTTCAATATACTCTCTTAATACATCTAGTACCTGCCTATCTTGAATTATTCTGTTTACGCCTTGTTTAGCTAAATAGTGGCCTAGGATATAAGAAAAACTTTGTCTTAATTCTAGCGGATTCGAAATGATTTTTTCTATACAACTATCACAGTTTTGATAGGCAATAGTCTGAGAGGAAAATAAATCTGCTTGTTCTTTAAATATCTCCTCTAATATTCCTTTATGGTTATTCATGATTGTAGCTTGCTCTTGAATATCTTCTTCTTCTTTAATTATTCCATCTGTTAAATATTTATCTATATAATCATAAGTAACCATGTAATATTGGCCTAAATAAGCGGTATTTTCTATCCGAGAACGGTTACATTCCTCTTCTGAAATTCTCTGCTTTTTTAAATACTTTTCTGCTAGTAACTCTAACAATGTCGGATAAAACTCTTTTAATAATATATTAGGCTCTTCTTCTAAATTATAATAATAGAATAAATAATGACCAAATTCATGCATAATGGTTAAAATATCTTCAGTAGTTCCTACTAAAGTTAATAAAAGATAAGTCTCGTGATTTATTTTATTTCTTATACAAGCATTTTCAGATAGACTATCTTCGGATAATTCCAATTTTTTACACAATATTTCTTTTTCTTTAGAAGAACATTCCTTTACATTGATGATTCTTCCTTGTTCTTTAGCTTCATAATAGATCATTAACCATTTACCACTTGGATCTATTTCTAAAAGAATTTGAGAGATGATGTCCTCTCTTTCTTTTATCGTAATTTTACTTAAACTAGCGGTATTGTCTTGTAAAACTAAGAATATAGAATCCGCCGCCTGCATCCTGATGATTTCTAATAATGAGGAAAGATTGGTGTTAATAAATTGATCTTCTTGATGTTCATCAGTAAGTTTTAATGCAAAATACGGATCTACTAATAGCCCTATTTCACTTTTGATTAAATCATTCAGTAGTGGATATCTAACTTCTTTTTTTAGCCATTCGTATAATTGGATTCGCTTGGTTTTTGTCATTATCAAAACACTTTTTCCTGTTTTTTGTTCATAGATCGTTTTTAATTCATGATCACGATTATTTTTTGTTCTATTGGGTAATTCTTTTTGATTAATTTGAAAATAAAGTTCGTCAAAAAGAATACTTTTCATTTTTTCTTCCATAATTCTGCCTCATTTCGGTGACTTATTGTACAAGAAAAAAAGAACTTAGTCAATTTTTTTATAGACAAGCTCTTTCTTTGCCATGAATAATATGCTCAAAGAATTCTTGGGCAGATAAGTGTCTACTTGGTTTTTGATACTCAAAGAAATAAATGGTATTTTCTTCTACCTCTTCTTTTACTTGATCAGGAATAAATTTTTCCTTCACATCGAAAAATAAATCCATCAAACTTGGGTATTCATGAATTCCTTGAAATTTTTCCCAAGCATGTTCAAACCAATAATACTTCCCATTCTTTTCGTAAACTAAAAAGGTGTGAGTTCTTGTTTTGTGATGATCATGAGCTTCATATATAATACAGTACGTCATTACTTTTTCGATATGACTACTAAAATAGTAACGTTCTAATTCTACCTGATCATAACAAACACCAACTTTACTTTTTAATAGTTCGCTAGGACTTTGTAGTTGATAATTTTCTTCGAAATCTTCTCCTAATTCCTTATGAAAATTCTTATTTTTATCGACCCATCCATATTCTATTTCAGACATTACTTTCATAATTTCTTCTTCACTATAATAATCCCAAAGTCCTAGTTTCCCTTTTACTTCAATTGGATTTTTTAAGGGAACAATGTTTTCTAATACAAAAGCATATCTTCCCTCTTGATAATCACCACAGAGATATTCTTGCGGATAATTTTGTTTCATATCCAAAACATATTCTTTACTCATCCAAATACAGTCTACTAATTCTGCCTTACAGATAATTTTGCCAAAATTAAGAGGATGATTGGCACAAAGAGTCATTAATTCTTTTTTTTCTAAAGTGACTTTTGGAATTTTCGTTTTACTAGCGTGAATATAAACTTCTCCTCGGTAGCTTGTCATCCAACTTCTTGTTTCTATCTTTTTATTTCCTTCTTTAATTAAGGTCGCATATGGTTCTGTTAAACTAAGTACTTTCATTTTTTAATCCTTTCTATTTTTTTACCATGAATAAGTATACCACAGCTAGAATTTTTTTCCTACCCTATGTTATAATAAATTCAGATAAATGATAAGGAAATATTACCGGAGGAAGTATATGAGCGAGAAAGAAAAAATGTTAGCGGGTTTAGAATTTTGTTGTATCGATAAAGAACTATTAAAGGATAGAGAACAAGCTAGAAATTTAGTAAATCAGTTTAATCACTGTCAAAATAAAGAGGACAAAGACAAAATTATAGATAGTCTATTTAAAAAGGTAGGTAAATCTTGTACAATTGAGTCTCCACTATATTGTGATTATGGCTATAATACTCAGATTGGGGATTATTTTTATGCCAAATGAAACTCCCCGCAGCAAGCTACGGGGTATCTTTTCCAGCGATGCTACTCAACACTAAATGCAACTGCTTATATTCCGTAACTTGTTTACCTTGATTTTTCACGTACTCTTTTATTACCGTTTCGT
>DVKF01000007.1 GCA_018716115.1 Candidatus Alloscybalousia intestinigallinarum
CGGGGAAATGCCCTAGAATTTAAACATGCACTGTATGTTTAAATTTATTATAAAAGGATGATTTTCATCATCCTTCCATATACAGTTACTTGTATCAATAATGTCTACCAACACTATTTGACAAAGAACCAGAACTTATCCCTAATCTTTATAGTTGTTTAAGTTTTTCTTGAATGAGACTTGAAACTTCTTTCATGTCTGCTTTGCCTTTAACAAGAGGAGTAAGTTTTCCCATAATCTTACCCATATCTTTATTAGAAGTTGGATTTACTTCCTGAAATACTTGATCGATTACTTGATCTAATTCTTCTTTCGTTAATTGTTTAGGTAAATAACGGCTCAATACTTCTATTTCACCTAAAGTTTTATCGATCAAATCTTGACGATTTCCTTTTTCAAAATCTTTAATCGATTCTTTTCTTGTCTTAATTCCTCGACTAACTACTTCGATAAGTAGATCTTCATCTAATTCTCTTTTTTGATCAATGTGTGCTTGTTTCATTCCCGCTTTAATTTCACGAATAACGGCTAATTCTTCTTTTTCGTGATTTTTCATCGCGCTAATCATATCTTGATCTAACTTTTCTAACATCTCTATTCATTCCTTTCTCCCCTTATTTTAACATAGTTTATTAAAAGATGTAAATCATGAACCAAAAGATGAAAAAGTAATAATGATAAATTACACTAATAATATAAGTAAACTTGCATAACGGCATCTGACTGTGAACGACGGTTACCATCATTAGCAACCGAAATTTCTCTACCTACTCTTGGAGACTTAACCGTTAGAATACCATTTGATTGATTATAAGATAAACTATAACTTTGATTATATAAGGTAACTGTCTCCCAAGGACCGGCAGCAACATTGATTCCTACGACAACAGTAGAGAAATTATCGTTGGTAAAACTTTGCCATCCTTCATACCCAGTCAAATTATAAGTCGCACTATTAGAACAAGTACCTAAATAAACGCGTTTTACTTTTGCTTGAGCAGTTCCAGCACTATATCCAGCATTATAGCCTCGATTATAGGCATTAGTAGGATTCTCTACTGTTCCGGTAATTCCAAGAATAGTGTTACCCTCTAGGATTTTATTTGCACTTACTCCTATTACAGAAGCAAGTGACGAATAAGAAATGTATTTCTCTGATACATTAGTAAAATTACCATAATTTGCAGCTGGGTAATATCCGTAATCTGTTGCGAAATAAATACGATTATTATAGTGCCATGCGGTATCTCCTGTTACATTACTAGAAGAGGAGCGATTCGGCATATTACCAGTTACTTTGCTTCCATTTACCCAAGCAGTTCTTCCACTTAATATTTGAGCAGCTGTCGCGTTTGCCTGTGTTTGACTAGATAATGAGGCAGCTGTGATCTTTCCACTTCCATTATGATATCCTTCTGGAATGGTATAACTTCCTCCCGCATTTAAGGTCTGGCTCACTGCTCCTCGATTCGGCATTGTTCCGGTTACTTTACTTCCTTTTACCCAAGCAGTTTTTCCACTTAATATTTGTGAAGCAGTTGCATCCCCATCGCCACTACTACATGCATAAATTGTTTGAATTGGATTCGCTGTAATATTTCCTAATTTATCTTTTACTTGAATCTCAGTATTACTTCCTACTTGATATATTTTACTCGTATCTCTTACCCATGTTGCTCCACCATCAAATGAGTATATCGCATCTGCTTTATCGACTCCAATCCCACTATCGACTACATTACTGATTCCTACTTCAATTTGATTACCATTAAGGATAGATTGTTCATCACTCGTTAGACTAAATTCAGGTCCTTTAGAATCCGCTCTCACAATATGATTATTCATATTACTAATATTATTCGCTTGATCAATCGCTCTTACATAGATATTTCCATTATAATTTTGATACTCTTGATTACTTGGATTTAAAGTCAACCAATTCAATAAATCTTTTGTATATTCATAGCGATCTATCTCAATATTATAAGGATTACTACTACTATAAGTTCCATAAACATATCTTACCCAGTCACCTTCGTTATAGCTTTGTGTATGGGTCGTATCTTCGTAAAGTTCATAGTTCACCACAAAATTACCACTAAATCCCTTACAATATAAAGGAAGCCCATTCTCTGCTTCATGAACAATTTTTCCATTCTTATCTTTACAAGTTAAATACGCTTGATATTCATTTCCTTTTCCACTTGTATTATCAATAATAATATTTCCCGTACAATTAATATCTTCTTCTTCGATTAGTCCTTCATTTAACAAGGTATCATAGGGAACATTAAAACAATCACTACTTGCGTTAGTCATTTCTCCTCGATAATTCTTCACATACAACTTACTTGCTTCATAAGCTAACTTCTCCAAAGTATCATACTTTTTCTCACTATTCCCATAAGTTAGATTTCTAACAGCAGGAAGAGCAATTGCCATCAAGACACCAATTAAAATAATAACCACTAACAATTCAATTAATGTGAAACCATTTTTTCTATTTTCTCTCATCATATAATACACACCCACTCTATTCTACAAAGTATAGTGGTAGTTTATAATTTTTTTAGACACTTTTTATAGGGGGTGTATAATAAAAGGAAGGATGTGGTACTGTGCCAAGAAAATACGATAATAATTTTAAATCTATGATTGTTAATTTGATCATCAATGAAAAACATTCCACTATTAAAACTGCTG
>DVKF01000055.1 GCA_018716115.1 Candidatus Alloscybalousia intestinigallinarum
TTTCTTTCTTTATAAGTACTAGTCATATAATTCGTTCGATAACTTCTTTTTGAACTATACTTTCCTTTAAACTTAGGATAATTGTTTTGATGATTAATAAATCGCTTAATGCCATCTTCTAAATCAAATAAACTGCATCTTAAACTACAAGAATCCACCTCTTTTAAGAATGGATATTCTAAATATAAATTAGGCAAATCTTTAATCATATCAAAACAAGTTAAATGTTCTTTTTTTCTTTTTTCGAGATAATAATTATAAACAAGTCTTGTACAACCAAACGTTTTTTGAATTTGAATGATTTGACTATCGCTTGGATAAAGACGAAACTGATAACTTTTATACATATTCGTGATGTCATTCCCCCTTTGGTGTTATTCGTGGTTAACAAGACTATATCAAACAAACGTATGAAAATCAAGCAAAATACAAAATTTTCTATTTTTTTATTTTATTTTTCTATGCAAAGCAAATTCTTAGTATATAAAAACAATTTAAAAATCATATAATTATGGTATAATCAGATATAGGATGTGATATGATGAGAGCAATTGTCAGCGCTGGGGGAACCGGGGGACATATTTATCCTGCCTTAGCGATTATCCATAAAATTAAAGAAAAAGAGCCTAATAGTGAGATTTTATATATTGGAACAACTGATCGTATGGAACATAAAATTATTCCGGAAGCAGGAATTCCTTATTTTGGAATAAAACTTTCTGGACTAGATAGAAAAAGGCCATGGCGGAATATTGAGGTATGGAAAGAATACAAAAAAAGTGTTGCTTTGGTCAAAGAAAAAATCAAGGAATTTAAACCAGATGTTGTCTTAGGAATAGGAGGTTATGTAACGACACCGGTCATTTCGAGTGCCAAAAAACTTGGTTATAAAACATTCATTCATGAACAAAACTCCATTCCGGGAGTATCTAACCGTTTTCTATCTCGTTATGCCGATAAGATTGGAGTCTCTCTCCCCGAAAGTACGAAGTATTTTCCTAAAAACAAAGTCTTCTTTTCAGGCAATCCTCGCAGCGAGGAAATATTATCGAGTCGCCCAGTCGATAAGAAAAGTTTAGGATTAAGTGATGCTAAACCGCTCGTTTTAATAGTGATGGGTTCTTTAGGTTCAACGACAATGAATCAGAAACTAAAAGAAACTCTTAACTTATTTAAAGATAAACCATACGAAGTGATTTTTGTGACCGGACAGAATTATTATGAAGCCTATAAGTCAGTAAAAGTGTCAAATAATGTTAAAATTATGCCATATTTAAATAATATGTTGAGTGTACTTCATAAAACTGATTTAATAGTATCACGAGCAGGGGCATCAACCATCGCTGAAATTACTGCTTTAGGAATCCCTAGTATTTTGATTCCCAGTCCATATGTTACTCATAATCATCAATTAAAAAATGCCCAAGCGCTAGCGAATAAGAATGCTGCTTTAATCTTAGAAGAAAAAGATTACGATAAACAAAAACTAGTAGATTTAATCGATAATACTCTAAAAGATAAAAAGAAATATCAAGAGTTAAAGAAAAATGCCTTATCTTTAGCGGTAACCGATAGTGCGACCAAAATCTACCAAGTATTAAGAAAATTAATAGACGACGGAGAATAGACATGGAAGAATTAGCAAAAGAATTAAAAAAAGAAAATTATGGTAAAGTGTTAACGGATGTATCATTAAAGAATTATACAACTTATAAAGTAGGGGGAATCGCTAGAATAATGGTCTTTCCTAGCGATACTGAAAAATTAGTTCAATTAATCCGAAAACTACAAGCATTAAATGTTCCCTACATGGTACTAGGAAATGGTTCTAATGTATTATTTAGTGACCGACCTTATGAGGGAGTAATTATCAAACTTGATGAATTTAATGATATTCGTATCGAAAATAATAAAATTGTCGCAGGAGCAGGTGCCTCTTTGATGAAAGTTGCTTATCAAAGTATTCGTAAATCGTTATCTGGCTTAGAATTCGCAACCGGTATACCAGGTACAGTAGGGGGAGCCGTCTACATGAATGCGGGAGCCTATAAAAGTGATATGGGCTATATCGTTACTCAAGTAAAAGTATTAACCCCAAAACTACGGGTAATTCAAATGGTAAATAAAGAATTAAACTTTCATTATCGAACTTCATTTTTTAAAGAACATCCCGGTTATATCTGCTTGGAAGTAACGATGAAGTTAAAGCCCGGTAATAAAGAAGAAATCGAAGAGTTAGTCAAGGAACGAAAAAAAAGACGAGTAGAAACGCAGCCGTTAGAATATCCTTCCGCAGGAAGCGTCTTTCGTAATCCAGAAGGTCAATTTGCCGGCAAATTAATTGAAGACTTAGGCTATAAAGGCTTAATGAAGGGAGGCGCGAAAATTAGTGATAAACACGCGAACTTCATTATCAATTACCAAAATGCTAGTGCGGAAGATATCAAAGATTTAATCGAATTTGTTCAAGAGGAAGTACATGATAAATATAAAATTGATTTAAAAGTAGAACAAGAATTTAAAAATTGGGAATAAGATGGAGAAAAAAATGAAAAAGAAAGAGAAAAAGATAAAAGAATCAAAGAATAAGAATAAAAAGCCAAAAGAAAAAGAAACTAGCGAAGTAAAACCACTTGATAAAAAAGTAAAGAAAAAAGTAAAACTTAAATTTTTACCCATCCTTGCGGTAATTATCGCTATTACCATTCTTGTTCTTTTTGGAAAATATCTTACTTTAATCCCAATAAAAAATATTTATTTAGTAGGAAATGAATTACTATCGGATCAACAATTAATCGAATTAGCGGGGATCGATGATTATCCTTCATTTCTGTTAACTAGTTCTAGAAAAATGAAAAAAGGAATTGAGAAAAACCCTCTAATTGCGGATGTTGGGATTAAAAAGGGTTTCTTTGGAAAAGTGACCATTACCGTCAAAGAACATAAAATCTTATTTCGTAAACAAGAAAATAGTAAACTAGTATTAGATGATCAGACAGAAATTGAGGATTCCTCTTCTAACTATTCCGTAGCGTTACTATTAAATTATGTACCGAGTAACAAATACAATTCTTTTGTTAGTGGCATGAACAAATTAAAAGAAAGTGTCCGTACTCAAATATCAGAAATCACTTATGATCCTAACGAACAAGATAAAGATCGCTTTCTTTTATACATGACAGACGGAAACTATGTATATTTGACCTTAACTAAGTTTACTCAGTTAAATTACTATGAAGAAGTCTTAGAAAAAATAGGACAACAAAAAGGAATTCTTTACTTAGATTCCGGCAATCATTTTCAAATTATGGAATAAAAAACAAGGAGTACTAGAATGAAAAAGAAATTAGAAATATTATTCATCACATTGTGTACAAGCAGTGCGTTTTTCTTAAATGTTGAAGGAATTTATAAAAATCAAATTTCTGCTGCCAATATTTTTACGCAAGATCTATTTGTAGTAACCTTCGTTTTCTTTTTACTAGCTGGATGGTACCATAAGTATCAGCAAGGAAAGATAACGAAAAGTAAGACAGTATTAGCAATAATTTTTTCTTTCTTTATGGTTTTTGGAAATAGTTATTTAGCAATCAATTCTTGGAATTTAGTTTTTGGCAACTTATTACTATTTATCTTATCACTGTTTATGGCAATCGGTTATTTTTTCTTATTTAAAAGTATCTTTTACTTTTTAACTACAAAACTAGAGAAATGGCAATTTACTCCATTTAAAAAAGGGAAAAATAAATATTTTCGCCGTTTCTTAGAAGTATTTGAACAACATCCTTTTCTAACTAGTTTAGTCATTTTACTTCTTTGTTGGTTAATCTATATCATTGCCTTTTATCCAATTATTTTATCCCCTGACCCATCTTTTCAGATTAAACAGTATTTTAATGAACATACGAAATATATTGATTGGGTAATTCAACGTGATCCAAGTGTCAATATGACTACCCATCATCCCGTTATCCATACCGTATTACTTGGTGGTTGTATTCAATTAGGAAGATGGATATTAAACGATAACTTTGGGTTATTTCTTTATTCATTACTGCAGACTCTTTGTCTAGCTAGTGTATTTGCTTATACAATTAGTTATACGAAAAAAGTAGGAATTCCTAACAAATATCGTCTCATTTTATTGGCTATTTACGCGTTAGTACCTATGTTCCCCCTTTATGCGATGTCAGGAGTAAAAGATACTTACTATACTGCTTTTATCATTTTATATGTTCTAATCCTTTTTGATTTAATTCACTCATACCAAAACAAAAAGATTTCTAAAAAGTATGCATTGTGGATACTATTAATCATTACCTTGATTACCTTATTTAGAAATAATGGTCTTTATGTTGTCATTTTGTCATTGCCATTTATCTTTATCATCAATAAGAAGAATAGACTTCGTCTAGGTATTGTTTTTCTGTTGTTTATTGCGCTTACTCAAACCTATTCTAAAGTATTGATTCCTTCTCTTGGTATCAGTGAAGGAAGTATTCGGGAAGTGTTATCTATTCCTTTCCAACAAACCGCCCGTTATGTTAAGGAACATAGTGAAGAAATCGGAGCCGAAGAACGAGAACTCTATGATAAAATTTTAGGTTACGATGACTTAGCAAAGCGTTATGATCCAGAAAAAGCTGATCCCGTAAAAAATATGTATAATAAAAACACAACCGATGAAGAATTATCTGAATATTTTCACTATTGGTTACAGGGCTTAATTAAACATCCAGATACTTATATTCAAGCTACTATGAATAATGTCTACGGTTATTTCTATCCGAATTCTACTAAGTGGTATGTCTATTATAAATATGATAATAGAATCACCCAAAACGATTTAGTCGATTATCACTATAATTCGCTAGGACCACTTCGCCAAGTACTTTCCTCTTTCGGAGTAAGTTTTCCTTATCTTCCAGTGTTAGGATTACTAGCGAATGTTGGCTTTAGTTGTTGGTTGATGTTCCTAATGGTCAGTTACCTCATAGATCAAAAGAAGAAAAAGTATATTATCGTACTAAGTCCATTACTCGTATCGCTCTTAGTTTGTGTCGCATCTCCAGTCAATACGTATTTCCGGTATGCGATGCCTTATGTATTTATCATGCCAGCTTTGGTGTTTTTGATGTTAAAAGTATGGAAAGAAGGAAAGAATCATGTCTAAAGAAAAAAGAAAAATTGCCGTTTTGATTCCTTGTTATAACGAGGGACAAACCATCGAAAAGGTAGTCAAAGATTATCAACAAGTATTACCCGAAGCAACGATTTATGTTTACGACAATAATTCTAAAGATGAAACCGCAGCCATTGCCAAAAAAGCCGGCGCCATCGTTCGCCATGAATATCGTCAAGGAAAAGGCAACGTCATTCGAACGATGTTTCGTGAAATCGATGCGGAGTGTTATCTGATGATCGATGGGGATGACACTTATCCAGCCGAGAATGCGAAAGAAATGTGTGAACTCGTATTGAGTGGAAAGGCTGATATGGTCATTGGTGACAGATTATCAAGTACGTATTTTACCGAAAATAAACGTCCCTTTCATAATTTTGGCAACCGAATCGTCCGTTTTTCTATCAACAAATTATTCCATAACGAGATCAAAGATATCATGACCGGATATCGAGCCTTTAGTTATGAATTTGTCAAAGGGTTCCCCGTTTTATCTAAAGGATTTGAAATCGAAACTGAAATGACGATTCATGCGGTAGATAAAAACTTTAAACTAGTAGAAATTCCAGTAAATTACCGAGATCGTCCAGCAGGAAGTGTCTCTAAGCTAAACACTTATAAAGATGGATTTAAAGTACTTAAAACAATTGCGACTTTATTTAAAGAATACAAGCCTGGTATTTTCTTTGGCGTCATCGCTGCGTTATTTTTACTACTATCTTTACTGTTAGGGGTTCCTGTTTTTATCGAATATTTTGAAACAGGACTAGTTCCCCGTTTTCCAAGTTTGATTGTAGCGGGCATCTCTTTAGTGATTGCGTTACTACTTTGGATATCTGGAGTAATCCTAAGTGTCATCGTCAAAAAACATCGACAATTATATGAACTATATTTGAATCAGGTGATGAAAAATGATAAAAAAACAGATTAAAAAACACAAAAAATTAATTGACCAGATCTTAAAATTTGGCGTGGTAGGTGGGCTTGCTTTTCTCATTGATTACGGCCTTTTATACGTCTTAACCGAATTTGTTGGGATTCACTATTTGATTTCTTCCGTAATTTCTTTTACGGTATCTTTGATTTTTAACTACATATTAAGTATCAAGTGGGTATTTGATGTTACGAAAAAACAAACCGTTAAAGAAATTACCATCTTTGTCATTTTAAGTGTTATCGGTTTAGGTATCAATCAAGTGGTTATGTATGTTGGATCTGATCTTCTACACGTTTATTACATGTTAACCAAAATTGTCGCAACTGCCATTGTGATGGTTTGGAATTTTGTTACTAGAAAAATCTTTATTGAAAAATAACACAATACTATAACAATACTTGTTTAACGACAACGAATTCTTCTTTTTCTTGAAAAACAGAAAGAAATTTGTTAAAATAGCCAAGTATGTGAAAAGGAGAAAAAGGAAATGGGAAAAAACAATATTAAAAATTTTTGTATCGGAATTCCAGTAAATCCGTTTACGGAAATGGATCATCTTAAAAAAGTGGAAAATCAAGAACAACAAGAAATCATTCGCACACTATATACCATAATGCGAGACAAAGTGATGAGTGGCGAATGGCAAAAAAGAACATATGAAACAATACGAAACAGTATTATTGCCTTGGATGAAAAGTTTCTACAAGATAATTATGCTGTTTTAGTTGCCGTTTTATCTTTATCCAACGAAGAAGCCAATCTTTTTACTAGACACTATGATCAAATGTTAGAAAGTCATCTTTTCGAATCAAAATATTTTCCAGAACCAGGAAATTATCAATTCGTGATGAAAAATAAATCTTTTTCTCCTAATGACTGTGTTTTGATATTTAAAGAAATCTACAGTCGTTTGGTTCTTATGCCAGCTAATCAACTAGTGATGAATCTATTAGAACATAAGAACGTATATGGAATTTTAGAACGTGAAGTAATCGATGATTATTTAGAACAGATTAACTTTTGTAAACAAGCACTTAAAAATAACCCTAATTACATAGAAAACGTAAAAGAATATTATTGGCAACATAACGAAAAGTACTTAACGGATGACTATTTAGTTATCATGTTAAAGAAAATGGAAGCTTTATTTCTCCGGGAAGTAGAAAAACGCCTAGAAGAAAAATTCAGGAAAGCTTCTATACAAAGAAAACTTGCTAATAGGGGAGAAATAGAGTTAAAACGCTATGAAAAAACAAGATACAATCGTCAATTACACGCCTCAAGAAAAGACTAATTTTATAGATATCGCCGGAGATACTTTAAGTGGGCATAAGTAGAATAGAGGATACTGAGAGTAAGAGATAAGACAAAGCCCCACATACCAATCTGAAGAAATAAGAGTAAAAATAAACTAATGGTACGAACAATTACCATCCAAATAGAAATTTGAAACGTCTCTTTTGCTTTACCCATTGCTTGTAAGGCAGCAGAGAATGGTGTTTCTAGATAGTGAAGAATAAAAACTGGAGCTAAAAAACGCATGTAGGCGACTCCTTCTTCCGTATGGTAAATCAAATGAAGAAAAAATTCAGGAAAGAAGAAAAAAAGCAAGGTAGCGGGAAGACCAATCAGCAATGAGAAAAGAATACCTTGTTTTAATTTTTTCTTTGTATAACTATACTTACGATCACTGTAACTTTTAGAAATTACGGGAATTAAAGCATTAGAAATTGCATTTGTAAAGAAACTAGGTAATAAGAGTAAAGGCATGACAAATCCCGAGACAATCGCGTATTCTTGGGTAATAAATTGATTAGAATAACCGAGAGTAGTTAACACAAAAGTAATAATAATCGGTTCTAAAAAATAGCCAATATTTCCGACTAATCGGCTTCCCGTTGTCGGTAGTGAGATTCCTAAAATATTTCGCATTTCCTTTTTGTCGGGGACAAAGTCACTACGATGTATTTTGACATTTCTCGGCAGAAAAAACAATAGAACAAAGATACTGATTAGTTCACTAACTAAGTTCACCAAAATTAAAAACGCCACCGCATAGATAACATTTTGTTGGACGAGCTTAGGAATAATCAGAACAATAAGACTTAAACGAACAAGTTGTTCAATGACATGACTAACGACATGAGGAAACATTCTCTGCTTACCAAAGAAATATCCCCGTAACATATTAGAAATCGCTTCAAAGGGTAAAACCAAAGCAATCGCGAGTATAGGTAAGTAACATCTTCCATCTCGTAGAAGTTGATTCGCAATAAAAGGAGAAGAAAAAATAATAAACACCATCAATATGGCATTAGTCACAAAGATAATGGGCAATGACGAAGCTACCAATTTTTTGTTGTTGTGTTTTTCTTCACTGACCAATTTAGAAATTGCGACGGGTAAACTTAACTGAGATAAACTCATAAAAAGAGAAAAAGTAGGAAAAATCAAATAGTAAAGGCCAAGTCCTTCTAAACCGATTAACCTAGTCATAATAATCTTGATGACCATGCCCAAAACTTTAGTGATTGCTCCCCCAATAATTAAGATAATTGTCGTTTTGATAAACTTTTCTTTGTTCATATTTCCCTCTCTATTAAAACTTATGAAGCTATTTAGAATTTATTAAAAATCTCGCTAAAAACTTGTTTCGAACCTGCATTTTCATATATAATAAAGATTAGGTGATCAGGCATCATGAAAATACAATTTAATAGTGAAGCAGAACTCTACCAACGGATATTACCTGCTTTAAGAATGAAAGTACGGGAGTTATCGCTAGCGAATCTAACCGAATATACGGTATGGAATTATTTGAAAAATGAAAAATGGAAGTACCAAACCGGATTGACGCTCGCGAAAATGGTACATGACATTCTAGAAGTAACGCGTGAGGAAATTACGAAATATCTGTTAGGGAAGCAATAAGATAAAAAGATAGGGTGTGATACAATGTCTGAAAAAAAAGTGTATACATTAAATGATTTATTGGAAATGGCAAGTGTTTATATCTTAGAAGAAGAAAATCTTCAGAAAATAAGAGAAGCTTACTATTTTGCAGAGAAGATGCATAAAGGTCAATTCCGTAAAAGTGGGGAAGAGTATATTGTTCACCCGTTAAATGTAGCGATTATTCTAACGACAATTTATGCCGATACGCCAACCTTAATTGCGGGACTTTTACACGATGTGATCGAAGATTGTGACTGTGACAAAGAAGAAATCGATGAAAAGTTTGGGGAAGTAGTAGGAAAATTAGTATACGGAGTTTCCAAGTTAGGACGTATTCATTTCTCTACGGAAAACGAATATTTAATCGACTACTATAAAAAAATTATTGTCGGTATGAGTGAGGATGTACGAGTCATTATCGTAAAACTTGCCGATCGCTTACATAACATGAGAACACTTTGGGCACTTCCAGAAGAAAAACAGAAAAAGATTGCCAAAGAAACCTTAGAAATCCTAGCCCCAATCGGAGACCATTTAGGTATTCATAAAATCAAGAGTGAACTAGAAGACTTGGCTTTACGATATTTAAAACCAGATGTATTTTACGATATTGCTGAAAAGTTAAATAAAACCAAAGTAGAGCGTGAACGTACCGTCAATGAAATGATGAAATACGTCACCAATTTATTGACGGATCATAATATTCCTCACGAGATTAAAGGACGAGCAAAAAGTATCTACAGTATTTACAACAAACTAAACAAAGGAAGAAAATTCTCCGATATCTATGATCTACTCGCCATTCGTATCTTGGTAGGAACAGAACAAGAATGTTATCTAACCTTAGGAATTATTCACTCGAAATTTAAACCGATTCCTAAACGTTTTAAAGACTATATCGCTATGCCTAAACCGAATATGTATCAATCCCTTCATACGACAGTCTTTGGAATTGATGGGTATTTGTTTGAAATTCAAATAAGAACATACGAGATGGATGAAGTAGCGGAAAATGGTGTTGCTTCCCACTGGGCTTACAAAGAACAAAAAGATGCGAGCGCTTTAATGCAGACCACTACTGAACAAAAATTACAGTTCTTTAAATCGATTGTCGAATTAAACGAAGATAAAATGAGTAGCGAAGAGTTCGTCAACAGTGTCAAAGATGAAGTACTAAACAATAATATCTATTGTTTTACGCCAAAAGGGGATATTTTCGAACTACCTAAAGGGGCAACGCCTATCGATTTTGCTTATAAGGTCCATACTCAAGTCGGTGAACAGATGGTCGGAGCAATCGTAAATAACAGTATAGTGCCTTTAGATTACGAGTTACAAAACAACGATATTGTCAAGATTAATACTTCTAAAAACTCGAGCGGTCCTTCTAAAGAATGGCTCAACATCGCCAAATGTACGCAAACCAAAAACAAGATTCGTGCTTTCTTTGCTAAGAGCGAAAAAGAAATCTATATCGATCGTGGGAAAGAAGCCTTAGAAAAAGAACTACGCAAGCGAAAGATTCCTTTCCAAGACTTCTTGAGTAAAGAAAACGTTAATGTTGTTTTTGACACTTTAAAAATTCCAAGTCATGACTTAGAAGAATTATATTTAGAAATTGGAAACGGAAAACATGCTGCCAGCACAGTAGTAAACGTCATTTATAAGAAAGAAGAACCAAAAGAAAAACCAAAGAAACCAATCGTAAAATCTAGTGATACAGATATTGTCGTTGCTGGAGTAGATAAGGTAAAAGTAAATTTAGCGGCTTGTTGTAATCCTATTCCGCAAGATGAAATCATAGGATATATTACGAAAGGAAATGGAATCAGTGTCCACCGAAGTAATTGTCATAATCTAGAACTATTAGAAAACAGAACCGTTCCTGTCGAATGGAATAAAACAACAACCGAAAAATATCTAACGACGATTTTAATTCACTCGAATACTAGAGAAAATAAATTACTCGAGATGTTACAAAAATTAAGTATGTTTGATATCCATATCGATCGCTTTGCGACGATGTCTCGTGGTGATGATACGGTCTATGAAGTAGACCTATACGTACGAAATTTAGAACATTTAGAGAAAATATTTACCGAATTAGAAAAACTACCATATGTAATAAGAGTAGAAAGGTTGATGAGATAATGCGAGTTGTTGTTCAACGAAGCGGGCATGCCCAATGTACGGTGGACGGAAAAATTACAGGTGAAATAGACAATGGTCTCGTTCTTCTTGTTGGATTTACAGCTGGAGATAACGAAGAGACTATCAATTGGCTAGTACATAAAATTTTAAATTTAAGAATCTTTGACGATGAAAATGGGGTAATGAATAAAAGCATCTTGGATATGGGAGGAAAAATCTTATCCATCTCTCAATTTACCCTTTATGCCGATACCAAAAAAGGTAATCGCCCAAGTTATATTCAAGCCCTAAACGGTACTCAAGCCAGCTCTTTATACAATCTGTTCAATCAGAAACTCTCCGAACACATCCCAGTTGAGACTGGAATATTTGGTGCTGATATGCAGATATCATTTACTAACCAAGGACCTGTAACGATTCTTTTGGAAAGGTGAATCGCGTTTTGAGTAAAGGTAAGATGAATGAAAGACTAGTAAATATTCTACTTGGTATGTTGATTTTCTATCTGGGAATCACTACGTTTAAATACTGGGGGAAAATATTAACTAGAATCGTAGAAATTCTCTTGCCTTTTATTTTGGCCTTTGCGATTAGTTATGTCCTATATCCTTTCACCAAGACCTTAGAGAAGTGGGGAATTCCTAAATCTCTCGCTAAAGTTCTTGTCCTTTTAGGAACCATTCTCCTGATTATTTGGCTTCTCTTTTTGACCGTTCCTTTAATTTATGAACAGTTAATTTCTTTTACGAACGTGTTAAATGATGCGATTGACCAATTCAGTTTAAAGTTTCATTTAGAATTAGGAACTCTAGAAGATAGTATCATGACTGGGCTTGAACATTTGATTACTAAGCTCGGAGAATATATCTCTACTGGAACCCTCGCTATTTTAGATAAGAGTATTCATGTTTTTGGTGATATGATGATCGTAATCGCCGCAAGTATATACTTCTTTATTGATATGGATAAAATTAGAAGTCGGATCAAAAGTTACCTTCAAGCAAAATCTTCCTTAAAATGGTACGATTACGTCAAACAACTCGATCAAGAAATGGGAAATTATCTCCACGGACTATCCTTATGTACAATCGTCCAGTTAGGTGAATATGCATTACTATTTTATTTAGTTGGTCACCCCAATTGGCTGCTATTGGGTATTTTAGCTAGCGTAACTACCGTGATTCCTTACTTCGGGGGAATGATAACCAATATCATTGCGATTATTACTGCAAGTGCGGTAAGCTCTGTTGTATGTTTAAAAACAGTTCTTGTGGTCATCGTCTTTTCTAATGTAGACAGTTACTTAATTTCTCCACATATATATGGAAAAACCAACAATATTAATCCCGTACTTACTATTTTAGCCATTACCATTTGTAGTAATTTTTTTGGTATTTTAGGAATTATTATGGCTCTTCCTATCTATTTGACGGTTCGCTGTACTTGGCATTTCTTCCATACTGATATTAAAGAGAAATTAGGCACAGTAAAAAGGTAAAGATTGTACTTTCTTTAAGATTATATTATAATGAAGAAACAAGGAGGAGTTTATATGATTAAGTCAAAAGAAATTGGCAGTTTAATCGTAATTTCAGGACCAAGTGGAGCAGGTAAGGGAACTGTAATTCAAGAAGTATTAAAAGATAATCCTAATTGTTGGCTATCCGTATCTATGACCAGTCGGGAGATTAGACCTGGCGAACAAGAAGGAGTTAACTATTACTATGTTAGTGAAGATGAATTCAAACAAAAAATAAAGGAAGGGTATTTCTTAGAGTACAACAATTATGTAGGTAACTACTATGGAACGCCTAAAGAATTTATTAATCAAAAACGTTTAGAAGGAAAAGATGTTATTCTAGAAATCGAAATTAATGGAGCAAACAATATCAAAAAAATAATCGACGATGCGATCTTTATTTTTATCATGCCGCCGTCTTGGAAAGAGTTAAAAAGAAGATTAGAAAATCGAAAAACAGAGACAAAAGAAAAGATCATTAAGCGCTTTCAAACCGCTTATCGTGAGATTAACGAAGTCACTAAATACAATTATGTCGTAGTGAATGACGATTTAGAAGAAACGGTAGAAAAAGTCAAAGCCATCATGTTAGCAGAAAAATGTCGTGTAGATAGAATAGAAGAAGTTTATTTAAATAGTGACGAAGAAATTTTACACGAAATGTTAATCGACAGTAAAGAGTTTGTTAATGAAACACCGAAAATAGATTAAAGGAAGTAAGTATTATTTGTAGATGAAATAAAGACTTTAACCCTTTAACAGTTAAAGAACAACAAGATACTAGATGGAAAAAAAGACAGAAAAAAGTTGACAATATCTTGTCATATTTGTCAAAAAATGTTATCTTTAAATAGAAAAGGAGTTGATAAGATGTATTGTGGTGAGTGTGGAGCAAAACTCGACAAAGACGCAACGTTCTGTGGCGAATGTGGAGCTCCAGTCAAGAAAGAGAAAAAAACAGCTCACAAACTAGAAGAAGAGCAAGAAACAGAGAATGCTCAAGCTAGACCGCCAAGAAAACCAATGTCTAAAAAGACGAAGATTATCTGGATATTAGTTTTAATCATCGTGGTTGCTTTAATTGCTGCTTATCAAATCATTGGTAGTCAATTTAGTCCAAAAGCAGTAGCTAAAGAATATGTTGAAGCTTTAGTCGATAACGACATGGATAAAATCTATGATTACTTAGAAATTGACGGGGACACTACTTTCGTTAGTAAAGAAGTTTTCAAAGAGACAGTCGTCGGGGAAAACGAAACCAAAATTAAAAATTTCACTATCGGTGATGTGACCTACGATGATAACAAGCTTAGCGCTAAAGTGGAAATACATTATACAGAAAAAGGTTCTAGTGAAGAACAGACTGATCTTCTTTATCTAAGTAAAGAAAAAGAAAAGAAATACTTGATTTTTGATAATTGGACAATCGAAAATAATATAGATAATTTGATTATCGAAGATTATACAATCATTGTACCAAAAGATTCTAAAGTGACTCTAGCTGGAATTAATATTGAAAGCAAGTATCGTGACGAAAAGAAATCTGATGATACAACAGATGCATATGTTCTTCCGCAAGTATTTGCTAGCAGCATGGATTTAAAAACTACTTTACCAAATGGAATGGAAATCAACGAAGAAGTAACTCCAAGTAGTTATTACTCTAGTCATACAGCAGAATTGAGTTTATCTAACTTATCAGATGAAGCTATAGATACTTTAGAAGAAGAATCAAAAAATTCTCTTACAGCTATCTATCAATCGTTAATTGCTAAACAAGCTTTTGCAGATATTAAGAGCACATATGAATTTGATGGTGGAGACATTGATAGTCTAGAAGAGGAATATACCGATACATTAGATAGTTTAAATAACGCAACTACGACATTAAAACAAATCGAGTTTACTTCACTTAATATTACTTCTGTTGAGCTTGAAGATGGAGTATTAAATGTTAGAGTGAAAGCAAACTTTAATTATCAAGTAGAATACCAAGACTATTTATCTGAACAACTAGCTACTCACGATGATAAAGACTATACCTACATAAAACTAGGCTATGTCTACCAGGATGGTAGTTATCATCTAACTAGTTTGGATGGCTTAGTTTCATATTTTTCAAGATATTAAATAAAATAAAGTAAGGAGTGAACAAAATGGCAAAATTTTGTACAAAATGTGGAAAAAAATTAGAGGACGGAGAAATCTGTTCTTGTGAAAAAGAAAAGAAAACGACAGAGGCAAAAGAAGTACGTAGTACTACTGAAAGAACAACATCTTCAGGAACTGACTTTAATTGGTATGTAAATTCCTTTATCGATATCATTAAAGGAATTATTGTAAAACCAATTGATACAATTAAAAAATTCTCTGCAGAAAAATATTTTACATTAGGAATTATTATCATTATATTAAATGCATTATTAACCGGTGTAATGGTTTACCTAGTAAACGAAGAAGCGCCAGGCTTTATCTCAATGATGCTTTCATTATTAGGTGCAGATTCATTTAGTTTTGGAGCCTTATTTGATGTATCATTCATGAAAGTATTACTTTATGTAGCATTATTCATGCTTGTAGGATTTGGCGTTAGTGGTTTAATGATTTATGTTATGGCAGGACCATTATTTAAAACAAATATCAGTATCAAACGTGTTTTTGCTTTAATCGGTACTTGTGCAACATTAACTATTCTTACAACAATTGTAGCTATCATTGCCGTATACATTTCAACGAAAGCTTTCCTTGTAGTATTACTATTAGCTGGTGTATTATATCTTTGTCATTTATACCATGGAATTCAAAAAATCAGTAATATCGATGAGAATAAACAAGGGTATACATTCTTAGTAGCAGTAGCGGTAGCGACTTTCGCAGTTGTTTATGTTTTACCTAAAATATTATTCTAAAAAATAAAAAAGCAGTGTCAAAAAGTAGAAAACTTAGGAAACTGCTTTTTTCTTGGAAAAATAGTGATAAAAAGTTAGAATTATTTTCAGGAATAGCACAGTTAAGTACCATGCCAATACAACATTATCGAATAGATTGTTGTGAAGTTTGTTTGGTTATTTTAAAAAAACACTTGTCAAAAGCAAAAAACAAGTGTAAACTAAACATATATTCTTGAAAAGAGGAGTAGATACATATTTATTGAAAGAGAGGGTATGGGTGGTGAAAATACCTAATAGAGACGTATTCGAAGATACTTTTCATCAAAAAGAAACGGTATCCTCCGTTATCGGGAATAAAGAAAAAAATAAGGTGGCACCACGCTGAATCAAAGCGTCCTTTGGGTGGCACCTTTTTTAATTTTAGAAAGGGTGAAGAAGATGATTAATAGACAAAAAGGATGTCATGATATCTATGGCTTAGAAGCAAAGAAATGGCAGTATGTAATGAATCTAATTGATTCTGTATGTCAAAAGTATAACTATGGTTATATCAGAACACCAATTTTTGAAGCGAGTGAATTGTATCATCGCGGAATTGGGGAAGGAACGGATATTGTTACTAAAGAAATGTATGACTTCAAAGATAAAGGTGATAGAAACATCACTTTACGACCAGAAGGAACCGCTGGAATAGTAAGAGCGTATTTAGAAAACAAAATGTACGGAGAAGCTACTCAGCCAATCAAATTATATTATACAGGAACAATGTACCGTTATGAACGTCCACAATCAGGAAGAGATAGAGAACTTACTCAATTCGGAGTAGAAGCGATTGGCTCTGATGACCCAATGTTAGATGCTGAAGTGATTTCTCTTGCCGTAAATATTTATCGGTTAATTGGATTAAAAGGAATTAAAGTGAATCTAAATACCCTAGGGGATAAAGAGTCTCGTGGGGCTTATCGTAAAGCCTTAGTGGAATATTTAAAACCACATATTCACGACTTCTGTGAAGATTGCCAGACTAGATTAGAAAAGAATCCACTAAGAATTTTAGATTGTAAGATCGATCATGACAACGAAATCATGAAAAATGTTCCTAAAATAACGGATTATTTAAACGATGCCAGCAAAAAGCATTATCAAGAAGTAAAGAAATATCTAGATCTATTAGATATCGAATATGTAGAAAACCCAAGCGTTGTACGTGGACTTGATTATTATGACCACACCGTATTCGAAATCGAAGCGGATATAGAAGGATTCGGTAGTCAAAATGTCCTAGGTGGTGGCGGACGATATAATGGTCTTGTTAAAGAACTTGGGGGAGATGAAATTCCTGCCGTTGGTTTCGCAATGGGATTAGGCCGCTTAATGTTAGCAATTGAAAAAGAAAATATCCAACTTCCAATTGAAGATAGTGTAGATTTATTTGTCATGTATGTATCAGAAACCGAAAAAGAATATGCTACTACTTTAGTTCAGGAACTTAGAATGAGTGGATTTAGTGTCGAAACTGATTATTTAAATCGCTCATTAAAAGCACAGTTTAAACAAGCAGATCGCTTGAAAAGTAAATTCTTGATTATTCTAAACGATGAAGATTTAAAAGAAAATAGAATTCAAATCAAAAACAATAAGACAAAAGCGGAAGAAAAAGTAGAACTAGATTATATTCTCTATTATCTAGATGAACAATTAGCTACTTTAGATGAAGAGAACAGTGACTGTGATTGTGACTGCCACGATTGTGAACATGAACATCACTAAAAGAAAAACAAGAAAGAAGGTAAACCATGAAGAAGTATGAAAATGCGAGTTTTAACCTTACTAATGTTGGCGAAGAAGTAGAATTAGAAGGTTGGATTCAAAAAAAGAGAAACTTAGGTGGATTAATTTTTATCGATCTTCGTGACCGTAGCGGAATCATCCAACTAGTTATCCGTCCAGAAAACGATATCTATGAACTTGCTTCGAATTTAAAAAGTGAATACGTCATTTGGGCAAAGGGAAAAATCGTCGAACGGGAAAGTAAAAATGACAAAATCCCAACTGGCGAAATTGAAGTAGAAGTAAGCGAACTAAATATTATTAATACTGCAAAAGAAATTCCATTTGAAATCAGTGATGATACGAGTGCTTTAGAAGACACAAGACTAAAGTACCGGTATTTGGATTTAAGAAGACCAAGCCTTCAACACAATTTAATGATAAGAAGCAAAGTTACTTTAATCGCTAGAAATTTTCTAAGTAAATTGGGCTTTGTCGAAGTAGAAACACCAATTTTATGTAAATCAACCCCAGAAGGTGCGCGAGACTATTTAGTTCCAAGTCGAATTAGTAAAGGTTGCTTCTATGCCTTACCACAATCTCCACAGATTTATAAACAGTTATTGATGATTGGTGGCATGGAAAAATATTTCCAAATAGCGAGATGTTTTCGTGATGAAGACTTAAGAGCAGATCGGCAACCAGAATTTACCCAAATCGATATTGAGATGAGTTTTGCGGAAGAAGAAGACATTTGGCAAGTAACAGAAGGATTAATGAGAGAAATTTTCAAAGAAATTAAAGGGGTAGAATTAGAAAAGTTCCCTCGTTTAACCTACAATGAATGTATCGATCGTTTTGGAAGTGATAAACCAGATACTAGATTCAAAATGGAATTACAAGATATTACTGATATTTTTAATCATACAGAATTTCAAATTTTTAAGGATGTTATCGAGAAAAACGGGGTAATTCGTGCGATTGTTGCCAAGAACACAGCTAGTAAGTATTCCCGTAAAGATATCGATAAATTAACGGAGTTCGTAAAAATTTATCAAGCTAAAGCTCTTGCTTTTTTAAAGTATAAAGATCAAGAGTGGTCAGGCTCTATTGCTAAGGTGTTAAGTGGCGAAGAAAAAGAGAGTTTAAAAACTAGGTTAGAAATCGAAGAAGACGATACTATCTTTATAATTGCTGATACAAGAAGTATTGCTAGTACTGCATTAGGAGCACTTCGACTAAAACTAGGACATGAATTAGAGTTAATTGACCACGAAAAGTATAATTTCTTATGGGTAACGGATTTTCCAATGTTTGAATATAGTGAAGAAGAGGGAAGATATGTCGCTGCTCATCATCCGTTTACCTCTCCAAATAAGGAAGATATCGATAAGTTATTGACGGATAAGGAAAATTGTTATTCTAGAGCGTATGACTTAGTATTGAACGGTTATGAATTATTGAGTGGTTCAGTACGTATCCATGAAGAAGAACTTCAAGAAAAAGTCTTTGAAGCAATCGGAATGACACATGAGGAAGCAGAACGTAAATTTGGTTTCTTCTTAGATGCTTTTCAGTATGGAGCCCCTCCTCATTGTGGCGTTGGAATTGGACTAGAACGTTTAATTATGATTTTAGTAGATACCGATAATATTCGAGATGTCGTTGCCTTTCCAAAAACAGCTAGTGCGACTTGTTTAATGAGTGAAGCACCAAATGAAGTAGATAAAAAACAATTAGATGAATTAGGAATCGAAGTAAAAAAGAGAGTAAAAGAGGACCTATAATCGCGAAATAGGTCTTTTTTTGTACATTTTTGCCGCTAAAAGTTTGCAATTTTAGTCATTTTGTGATAATATTGAGCATACCTTGTACTATTGGGGGCAAGGATTTTCAGGGGGATTGGGGTTGATATCATGAAACAAACCTATATATTTGAATATTTGGATGAAAATGAATTCCGAAAAAAAGAAAGATCAGTTCGTAAGTATAATATGCTTGCTTACAAAAAGTTAATGTTTAATTATTATCCAACTATGCGTGATGGAAAATTTTTAGGAAAATTAACAAGCGAAAACAAGAAAGAAAATACCAAATCTTATGAACTAGAATTACCAACTGATGAACTTTTCCAAAAGGTTCATGGTGTGATGCGCTTGCATTATACCGTTTACGAGAATAAGCATGTGATTCTTTTAACCAATATTACACCAGAAGGAATATTGGACGAAGGACATCGTGCTGAATTGTCTACGTATAAAGGAGTAATGATTTCTAAAAGTAATCCAGAGAAAGATATGTTTAAGGTTAATTTGTTAAATATGTTGAATAAGTAAGTAAAAATTAATCAAAAATATCTTGCATCTCATTCTAGAATATGATATGATTAAGAAGTCATTGATTGGACCCTTAACTCAGTTGGTTAGAGTAGTCGGCTCATAACCGATCGGTCATAGGTTCGAGTCCTATAGGGTCCACCATACAATATGCGGGTATGGCGGAATTGGCAGACGCACTAGACTTAGGATCTAGCGCCGCAAGGCTTGCAGGTTCAACTCCTGTTACCCGCACCATATTGAATTAAAAGGACCCTATAGGTCTTTTTTTCGTACCTATGACCGATCTTAGTTGCCAATAAATAAAAGTATTAACTTTAAATCGACAAAATACGCTCTAACCAACTGTTAATATAGTCTACCAAAAAAGAGAGGTGGATTATGGAAACAGAATTTCAAAATATAATAGAAAAATTTTTAATCTTGAATCGTCGCGGCTACATTCCTAGTATTAGTCATAACTTGATTAACGCCGCGGGGCTTACACTAGAAAATTGTTTAGGAAAAAAAGCAGATAGCATGTTTTTTCCCGATTATGAAGGGATAGAAATAAAATGCACGCAGCGATATAGTGAGTACGACATCGGATTGTTTTCTCTAGCTTTTGACGGACCAGCCTTATTTGAATGCAACTATCTCTTAGAAAACTATGGGATCGCTGATGAAATATTTCCTGAGTACCGCAAGTTAATTGTTCGCTTAAAAGTGAATCAAAAAGTAGCAATTTCAGATAAATACTATTTTGAACTAGTAATAGACAAAGAAAGAAAAAGGCTCTATATAAAAATCTACGATATCAATTTGAAGTTTATAGAGGATAGAGCGTTCATTGATTTTGATTCTTTAGAACAAAGAGCACAGCTCAAGTTGAATAAACTAGCTTTATTCTATGCCAGTAAAAAGAAAATCGCTGAAGAGTTATTCTTTCGATATTATAAACTAGAATGTTATCGCTATAAGGGAATAGAAAATTTTATCACTTGCTTAGAACGAGGAGATATTCGAATAACTTTACTTCTAAGGTTTGCTAGAAGTGGTAAAGCTTTTGGTAAAAGTAAAAATAAAGGAATGATGTTTTCAGTAAGAAAAGGCTATATGGAAAAAGTATTTGATCAAGTCTATTGCTACGAACATTAGAAATTGACTTTTCAAAATAAGTATGTATAATAGAACGAAAAACAGGGAGGAATTTAACCATGGAAATGATTAATCAATATAACGAAGATAGAAAAAAATTACTCTCAACGCTAAAAGCAATTATTGAGAGTAATGAGTATATGATGCTAGTAGAAAGTCCTAACCAAAACAACACATTAGAGTATGGAATTATTGGGCAAAAGATGGAATCTGTTAATTTTGGCCATTTAAATGGGGAGTGTTTATGGGAGTTTGTCTACAAAGGAATTTGTGAGGTAGAACCGTATTCCGTCGTTAATTTTATGACTATTAAAGCATCTGAAAACATTCATAGCACAGTAGTTATTGATTTAAATGAAAAAGTAAAAGCAATCATCGTCAATCAAGATCATCGCTACGACCAATTCATTTCCAGACTACAAACGCAAATGGAAAATGAAAAAGACGTTTCTACAAAACAAGATCCTGAAGAGGCACCTATTATAAAAAAGAGAATAAAGCCACTATCTTAATTGATAAGTAACATAGAAATATGTTGCTTTTTTGTTTAGATGAATATATCTATCCTAATTGTATTAGAAATATACTAAAATTGTTTTGTTTACCTATTTAAAAAGTATGTTATAATAACTATTAATCAAAACGAGATAGGTGTTGTAGAAATGTATAAATATTTTCGTGAATTAGAAAATCCAAGAGAGTTTAAAACTTGTCTAACTAGAAATTCATCAGATAAAAAACAAGACCTATCTCTATATAATATAAGCTACTCAGATGATCTTTTAAAAGAATTAAAAACCTTATTTCCAAAGCTAATGGTTATCGATGAAATGATTATGGGGCTTAATGAACGATTGTTAGCATACACTTCAGAAGAGAATTCATTATCCGATGAAGCTTGGTTAAGAAATGATGCCTTTTTTCATCTTAGAGAGAATTACTCCTTTTCTTCACATCGCATCTTAAAAGAAGAAATAAAGCTAACTCCTTGGGAACTACAATGTATCTTAATAGAAATAGATGAGATAATTCCTTTATTATCGAATTTTTATCCTAAACATAAAGATTTTCTATTAAATACCCAAAAACAAATAAAAACAGTATCCAAAGAAATTGAAACAAAGAGTACCATAAAAATGCCATTAAAAAGTAACGGAGTTTCGATAGAGTGGCCGGCTTCGTGGTATATTACCCCTAATGGATATTTATATAATACTGGTTTTGGCCACAAAAAGGGAAATTTAGTGTATACGTTATATTATACTATATACAAACTTTTAGAAGAGAATAAACCGATTCCTAATATCAATCATGTTAATCATATTCATCGCATCATAGAGCGTGGATATATCACGGATAAAGAATTTCGAGACTATTATAATTTAATTTATTCATTACCAACCATTATCACTCTCGAAGTAGAAATAGACAGGATGCGATATAAAAACTTACTAAGACTAAACGAAACCGAATATAAAAAAATAACTTCTACACCTGATTTTGAATATCCTCATCCAGAAAGAAGTTATCAAAAAAACTTGATTACTTTAATAACCGGCTATTTAGCTGCAGAAAATGCTTTATACTTATCATTTAACAAAGTAAATAATTCTCTTTCTAAGGGTGAACTACTGACTCAATTGAGAGAATTAACAAATAACGATATCCGGGATGTCTTAGTAAGATTTTCTGGTTTTCATAAAATTGAATCTATAGTAGATAAAACGATTACTACGAGCTCATTATACGCAATTACAGAGTTTTCAAACTATTTAAAAGCAGGTTGGAATTTGCACATTATTCCTGGAATTGTCTATGATGAAATGGAAGATAAATTATCGGTAGTAGATTTTAATTCTTACTTTATACGTAGACATTTGGATCAGGAGCTAGCTAACTTTGAAGGAACCGGAAAAATTCTAATTAAAAATGATTGGGCTAAGTAAAATAAAATTTTATTCTTACTCAAGAATAGTTGTGTTATAATGAGGAAAAAGGAGGACAATTATGATGATATTTCTAGGAATAATAGCGGAATTAGCTACTGTGGCAGGAACGTTAGTAATCACTACCAACGCTGGAATTGATGCGGTATTAGAAATACCTAAAAACGGCTATAAAATTGATAAAGATATTTATGAAAAATGGCGGAGAAAACAAGCAGAAACAAAAAAAGAAATAACACCATTTCAGAAATGGAAATCCATTTTCCTTTTTGTTTTTCCCGGTGTTAATTTAGTCAATGCCACAATAAAAGGGATACGTTTAAAACATTCAATAATGAAAGATCCACAAATTCAAGAGGCACTTATTCCTATGACAACAGAAGAAAAAGAACTTTATTCAAAAATGAAAGGGAGACTACAGAAGACAATGTGCGCAACCTTTTCGATAACAAAAGAAGAGGAAGAAGAATTCATGGGTTTTGTCGGAAAGCATCCAAATGAAACTCCCCGCAGCAAGCTACGGGGTATCTTTTCCAGCGATGCTACTCAACACTAAATGCAACTGCTTATATTCCGTAACTTGTTTACCTTGATTTTTCACGTACTCTTTTATTACCGTTTCGT
>DVKF01000056.1 GCA_018716115.1 Candidatus Alloscybalousia intestinigallinarum
ACGAAACGGTAATAAAAGAGTACGTGAAAAATCAAGGTAAACAAGTTACGGAATATAAGCAGTTGCATTTAGTGTTGAGTAGCATCGCTGGAAAAGATACCCCGTAGCTTGCTGCGGGGAGTTTCATTGGAGGAGTTTACTATGAAAAAAGAAGCTATATTAGAATCGGAAAAAACGACAGAAACTGAACACACCCCAAGGAAAAAGGGGATAAGAGATAGAAAAGATAAAATTCGGATTAGGATGATTGTGTTATTTGTTTTTACATTATTGTTTTCGTATTTTGTTTTTGTATTTATGGCAGCAGTTCCTAATATGATGGGAATTCCCTTTTTTATGGCTCCGGAATACTATTGGTATTTTTACTTATTTTTGCCTATTCCTCTTTTATCTCTTATTTTAGGTATTAAGTATCAAAAACAAGGAATAAAATGTCGGAAAAATATTGTCGTCGGGTGTATTTTCATTATATTATTTTTACTTTTTGGCCGCTTGTCTTTAGATTTTCATTTAAACTGTAAAGCTACTTATCAAGATTTGGCTCATTTTCAAGATATTATTGGGATAGAGATTCCTTCTTCTGGAAAATATCGTCAACTATCTTCTGATACTGCGGATACTATGGATACTGCCGATAAAATTTATATTGCTAAATTTAAAAACGATGCACAAACTAAAGAATTTGAGTATCAATTAATTCAAAATGAAAATTGGGTATTAAGTACAGATTATTCTTTTTCTATGATAAATTCACTTCCTATTCCTTTAGCTAGTGAAGTGAGTTCATCAGACAATACTTATAGTTTAACTTATATTGAAAAAGAAAATTTATATAATACTTTACCTACACCAGGTGAATATCGGGTATCTACATGTGTTTATCATATAAAGAATCATTACTTGATGTGTGGGGAGTATACGTATTCTTCTATTTCTTAGTTATTGATTGATCTTTTAATTTTAATAATACGCATAATTTATTTCCTATTTTACATATAATTTTATGGGTGAAGAATATGCTTTTTCATATAGGAGATATTGTGACTAGAGAATCTTATCAAAATGATATGTTCTTTAAGATTATCGATATTGTAGGCAATGTGGCTTATTTGAAAGGAATTAATTTAAGATTATATGCAGATAGTGAACTTGAGGATTTAAACAAGGTCGAGAATCAGAAAATTGAAGATGATGATTTAATTCTTGAGAGGGTAGATAAAGGCATTAAACTAGATAGAAGCGAATATTTCTATCTACCTGGTAAAGTACTACATATTGATGGAGATGAAGATTATTTAAGACGTTGTATGAATTTGTATAAGAAGTTAAATATTATGGCGTATGGTGTATGCTTACAAGAAGCGGATATCCAATCAGAAATCGTCAGCTATTTAACGAAACTAAATCCAGATATTTTGGTAATAACTGGACATGATGCGTATTATAAGAGAAAGGGTTCTATTAAAGAGTTAACTAGTTATAAAAATACGGCGAATTTTATCGAAGCGGTTAAGATGGCAAGAAAGTACGAAAAAGACCAAGATAAATTGATTATTATAGCGGGTGCTTGTCAGAGTAATTATGAAGAATTAATTAAATCAGGGGCTACTTTTGCTTCTAGTCCAAAAAGAATTAATATTCATGCTTTGGATCCTGCTATCATCGCATCGGGTATCGCTTTGTTTGATCGGAATAAGACGGTTGATTTAATTCATCTTTTAGAAAAAACCAAATACGGTGCTGAAGGTATCGGAGGGGTTGCTACGAAAGGTTGTATGTTTGTGGGGTATCCAAGATGACGATCGAAAAAGTAAGAGATAAAGTGAATTCTTATAAAGGAAAGAATTTAAAATTCCGTTTTAATGGTAGTCGTAATCAAATTGAAGAGTTCGAAGGAACAATTATTAATACCTATGATGCGGTTTTTATTATTCGCTTGCAGGATAATCAAATGATTAAGTCCTTTAGCTATAGTGATATGTTAATTAAAAAATTGGTCGTATTAAGTTGAACGCTTTTTGTAGTATTTTCCTTGATAGATGTGGTACGGTTATCTTGAGGTGAGGATAATGACAGTTACTGAAGTATATCAAGGTTTTCTCGATCGGTTACAGAACTCTACTGTCCATTCGATATCGTTGTATGATGAATTACTTATCTTGTATCGGAAGATGAGGGAAGTAGCCGTTTTATCAAGTGACGAGGAGCTTGCTTTAAAGCTGGATAATGCTCATGCAATTATTCAAGAAGCAAATTCTATATTAGAAAAAACACATCGTGAAGGAGCTAATCGTCTATATCATCATGCTTTTTACTATAATTTTTATAGTATAGAACAGGCAATATTATGTTTAGAGACAACTGATCAAAATGTTTTTCAAAAAGCATTTATTATTGCTAGAATATTTGCGGTAGGGTGTCGGTTAGAAAACGCAATTTCGTTATCGGAATCTAATCGTTATTTATATCTTAGTTCATTAGAATATTTAGCTTATGGAAAACATCTTCTTCATGTTAGTAAGGAAGATTATGATTGGTGGATACCTATTTTGTTATCTAAGCGTATTAGAGATCCTAATTCTAATTATAATGATAGAAAAATTGAACAATTATATCACTTTTTTAAACGAAAATTTGCCTTGAACGATTCTTCGATACAGCTTCTATATTCCTTTTGTAATATTCAGTTATTTGATCCAGAATTCATCGATATGGAAATGTTAAATCGCTTTTATCAAGAATTACCATATTCTGGAAATTATTTTTATTCTTAAATGTCGAAAAAAAGTCTTTTTCCTCTTTCTTTTTCTTGCATTTTTGTTATTTTTATTATATGATGGTAATATAAAGTTAGATGCTTTAGAAGGAGGATAACATATGAAGATTACATCTGTAAATGTTCGTAAGATTGAAAAAGAAGGCTCTAGGATGAAAGGTATCGCATCAGTATTACTAGACGATAGTTTCGCTGTACATGATATTCGTATCATCGAAGGTGAAAAAGGATTATTTATCGCTATGCCTAGTAAAAAAACTCCAAATGGAGGGTACCGTGACATCGCTCATCCAATCAATCCAGAGGTACGTTCTATGTTTGAAGAGGCAATTCTTAAAGCTTACGAAGAAGCAGAAGATCCTGTTGCAAGCGAAGAATAAAATGAGTTTTAAAGCCCTATGGGCTTTTTTTAATGATTGTTAATTAGTTTCATATATTTATAGTAAATTATGTAGGAGTGTAGATATGGAAAAAAATGATGGGAAAAAAAATTTACAGAAAAACACTGTTTCTAGTGTAGTTAGGAAAAAGTCTTCTAGTGTTGTTCAAAAAAAGAAAAATTCCAATTTGAAAGAAGAAAATAAAGAAGAATTTTCTTCGTCTATTGTAAAAAAGGTTTCTAAAGAGCCTTCTTCTAGTATGGTTAATCAGGCTTCTACTGTTGTAAAACGAAAGAAGAGTTCCTCAGAAAAAAATTCAGATCATTCATCGAAAGCGACAAATGATCAAGAACCTGTTAAATCAAAAGTAGTTATACGTAAAAAAATCAGTACCGAAAAGAAAAAAGATGATCAGCAATTAGAACAAAATATTTTACCAGATCAGAAAACTGCTGAAAGGAAAAAATTAGGAAAAGAGAGGAAACAAAAGAAAGAACATACAAGAAAAAAAACTTGCTCGAAGAAGAAAAAAATATTGATTATTTGTTTAACAATTCTTGTTTTGTTATTCATTGCTGTTTCCTATTTATTTTTCTTTCCGTTTAAACTTACTTATGATACAAAGGGAGATTTGATTACTAAGACGGGTACTTTGGATTTTGAGGTAACCATAACCGGAAATAAACCGATTTCTAAAATATATTATGCTATTGATCCTGAGGATGAGAGTAATTTAGATTGTTATACTTTTATAGATAGCGATGGTGGTTTATTTCAAAATAAAATTTTATTTGATGATCTTAGTATCCCTGTTGGTTCTAGAACTTTGATTCTTTATATCGAGTCATTGTTAGGTACTCATGAGATTATTTCTATTCCAGTTGAATATACGATTGGATATATTAATCCGTTATCCATTGAAGATGTTGTAGTAGGTCCAACTGATAATACTTATATTGTTGACAGAGAACTGCTTATTACTTTTAATGATAATGTATCTGATGATGAGGCAAAAAAAATAATTGAAAAATATCAAGGAGAAATCGTTGGCGAGATTTATTTTTTAAAGCAATATCAAGTAAAATTTGAAGTGGAAGATTTATCTGATTTAAAAAGAAAATTAGAAGCTGAAGAAATTATTTCTAATGTTACTTATAATTATTTTGATGAGGTTGAAATAACTCGTAATAAAGTCGGAAGTATACTAGGCGAAGAAGTACATTTTACCAAAGATTATTATATTTCTGCTTTAGGGATTGATGAAGCTTATGAATTAGTAAAAACTCCTCATTGGATTAATGTTGGGTTAATTGATTCTCCTGTTGATTATCGTCATGATGATTTAAATATGAATCAAAATAATATGTTTATTCCTTCTATGGAAAATAGTGATTTTGACGATATAGATAATATTTTAGAGTATTATGATACTTATGATCATGAAAATGATGAAGTTTATAATAATGATGAATGGTATTCTGATTGCTCATTTTTATCTTTTCGTTCTCATGGTACTCATGTAGCCGGTATTATGGCCGGTATTCGTGATGAAAATGGCGTTGAAGGAATTAATGATCGAGTTAGTTTATATTATGCTAGTATGTGGGTTTACTATAAAAGAAGTGCATTTATTGATTCAGTAGATGAAGCGGATAGAGAAGATTATATAGCGCAATTTGATGGCGATTTTGGCTATGGTTATGATTCTTTTAATCTGACTTATGCTTTGAGTAATCTGATTATGTCTGACGTTAGAGTAATTAATATGAGTGTAGGTTTTGGTTCTATTAGTGATAGTGAATATAATGAATTAAAAAAATATTTTGATACTTATTTTGCTACTATTGAAAAAACAGGAAAAGATTTCTTGATTGTCAAATCTGCTGGTAATTGTTCAGCTTCTGGTCAATGCAAGCAAAATGCAGACAATGATTATTTTAATCGTATTCTTTCTGAGAATGAATTTGCTGATAAACATAGTTTAATTGTTGGTGGTTCGATAGAGCCTGGTACAGTAACTGCTAATGATCTTATTCACAATTATTTTGTCCATTCCAAAGGGGTATACTCTAAATATGGGGAAATTGTAGATATTTTTGCACCTGGTGCTATTTATAGTTCTATTTATAATAACGATTATGAATGGATGATGGGTACTTCTCAAGCCGCTCCAATAGTATCTGGAACAGCAAGTTTAATTTATTCGATTAACCCTGATTTTACTGCACCTCAAGTGATTGATTTTATTGTAGATAATCCTGATGGTTATGTTTCTTTTGAAAAAGTAAAAAAGGGAGTTATCAATACAAAAAATGCAGTTGAGGCAGCTCTTACTTACCAAGAAACAGGGGAGAAAACGACAACTGTAGATGATACTAAATATGGTTTTATTCAAGGCTCTATTCAGGATGCTGTTACCAAAGAGCCTGTTGATGTAGCCGGTTCAATCGAATTTATTAATGTTGATGATCCTGATACAATCTATATTGCTGCAGATACCAATGCTAGATATTTAAATGGCGGTAATTATGACTATATTTTACCGGTTGGAACATACAATATGGTTATTAAGTTTGAGGGCTATGTCAAAGAAACTGTTTATAATTTAGTTATAGATGAAGATGCTGTTACGTACAATATATTACTTAATGTGGTTAATGATTCAGATTTAACTGTAGTGTCAACAACAGGTTATGCGATTGATGCTTTTGATGGCAGTCATATTCCAAATACAAAGATTGAAATTTATAAAGGGATATCTAATAATACAGAAAATAAAATTACTGAAGTACAAGCAGATGCGAATGGTTATTATACCTTGTTACTTGAACCTGGTAATTATACTGCCTATGCTTCAGCAGAAGGATATACTTCTAGTAAGACTAATATCTTAGTAGTGCCAAATAAAAATGGTGAACAGGATTGCACACTCACTCCAGTATTAAAGGAAGGTGAGATTAGAGCAGTTCTTACTTGGGGATTAACCCCTAGGGATTTAGATTCTCATTTAGTGGGTCCTACTCCAGATGGCAATCGTTTCCATATTTATTTCAGTAATAAGAATTATAATTATCAAGGGACAAATTATAACAACTTAGATTTAGATGATACTACTAGTTATGGTCCTGAAACAACTTCGGTTTATGTTGGAGTAGATGGAACTTATACTTATTATGTTCACGATTTTAGTAATCGTAATTCTTCTACTTCTAATGCTCTTAGTTTGTCTGGTGCGCAGGTAAAATTATATATAGCGGGGCGTGAGGAACCAATTATTTATAATGTTCCTAATCAGCCTGGTACACTATGGAAAGTATTTTCAATTGAAAATGGGAATGTGACTTCAATTAATGAAATGAGTTTTCATAGTAATTATCGTAATTTAGAGTGAAGGTACTAAGTATCTTCTTTTCTTTTGGTATATTTTTCCTTGAATTTCATATTTTTAACTAGGAGGAATATATATGGACAAGGATACCAATATTACAAATTATAATCATAGTATTAATATTGTAGAAAGAAAGAATATTTTAGTAACTGGGGTAAAAAAGATTGAGAGCTTTGATAATGAAGAATTTTTAATGGAAACAGTAATGGGTTTTTTAGTATTAAAAGGGGATGATTTAGAGTTATTAAAATTAGATACTTTACAAGGAAATGTATCGATTAAGGGATTTTTAAAGTCTTTTGCTTATGTCGATGACGCGACCAAAAAAGAAAAGGAATCAAATATTATTAGTAGGTTGTTCAAATAATGATATTAGAGATACAGATTCAAAGTTTTGTTGCTTCTTTTGTATTTGGGTTTTTATTATCCTATTTGGTTAATTTGTGTTATAAGTGGTTGTTTCTTTCTAAGAAAATTTTTCGTTATATTTTTACTTTTCTTTTTGTATTGTTTTTTTGTTTATTATATTTTGTGATGATGTTTGCGATTAATTCTGCACGGATTCACATTTATTTTTTAATGATGAGTTTAATTGGTTATTTAGTGGGTAATTTATTTAGTCAAAAAGTTCGTTATCATTAGTTTACATTTCTTTGTCAAACGACAAAACTTTCTATTTTTAAACGGTTGTATTTTCTATTTTTTCTACTTATAATGAAAATAGGAAGGTTGGCGTAGGTATGAGAAAGAAAAAAGCAAAGTCCCGTGCACGTGTTTGTCTTTTCGTGCCTATATGTGCTATAGCGATCGTCGCTATATTTACTGCTGTTGGTAACTATTGGGTTCAAATATTCGAAAAGTACCAAGAGAAGGATATCTTAGAAGAAAAGATGCTCACTTTACGAGAAAAAGAAGCAGAATTAAAAGTGGATGTTGAAAAATTAGAAGATCCAGATTATATTGCTCGATATGCACGGGAAAAGTATATGTATTCTAAAGATGGGGAGATTATTCTAAGATTACCAGAAGAAGATGAAGAATAATCTTCTTTTTCTTTTGTTTTTATTGATAAGTATGGTACAATACTATTTGTAGTGAAATGGGTGAATAGTGTGGAAAAAGTATATAATTATTTGACAACTCTATTAGATCCTTCTAGTACCGTAGTCGTTGGGGTATCAGGAGGACCAGATTCTATGGCACTACTTTATATTTTGGTTACTTTGGCTAAGAAAAAGTCTTTTTCTTTGATTTGTTGTCATGTTAACCACAATGTGCGTAAAGAGAGTGAGAAAGAGAAAGTTTTTTTAGAAAATTGGTGTAATGAACATGGGGTTTTGTTCGAATCCATGAAGATTGAACATTATAGCGATGATAATTTTCATAATGAAGCAAGAAATATTCGCTATCGCTATTTCGAAGAAATAGTAACCAAGTATCAGGCAAACTATTTAATGACTGCTCATCATGGGGATGATTTAATGGAAACCATTTTAATGAGACTTGTACGGGGGTCTACTTTGCGTGGTTATGCAGGATTTAAGCGTGAGGTAGATAAAGGTTCTTATTTCCTTGTTCGTCCACTTATTTCGGTTTCTAAACAAGAACTTTTAGATTATGATGAGAAGATGGGAATTCCTTATGTTATTGATTCGTCTAATCATAAAGATAAATATACAAGAAATCGTTATCGTAAGTATGTATTACCATTTTTAAAGCAGGAAAATCCTAATGTGAATGAGAAGTTTTTAAAATTTAGTTTAATGTTAGAAGAGTATGCAGATTTTATCGATAGACAAGTGGATAGAGTATTTACTTCTGTTTATCATGATGGATACTTAGATATACCTGTTTTCTTAACTTTAGATTCTCTTCTACAATCGAGAGTACTTTATCGTATTTTAGAGGAAGTTTATCAGGATGATTTAAACTCTGTCAATGATAGACATATTCAATTGTTTAATCAACTCATTTTTTCTCGTAAGAAAAATGCTTATATTATGTTACCTAATCATGTTAAAATAGTAAAAGTGTACAACCAAGTAAAAGTAGTTTTAGATGGAGAAGAAATTAATCATTATGAAATGGAATTAATAGATTATGCGGTTCTTCCTAATGGCAAGCATTTAGAAGTTATGCGTCATGATATTTCAGAAAATGGAAATGACGTTTGTCGCTTAAACAGTTGTGATGTTGTGTTACCTCTTTATGTTAGAACGAGAAGATATGGAGATAAAATGGCAGTAAAAGGGTTATCTGGTACTAAGAAATTAAAAGATATTTTTATTAATTCTAAAGTACCGATGGAAGAACGTGAATTATGGCCTGTTGTTGTCGATGCGACCGGTAAGATAGTGTGGGTGCCTGGTATTAAGAAAAGCAAAATAAATAAACAAAAAAACGAAAGTTATGATATAATAATTAAATATTATTGAAGGAGAGAGAAATAATAATGAATAAAAACAGTATCCGAAGAGGTCTATTACCTTATTTATTTTTAGTTTTAATCGTATTTAGTGTTTATTATTTATTCAATGTACTTAATCAAAAAGTAAATGTTTTGACGTACGATGAATTCGTTTCTTTGTTAGAAGAAGAGAAAGTAACTGAACTATCTATTACTCCTAAACAAAGAGCGGTTGTCTATGAAATTACCGGTAAGGCAAAAGATTATGAGGAAAACGAATCTTTCTTTATTCGAGTTCCTTTGAGCGATCAAATCATTAAGACTATTTTTGCTTCTGAAGAAAAAGCAGATTTTGAATTAGTAACGAATCCGGATCCAGAGTCTAGTACGTTATTATTGATTTTGGTTAATGTGTTACCACTTGTTTTGATTGTTGGTGTAGCCATTTTTGTATTTACTAGACAGATGGGTGGAGCGAATAAGTCGATGGATTTCGGTAAGAGTCGTGCCCGTTTAAGTAATGATACAAATAAGGTTACTTTTAAAGATGTAGCGGGATTAAAAGAAGAAAAAGAGGAAGTTTCCGAATTGATTGATTTCTTGAAAAATCCAAAGAAATTTCAAAAATTGGGGGCTAGAATTCCTAAAGGCGTTTTATTAGTTGGTCCTCCAGGAACAGGTAAAACTTTACTTGCTAAGGCAGTAGCAGGAGAAGCCAATGTTCCATTCTATTACATTAGCGGTTCGGATTTCGTAGAGTTGTTTGTTGGTGTAGGTGCTAGTCGTGTCCGCGATATGTTTAAACAGGCAAAGCATTCAGCTCCTTGTTTGATTTTTATCGATGAGATCGATGCAGTTGGTCGTCAACGTGGTACTGGTTTAGGTGGCGGGCATGATGAACGTGAACAAACCCTTAACCAATTGCTTACGGAGATGGATGGTTTTGGTGCTAATGAAGGAATTATTATCATTGCCGCAACTAACCGTGCTGATGTTTTGGACCCTGCTTTACTTCGTCCTGGTAGATTTGATCGTCAAGTTACCGTTGATTTACCAGATGTTAGAGAACGGGAAGAAATTTTAAAAGTTCATGCTAAAGATAAGATTTTAGATCCATCTGTTCGTCTAGAGTTTTTAGCAAAACGTACTCCAGGATTTAGTGGTGCAGCTCTTGAAAACTTATTGAACGAAGCGGCATTACTTGCAGTTAGACGAAATAAAGACGCTATTACAATGAGTGAGATTGATGAAGCAACGGATCGTGTGATTGGTGGACCTGCTAAACTTAGTCGTAAATATAATGATCACGAAAAAGAAGTGGTTGCTTATCATGAAGCCGGTCATGCTGTTTTAGGAATTAAATTACCAAACGCAGATGATGTTCAAAAAATTACGATTATTCCTCGGGGGCAAGCGGGTGGTTATACCTTGATGATGCCAAGTGAAGAGACTTATTTATCCACAAAAACAGAATTATTACAAAGAATTACTGGTTTGTTAGGTGGTCGTGTTTCTGAGGAAATCCAATTTCATGAAGTTACTACCGGAGCACATAACGATTTCGAAAAGGCGACGAAGATTGCTCGTGCCATGGTAACCGAGTATGGAATGAGTGATTTGGGTCCTGTTCAGTTGGAACAACAAGAAGGCGGGGTCTTCCTCGGTCGTGATTATAACAAGACGCGTAATTTTTCAAACGAAATTGCTCATGAGATTGATAAAGAGGTCCGTAAAATCATCGATGAATGTTATCAAGACGCAAAGAAAATTTTACTTGAGAATCGTGATTTGGTAAAATTACTTGCTGACTCTTTGTTAGAATATGAAACATTAACCAAAGAACAGATCGATTCTTTAGTTGAAACTGGTCATATGCCTGAGGAGAAGGTAGAAGAGAAAATCGATGATGATATGTCGTTTTCTGAGCTTAAAAATTTAGCTAAAGAAAAAGGCATCAAAGGATATACAAAAATGAATAAAGAAGAGCTTGAAAAAGCACTTGAAGATGCTGAAGAAAAAGAAGAGACTGATTCTAAGGAATAGTTTCTTTTTTTGTGTTTTATCTAATTTTGCGGTATAATAGTCTAAAATGGAGTATATTAACCATTCCTACTTGCCAAAAGGGCTTGGGGGGGGGGTATACTTAGTATGTATAAGAAAAATAGAATAGTGAATAATAATAGTGGAAATATTAAGGGGATAGAATATGAAGAAGTTAGAGTTAAATTTTAGTAAGAGAAATATCGCAATATTTGGATTATTAGTG
>DVKF01000057.1 GCA_018716115.1 Candidatus Alloscybalousia intestinigallinarum
AAACAACGCCCTTCTGGTAATACAGTAGGTAAATTAATAGTAGATAAAGCTTGCGTAATATTACGTGTCATCAGATTACCAGCACTAGTAAAGGCATAACATTCTCGATTTCCATCAGATGAGTTAATAAAGTTAGATAAGATATCCGTTATCGCAATTTCTGAAAAAGCGTTACGGAATTCCCGACTGTCTTCTTCATTTAATTGAAATACTTCTGTTACTTGTTCTACCGCTGAATCAATGAACTCTACTAAAGTTAAACGTTCTTCCTTTTTCATTTTATCAACACTCCTTTTAATTAATGTAATTTATCCCTTCAACATACTTTCTGAAAAGAATGGCTTTATTATACAACAAATCCTTCTTTTTCACAAATAAAAGGCATCAAAAATGTACAAAAAAGAAGCTAGTTAACTTGAACTTAGCCTCTTTCTCATTCTTGAGTAAGTATATATGTATCTCTTGCGATCATTAATTCTTCATCTGTTGCGACTACATAGACAGGAATCTTGGATTCTGGAGAAGTAATTACACCTTCAACACCTTTTCTCACAATCGTTTGATTATTCTTTTCTTCATCTAAAACAATACCAAGCGAAGTAAGTTTCTTTAATGTCTCACCACGAATAATCGTATCGTTTTCTCCACCACCAGCAGTAAAACAAATGGCATCAACTTTTCCATCAAGCTTAACGTAATATTTCGCAATATACTCAACAATTTTTTCGGTATACATATCAAAAGCAAGTAATACCTTTTCTTCATTTGCTTCGTATGCTCGGTCCAAATCGCGCAAATCACTCATTCCGGCAATTGCTTCTAAACCACTTTCTCGATTTAACATACTATCTAACTTATCTAAATTATACCCAGTCTTTTTCATCACGTAAGAAAGCATCGTATAATCAATATCTCCACTACGTGTTCCCATCATGATACCAGCATTAGGAGTAAAGCCCATCGATGTATCGATACATTTTCCTTCTTTAATTGCGGAAATACTCGCCCCATTTCCAATATGACAAGTAATTAAATTAGGATTTTCTTTATGTAAAAGTTCAGCCATTTTTAAAGATACAAACTTATGACTTAACCCATGAAATCCATATTTACGAACATGATATTTGATGTACCATTCATAAGGAACTGGATATAAATAATTAACTTCCTTCATCGTTTGATGAAAAGCGGTATCAAAACAACCTACTTGAATAGCGGAAGGAATGGCTTTTTGAAACGCTTTAACACCAATCAAATTAGCTGGATTATGAAGAGGCGCCAACTCCGAAATGTTTTCAATTTCTTGAATAACACGATCAGTCATAATCACACTACTAGAATATAAATTCCCACCATGAACAATCCGATGTCCTACAGCTTCGATTTCATCTAAAGATTGAATTAACCCCGCAGAAACTAATTCTTTTAATAAGACATTAACCGCAGTTGTATGATTTTCTAATGGTAAATCTTTTTGGATCTTTTCTTCCCCAATTCGAATACTATAATTACTACCCTCTAAACCTATTCTTTCCATCGTTCCTTTCATTAATACCTTTTCTTCAGGCATTTCATAAAGACGAAACTTTAATGTCGAACTTCCTGCATTAACTGACAAAATTTTCATATTATCTCTCCTTTTACTTATTATACTATTAATATTTTTGAAAAGGCAATAATATTTAGGAAAGAAAACGCTTTCCTTATTTTTGAAGTAACTTATTTTTGGCTTTCGTCATTCCTAATTCTATTTCCTTTCGATAAGAAGGAATAATCACGTTCATCGTATCGAAAAGTTCTTTTTCTGCACGACTAAAGTCATCAGTATGCCAAAGTAATTTCTCTCCCTTCACAACCGTATGTTGATAAGCCAAAAGATAAGCTACTTGAATGACATCTTCTCGTAATTTCTCTTCACTACTCATCTTCGTATATAAACGAACCAAACGTTCTAACACTTTTTGATAAGGTATCCATTCTTGATAAGCCATTTTATCTGTGTAATGATTTTCACATTGAAAATTCTCCTTAGGAACAAGAGAAATCCCACCATGAGGACGCATCTCATCAGAAAAAATACAACCATCCGGTTTTAAAGCAGAACAAGTATTTTTAGCAGAAAATAAATCGACAATATCATGACCAACACCACGACTACGAACACATAAATGATACGAAATATTATGTTCAAAAACATCAAATTGCGCAACGATCGAAGCATATCCGCTATCTAATCTTTCTTTTAAACTAGATAAAGACATCCCTTTAAAATCACGAGGAGAATAACTACATCCTGAATAAAGACAACACTTACCTCCACACGCTTTACACAATTCGTGATTAATATATAAACTTGTTTCATCAATTTTCATTCATATCTACTTCCATTTCTAAATTACTATTGTAAAAGAAATGGAAAAAAAGTCAACAATTCATACAAAAAGATAGGTATCTCAACCTATCTTTTAAGCTATCCTTAAATTATTTATTTGTTTTGGTAGCTTCCACTAACTTGATTTAATCCGTTTTGAACTAAACGTCTAGTAATTTCACCACCAACTGAACCGTTAGCACGTGAAGTAGCATCTGGTCCTAAATTAACACCGAATTCGTTAGCGATTTCGTATTTCATCTTATCGATTGCTTGTTTAGCACCAGGAACTCTCATCTTCATTGAAGAACTTGTGTTATTCATTTTGTTTCACCTCCTATACATTTATAGAATGTGAGAAATGAATAAAAACATACATAAAATAAATTGGAAATTTTTTACTTTTTTTATAATAGAGAATCAAAAGATTCAGTTTCTATTCTATCTTCAGCACTTACAGTAATCGTAAGTACTTGATCTACGATTTCATCGATTAATTTTTCATAATCGAAATTAGCTTCATTTTTTAAGCATTCTTCTAAACGGGGATGAATAACTGGATGTTTAGGAACAAAAATTGTACAACAATCTTCATATGGTAAAATACTAATGTCATATGTATCTATTTTTTTAGCAAGTTCGATAATTTCTAATTTATCTAAACACGCGACTGGCCGAATAACTGGCATATTTGTTACGCTATTAATGACTTGCATACTAGCTAATGTTTGCGAAGCAACTTGTCCGATACTTTCCCCATTCACTATCGCTAAAGCTTTATATTTTTTAGCCAAACGTTCCATAATACGATACATCATTCGTCGCATAATTGTAATTCCATAATCTTTATCACATTTTTTATAAATTTCTTCTTGAATTTTCGTAAAAGGAACAATATGTAGACGAATATGATCCGTATATTGACACAATTTCTTAGATAAAGAAATTACTTTATTTCTAGCTTCTATACTTGTATGAGGAAGTGCTTCAAAATAAACCGCATCAAGTCTTACTCCACGTTTTAATGCTAAATATCCCGCAACTGGCGAATCAATCCCACCACTTAACATTAAAAGTGCTCTAGGCTGACTTCCAACTGGATAACCACCTAATCCATAATATACTTTAGAATAAATATAAGTATATTCTTTTAATATTTCCACACATAACGTAGTATCCGGATGATGGACATCTACCGTTAAGTCAGAACGATTTTTTAATATAAAGCCACCAAGTTGACGACTAAATTCGGTACTAGGAATAGGAAATGATTTCTCACTACGCTTAGTCTCCACCTTGAAACTACCACTGATACCATCAAGAGCAAGTAAACAAGTATTTTGAATTTTAGAGATATCTGTTTCTACTTGATAAGCCACTTGATAAGTATGAATACCAAAAATCTGATTAATATTAGCTAGAATCGTATCTAAATCTTCATCTTGAAAATGAATATACATTCTAGAAATATCTCGACTAATTTTAACTGGCATATTTTTTAATTTTTTTTGAATATTTTGATATAAAGTATTAATAAAGAATTTACGATTTCCCTTTTTCGTTGTTAATTCTCCATACTTGATTAATATTACTCTGTTCATTATTTTCCCCACTTTCTAACTATTTTATCGATGATTATAAATTTAATTTTTGAATCCATTCTTTTAATGAACGTATAAAATAATGAATTTCTTCTTCAGTTGTCAAATAACTAATACTAATTCGAAGAGAATGATTACTTACTGAAGAATCTTTTCCTAACGCAACTAAAGGTAACGATGCGCCACTATCTTTAGAACAAGCAGTCTTAGTAGAAATATAAATCTCTTTTTCTTCTAAGGCATGTAACATAGTTTCTGATTTAATTCCAGGTACACTAATATTGACGATATGTGGGATAGCGTTTTCTCCACTATTAAGAATAACTCCATCTATTTTTTCTAATTCTTTTTTTAAAAGGCAACTAAGGGTTTCGACATGACGATATTTTTCTTCAAAATCAGTTAAGATTAATCGAAGAGCTTTACTACAACTGACAATAAGTGGCAAAGCTGGTGTCCCACTCCGATAATTCGTTTGACTCTTACCACCAAAAATAAGTGGTTCTAATTCGATGTTATTCTTCTTGATTAAACAACCGATACCTTTTAAACCAAAAAATTTATGAGCACTAAAACTATAAAGATCAACATATTTTAAAGAGACTGGTATTTTACCGACAGCTTGAGTACCATCAACATGAAAAATCGTAGTCGGAAAATCAGCCAAAAACTGTCCTATCTTATCGATATCTTGGCAAATACCAAGTTCACTATTGACATGACAAATACTCACTAATAGGGTATCTTTGGTTACCATTTTTTTTAATGCCTCAAAGTCAATTAATCCTGAATCTAATAAAGGAACATAATCGACAGTATAACCACACTTTTCTAAATAAGACATGCATTCTAAAACACTAGAATGCTCTAACTTAGTCGTGATAATATGTTTACCACGATTAGGATATTTCCGAACGACACCTTGTAAAGCCAAATTATTTGCTTCGCTTGCCCCACTCGTAAAAATCACTTCTGACTCTTTAACATGAAGTAACTCCGCGACTTGCCTGGTAGAGGCATCCATTAACTTTCTTGATTCTACTCCCAAGCGATGAAGAGAATTCGCATTACCCGGAAAATTTAAACACACTTTTGAAAAAGAATCTAATACTTCTTCATTAACTGGTGTCGTCGCACTATAATCCAAATATACCATAAAATCACTTCCCTACGAATAAATGACGCACTTATTATAACACATCAAATAAAGTTTAGTAAATGAAAAAAGTGCCTATAATACAAGACACTCTTTCTAATATAAAACATAGCCATCTACTGAATAATAAACATATCCTTGCTTACGAGAATTTTGTCCATACATTTGTATCTTATCTCCTTGATTTACAGATAATGTATAGGTATAGGTTCCTGAAAATGGATTTCCAGTTCCACTTTTATTAAACAATTCTTTTACTAAATTACCATTTTTATCAATGATTCGGCATTGCACAAAATCAACTCTATCAATGTAAGCGTTACGAGATACAAAACTAACCGTCATTAAAGCTAACCCATCATAATCAATTGTTTCCATAGTTACCCAACCACTCATATTATAATCATTCAAAGCATTGGTAAAATGATAATTGTTATCAAAAGTCATTTCTTGCTTTCCTGCTTCAAAGCCTTCGTTATATCCTTGATTATAGCCATCGTTTTTACCAGTCGCATAACCATTATTATATCCATTATTGTAAGCAGAAGTACTATCTAAAGTTCCACCACTATAATAGCCAGCTGGAACTGTATAAGTAGTTCCATTACTTGGTTTCCAATTTAAGTTCCCTCGATTAGGCATTGTTCCGGTAATTTTGTTTCCATTTACCCACGCTGTTTGTCCACTTAATATTTGCGAAGCCGTTGCCGTTCCTTGTGTCTGACTAGCTAACGATGCTGCTGTTATCTTTCCACTTCCATTATGATATCCTTCTGGGATTGTATAACTTCCTCCCGCATTTAAGGTCTGAGTGACTGCTCCTCGATTCGGCATTGTTCCAGTTACTTTGCTTCCTTTTACCCAAGCGGTTTTTCCGGTTAAAATTTGACTTGCCGTCGCATCCCCATCTCCACTACTACATGCATAAATCGTCTGAATTGGATTTGCTGTGATATTTCCTAATTTATCTTTTACTTGAATCTCAGTATTACTTCCTACTTGATATACTTTACTCGTATCTCTTACCCATGTTGCTCCACCATCAAACGAATAAATCGCATCGGCCTTATCGACTCCAATCCCACTATCGACTACATTACTGATTCCTACTGCAATTTGATTACCATTAAGGATAGAATGTTCATCACTCGTTAGACTAAATTCAGGTCCTTTAGAATCTGCTCTTACGATATGATTATTCATATTACTTACGTTGTTCGCTTGATCTACCGCTCTAACATAGATATTTCCAATGAAACTCCCCGCAGCAAGCTACGGGGTATCTTTTCCAGCGATGCTACTCAACACTAAATGCAACTGCTTATATTCCGTAACTTGTTTACCTTGATTTTTCACGTACTCTTTTATTACCGTTTCGT
>DVKF01000001.1 GCA_018716115.1 Candidatus Alloscybalousia intestinigallinarum
AACATAAATTAATACCTTCTTTCTATTTTATTATAAAACTATTGTTTACTTTAGAAGCACAATTGTTTACTTTTTAATTCAATTGTCTATATAATTCCCTCTCTTGTCTACTTTTAGTTTACCACTGTAAACATTAATTTTAAGCTTAGTTGTAGCCGGAGTTTTAATGCTATTGGGGGGGGGTAAGTTACGCCTACTTTAGTACTACTGCTACGTCAAATGAACAACAAACAACATCAGGAACTTTAGAATTAACTTATGAAACAGGACAAGATATACAAGTAGAAGAGATGAATCCAACAGAAGAGACCAATGCCGCTATCCACAAATTTACGGTAAAAAATACCGGAACATTACCAGCTAGTTATTATATCTACTTAACCAATATTAGTCTTACTAAAGATAGCCAAGAAACTACTAGTCAAAATCTAAAATGGAAATTAACAGAAGCCACTAAAAGTGGGGATGACTATGTAGAAGGTTCAATGATTGCTAGTGGCGACTTTTCTAGTAAAATGGATCAAGTAGAATTAGCTAGAAGTATCAGTATTCCAGCAGGTCAAAGTGATTTCTATATACTTAAAGTATGGCTTCAAGAAACAGGAGCACCTCAGAATGAAGATCAAGCTATTACTTTTAGTGCGAATATTGAAGTAACTACAGACAGTAGAGAATTAGTTAGTACTTTTATTCCAACCGAGGAAGCGGTCTTAGATAATATCGCAAGTACTTATGTTGCAAGCCCAACTGGAATTGATTTTAGTCAAAATTCTAGTGATACCAATGGAAAAGGTTTATATATCTTACATGGTACAGAGAATAATACTTATCCTATTTACTATTATCGTGGAGATGTAGAAGATAATAATGTAAAATTCGCGAACTTCTGTTGGAAAATCGTAAGAACAACGGAAACTGGAGGAACTAAACTAATCTATAATGGAACACCAGATGAGAGTGGAAATTGTACGAATACAACCGGCGAAGCTACTCAGATTAGCACAAGTGTTTTCAATAGTCAGATGGATGACAATGCATACGTCGGCTATATGTATGGAACACCTGGTTCTAGTACTTATGAAGAAACACATGCTAATACCCATGATTCTACAATTAAGGGAATAATAGATACGTGCTATCAAAATAACCTATTAAATTATACTTCTTATTTAGAAGATACCGTATGGTGTAGTGATCGAAGTCTTGCTAAAGATGAAAGTATTGCTGAAGAAACAGGTGTAGGAAATGGAATAGGCAAAACAGATACGTTGTATGATGCGATAAATAGACTTTATTATCATCGCACTCCTACTTTAGTTTGCTCTAATAATAACGATCGCTTTACCGTTTCTACAGATAATGGAAATGGTGCGTTAACTTATCCAATTGCTTTAATAACTGCTGATGAAGTTGCTTATGCCGGAAGTATAGTTACGACGCATAACCATGATTATTACTTATATACAAACTCTCATTATTGGACAATGACCCCTAATTTATTTAGTACAAGTAGTGATGCTAATGGAAAATCTTTAGTGTGGGCTGTGTTTACTGATGGTAGAATGAATAATAATGATGTTATGACAAGTACGAACGGCATTCGCCCAGCTATCTCTCTAAAAGCAGGAACTACTGCTATATCAGGAGATGGAACAGCATCGAATCCATATGTGATTGAATAAAATATATTGTAAATGAATAAATAATAAGAGCTATTTACTGATTAAAGGTAAATGCTCTTTTTAATTGTCCACATCGATGTAACCTCTTATTTTTTTGACTTCTTCTAACTCACTGATTGTCACAAATTGAAAACCTTGTTCTTTTAAAATGGGAATAATTTTTTCTAGAGCTTTGGCGCTACGTTCAAAAATATCATGCATTAAAATGATATCGCCGTCTTCAATATCGGTCGTTGCTTTTTCCACAATACGATCGATATTTTTTATTTTCCAATCTTTGGTATCTACATTCCAAAGAACGATTTTTAATTCAGTATTTTTTCTGATTCTATCATTGACAGAACCGTATGTTGGCCGAAGATACTTTGGTTGATAGGAAAGGGTTTCTTGTAAGATTTGTTGGGTTTTCTCAATTTGTTCTTTTAAACTGTTGATGGGAAGACGACTTAACCATTTATGATTATAGGAATGATTACCTAGTTCATTTTGGTATTCGATACTTTTCTTTAATACCTCTTTATAATCTTCTACTTTATTGCCCAATACAAAGAAAGTAGCGCATACTTCATGTTTCTTTAGTGTTTCCAATATTTCTTCTGTATAACGGCTGGGTCCGTCATCAAAAGTTAAGGCAACGACAGGCTTTGTCGGATCAATTGCGATAGGGGATTGCTTACTGATGGAAATTGTTTTTTCCTCTTTGGGAAATACTAATGGAATGTTTACAGATAGCTCAGAGTGGGGAATGGGAATTGTAATCATTTCGTGGTAATCACTAGCCAATTTTTCTTCGGGAAAATAAAAATAGAAATTGTCTTGATCAAAAGAAAAATATGGATAATTAGAAAAGTCATCATTAAACAGTTGATTTAAATTTTCAACTAGAATACAGTCTGAATATTGTTCTAAGAGAGTATTTTTTAGTTTGTTCTTTAGCTTAGTCATTTCTTCCATAGAAAAGAAACTTGATAACTGTAATTTTTCATTTTTATTGCCATCAAAATGATAAGTAATCATCGACCAAGTAGGATGTTGAAGTTTATAACTATCGATATATATTGTAAGTGCGATGCTGATGTAGTTGTTTTTGGTTTTATAATATTGATAATCGATATTTAATTCATCTCTATCCATTAGATAGTCACTATTTCCATACTCTTTAGAAAAAGACATATACTGTTTGACAATATCACTTTCGATTTTTCGATCTAGTTCTTCGATATGAGTTTTTGGATAATGAATACTAATGACAGAATCTGGTTTATCTTCAACGATAGTAATAATTTCTTCTTCTTTTTCTTTGGGCAGAAAATAGGGTATAGTTAGTTTAATGATAATGAAACAAGACAAGATAATACAAAGAATTAACATACTTTTTTTGATCATAGTTATCCCTTTTAAATAATATGAGGTTTAGTTTATGAATTGAACCAAAATATGATATAATTTAAGTAGATTTAGAAATGAGGAAGTGGCTAACATGAGTGATGAAATTAAACAACATATTCGAGAAAAGTTAAAATTAGTTCCAGAATTACCCGGTAGTTATCAGATGAAGAATAAAGATGGAATCATTATCTATGTTGGAAAAGCCAAGAATTTAAAGAATCGCTTAAAGAGTTATTTTACGGGATTAGTGACAGGGAAAACTGCGATGTTAGTTGCCGATATTGTCGATTTTGAATATATTGTTACTTCTACTGAGTTAGAATCTTTAATCTTAGAAATTACTTTGATTAAGAAGTATAATCCGAAATATAATATTTTATTGAAGGATGATAAGAGTTACCCTTATATTGAGCTTACGGATGAGAAATATCCTCGGTTAAGAATTGTTCGTAATGTGAATCGTAAACGTCATAAAAGTCGATTGTTTGGCCCCTATCCTAATGTCGGAGCGGCTCGTAAAACCGTAAATATGTTAAATCGTATTTATCCTCTTAGAAAGTGTGAAACGTTAAAAAAAGAAGTTTGTCTTTATTATCATATTGGGGAATGTTTAGGTTATTGTCAAAAGAAGATTGATGAGGCAGAACAAAAAGAGATGATGAATGAGATTGTTTCTTTTTTAAAGGGAAATAATGAAATCATCATTAAACGATTAAAAGAAGATATGGAACGAGCAAGCGAAGCTTTAAATTTTGAAAAAGCATTAGAGTTAAAGAATATGTTAAATGATATCGATATTACTTTGACTAAACAAAAGATTGATTTGAATAAGAATTATCAATTTGATTTATTTGGATTTCATCAAGATAAGAATTATCTTTCAGTTACGGTGTTTTTTATTCGTGAAGGATTACTTTTCGGAAAACAAAACGATATTTTTAATAGTGTAGATCAATTAGAAGAAGATTTAACCCATTATATTATTCAATTTTATGAAAAGAATCATTTATTACCTAAAGAAATTTTAGTTCCTGATTGCGTAGATAGTACTTTGCTTAGTGAGTATTTAAATTGTAAGGTTTCTGTTCCTAAGCGAGGAGCGTTAAAAAAGCTATTGGATTTAGCTTGTGAGAATGCTTCTTTAGCGCTTACAGAAAAATATGAAAATATTGAACGAGAAGAGTCTAATCGTTTACAAGCAGAAGAAGAGTTACGAGAGTTACTTCATTTACCTAAATTAGAACGAATTGAAGCATTTGATAATTCTCATTTGTTTGGTACTTTCTATGTTGGAGGTATGGTTGTCTTTGATCATTTCTTACCGAATAAGAATGAGTACCGGAAATTTAAAATTTCAACTGATGTAAAAGATGATTTATCCGCGATGAAAGAAGTGATTTATCGAAGATATTTTCGGGTGTTGATGGAAGAATTTACTGCGCCAGACTTGATTTTAGTAGATGGTGGTGAATTACAGATCAGTGCAGCTCGAGAGATTATTGATCAACTCCATTTATCGATTCCGATTGCGGGATTAAAGAAAAATGATCAACATAAAACGAATGTGTTAGTAAATCAGGATTTAGAAGAGATTCCGTTACCGAAAGATAGTCATTTATTTTTGTTTTTGAATCGGATTCAAGATGAAGTACACCGTTATGCGATTAGTTATCACCGAAATATTAAGAGTAAAGGTGCTCTAGCGTCACTGTTAGATATGGCGCCAGGTATTGGTGAAGTACGAAAACATGCCCTTTTAAAAAAGTTTGGTTCATTAAAGAAAATGAAGGAAGCATCATTAGAAGAATTAGAGACGGTCTTAAATCATGATGTCGCGGTAAAATTCTTTGAATATTTAAAGGAATTATGATATGATAAGAAACTATTAGAGAAAACTGTTCATAGGGGGGATTGTTATGACAGCAGTATACAATTTAAGTGATCTGTATGTAGGAGATGTTTTGGTTTCTAAACAAGATGGCGTTTTCTTATTTCCTCATAAAGTGATTGTCGAAGTAGAAGAGGATTTGGTAGGAATGTTTTTCCGTTCTAAAGAAGAAAGACACCAAAATACACCGTTTTATTCCTATTCTTTATTTCCTCATTTTCGTTCTTTTGGACAAGTATTGGGTCGTTATGAAGAAAAGAAATCTTCTAAAAAAGAAGGATGTTATCTTGCTCATTTAGAGCCACTTTATTCGTATTTGGAGAAGCAGGATTCTAATTTTACTCATCAGTTTTTGCTTCGTTCTAGTTTTATTACCGATGATGAATTGTTTTTGTGTTATGGTAAACTTCGTGAACTAGAAAGTAAAGATCATTCTTCTGTCGTATTTGAAAATCAACCGACTTTAGATTACTTACATTATAAGTTGGGTTTTTTAGAGGGAAGAGCTAAGCGTTTATCAGAAAAAAGTCAAGTTTCTATGCAGTTTACGGATAATGAACTTTCTTTTGATAATTTTTATCAATTAGGCTTTCATGCAGCTTATCATTATTATGAATATCATCCGGATGAGCTTAAATTTTCTTTAGGTGAAGAGTTTATTCAAGAAAAGTTTGCAGAAAGTGTTATGTTACACAATATGATTTATCATAAAGAAAAACCAATGTTAAAAGTGAAGATTGATGAGAGGAAGTAAATAATGAGTAAAATACGGGTAATGGATGAGGTTTTAGCGAATAAGATTGCGGCTGGAGAAGTTGTTGAGAAATGTATGAATGTCGTAAAAGAGTTAGTCGAAAATGCGATTGATGCGAAGAGTACCGTGATTAAGATTGAGTTAGAAGATTCTGGGGTTAAGAAAATAAAAGTGACGGATAATGGAATCGGTATGGATAAAGAGGATGCGGTACTGGCTTTCTCTCGGCATGCGACTTCTAAATTGAAAGCAGTAGACGATTTATTTAATATCGATAGCTTAGGATTTCGAGGTGAAGCTTTACCTTCCATTGCGAGTGTTTCTCATGTAACTTTAAAAACTTCTGATGGGGTTAGTGGTACCGAAGTCATCATTGATGGTGGTAAGATTTTAAGCGTTGCCCCTTGTGATTTAAGAGAAGGTACTAGCATTGTGGTTGAAGATTTATTTTATAATACGCCGGTTCGTTTAAAATATTTAAAGAGTTTGTATACTGAACTTGCTTATATTAGTGAATATGTCGATAAGATGGCGCTTAGTTTTCCGAATATTAAATTTGTGTTAACCAACAATGAAAAGACTTTACTGAATACGGATGGTAGTGGGCGCCTACTTAAAGTAATTCATGATATTTATGGCTTAGCGGTGACAAAGAAAATGATCGAAGTCCAAGGAGAAAATAACGATTATGAAATCCATGGTTATATCTCTTATCCAGAAGTGATGAAAAGTAATAAAAATGCGATTACGACTTTAGTAAACGGTAGAGTAATTAAAAATCATGAGTTAATTCGGATGATTACTGACAGTTATCATACTTATATTCCGCCTGATAAATATCCGATTATTGTTTTACAGATTGAAGTAGATCCGGCTTTAATCGATGTGAATATTCATCCGACGAAGATGGATATTAAGTTTTCGAAGATGGATACGTTAAAAGAGCTGGTTACTCAAATTATTACTGAACAGTTGGAGAAGTTAACGTTAATTCCTGATGCTTCGTTAGAAACGAAAATAGAGTCTAGTGGTAAGACGACGATCAGTACCAATTATGCACCAGTTAGTACTCAAGAATTTGATGCGGAAAAAAAAGAAGAAGAGTTTCAGGAGTTTGAAAAGATGAAATTAGACTTTGAAGCTAAGGAGTCACCGACAACTTATCCTTCATCTGCTTCTGCCGACGAAGTAGATTCGTCTTTCAATCTAACAGAAGAAAAACAAGCCGTTTCTAAAGAAAGAATCAAAAAGATGTATCCTGTTGGTTTAGTTCACGGAACTTATATCATTGCTGAAAATGAAGATGGCATGTTTATTATCGATCAACATGCTGCGAATGAGAGAATTAATTACGAATATTATTTACGAGAATTATCCAATCCGGAAAGAGTAGTTACTGACCTTTTAGTTCCTATCACTTTGGAGTTTCCAACCAATGAATACTTGATTTTGAAACAAAATTTTTCCCTTTTGGACAAGATTGGCTTTGGTTATGAAGAATTTGGTTTTCAAACGATTGTGATTCGTTCTTTACCAGTCTGGTTAACCAAAGCTAAAACCGAACAAGCTGTTCGTCAGATTATTGATATTATTATTACCCAAGAGGACTTTCAAATGGAAAAGTTTCTTCATCATATCGCCGCAACAGTGGCTTGTAAAGCTTCGATTAAAGCGAATGACCACATTATGCAAAAAGATATGGAAGTATTGTTAGAGCGACTTCGTGATTGTGAGAACCCATTTACTTGTCCACACGGAAGACCGACGATTATTACGTATTCTAAATACGATTTAGAAAAATTATTTAAACGAGCTATGTAGGAGAAATTAATTATATGGAACAAGAACTATTAAAACGTTTTGTTAGAGAAGTAAAACGTGACCCAAGTTTATACTCTTATTATCTTAGGACTGCGATTCCTTCTATTTTAAATGAATATCTTATGTTTTTAAAAAAACAATCGAAAAACAATGCCTCTTTTGCGAAAGGAATCATCAGGTATCATTTAATTAGAAAAAGTGACCACTTATTAGAAACTGTAATCAATGAGGAATATAGTGTATCTTCTAATTTAGAACATCCTAATCAAAAGACGTTTATTTCTCAGTATGGAGTATTAAAAATTAATAAAGAATTAGATCCAGAACTTTATTTGTCTTCAGATACTTGTTATATCAGTAATGGAATCTATGAAGATACGGAAAGTATTGTCCATCAGTTACTTCGACAAGGAAGTTTTATTGTCGGGGTATGTGATAGTGAAGATTCTTTGTTTTTTCAAGAAAATATGAAACAGTTAAAGGAACTAGAGAAAATTATTCATAAGTCTGATCATAAGATTCAGTTAAAAAAGATTAAACATAGACAACATCGCGATACCTTTTATGCGCTTTATCATCGGGAGCGTGAGGAATTATGATTATTTGTATTGTAGGACCAACTGGTGTTGGCAAGACCAAATTAAGTGTCGAGTTAGCGAAAAAGTTAAATGCCGAGATCATCAATGCAGATAGTATGCAAGTTTATCGGCATTTAAATATCGCTACTGCGAAGATTAGAGAAGAAGAAAAAGAAGGAATTCCTCATCATTTGTTTGATATTGTTGACCCTACAGAGACATATACGGTTTATGATTATCAAAGAGATTGTCGTAGAAAAATTGAAGAGATTTCTTCACGAGGAAAAAATATTATTTTAGTAGGGGGTACTGGTCTTTATTTGAAGGCAGCTTTGTTTGATTACCGGTTTCCTAAAGAAGAAAAGAAAATGACCGAAAATTTATCTACGGATGAGCTTATCGCTAGGCTTCATCGTTATACGGATAAAATTGAAGTGGATTGTCATAATCAGAGGCGACTAGTTCGCTTATTAGAACGGTATGAAAATGGTACTGTGGAAGAAAAAAAGGGAGATCGGCCTTTATACGAATTTAAGATTATTGGTTTAACTCTTGAACGAGATATCTTGTATCAACGGATTAATCAACGAGTTGATCAAATGGTAACAGAGGGAATTATTGAAGAAGCAAGATCTTTTTATGACAAGAATATTCATAGTAAAGCCTTATTAACAGGAATTGGCTATAAAGAGTTGTATGCTTATTTTGATGGAAATTGTACCTTAGAAGAAGCAATCGAAAAAATTAAACAGAATTCTAGACATTATGCCAAAAGACAGTATACTTTTTTTAATCATCAGTTCAAAGATATTATCTGGCTTTCTGTTAACTTAGAGCATTTTCATCAAACGGTAGAAGAAGCGTTAGATATCATTAGGAAGTGAAAACAAAATGGAAACGTTGGGACAAAGGATATATAAACTAGATAAAGTAATTTGGGATATTTATCATCGCTTAGTTGATTACCCAGAAGATAGTAGTATCTATCAAGAGATGAAACGGTCTTTACAAATTGCAGTAGAACAAGAACAAAAATTATATGCCCAGTTAGAGCCCGATTCTTTAGATTATCAAATTTTTGTTTATCAGCTGGATAGCTTTTATCTAAATCCTTCGATAGATTTTAAAGAGGAATCAGAAAGAACTTCTACGATGCGGAGAATAGAGGTGAATCTATCTAATCGGGAATCGTATTTATTTTTGCCTTATGAGGAGATTATCGATGAAGTGGGTTCTAGAGATAGAAAAGTACTAGATAAGAGTATTGGGGAAAATATTTTTACCTATATCATTTCTAGTGATTTTGATTTTGTTCAATTCTTGCTTACAAAAAACGTTATCGATAAAGTAGTACCAGAAGATGTTTTAACCGTTAAGACATGGTGCTATGAACAAATTTTTTCGTCTCCTGTCTTAGAATATAGTTTCTTGCATCCAGAATATGCAAAAACGGAATTATTATCCCATAAAATGATTAACCAAGCACAATCGCTTGCGCAGCAAGACGTGTTAAAAAGTTGGTTGGTTTCTTATATCGATGAGAGTCTTTTTCCCATTGTTCAAGATATTTGGAGATTCTTTTGTGAACAGATTGTTCAAGAAGAGGAAATAGAATTATCTTCAATCCCGCTACATGCTTTATATTTATTGATGCCTAACGATTACAAAGAAGGGTTTATTGCGAGAATTAAACGATTATTTAACGAATTTAATTCGGCGGAACCAATATTAGATGAAGAAGAAATTTCTTGCGTTTTTGCGATTGTTGATGATTTCTTTCAACAGGTAGAAAATGAAAAACAAGAGCAAGAAAAAGAAGCTAGTTTAGTACTAACTAAACAGATAGGAGAAAGTCGTGGCTAAAGATACTATAGATAATAAACTTAAATCATATGTTGCAAATCGAGTAAGAAATTTTAGTTATTTAGGAATCACTTCTGAAGAAATTTTTTCATTTTTAAAAGCAGAGATAAAATCGGATGAAACTATGGATTTAGAATCGATTAAAGAAAAAATAAATGAATTTATCGTAAATCAAGGAGAGAAAAAATTACTTGATGAACAACAAGCTTCTGAAATCATTAAGGCTTATATTACTAGGTATTTTAAGAAACAACTCACTATCGTTGATGCTTTAGAGAACTTGGAAAAACTATCTTTCTTTTTTACTCAGTATAACTATTTACCTAATCCAGATAGGATGATGGAAATCATTAAAGAAAACAAAAAATTAAGAGAAAACGTAGAGTTGGTTTTTAATGAATATCAAGAAAAGTTTCTATCTGGAAATGGGAACGAAGTATTCGAAGATACGAATATTTTGTTTATCATCGATAGCTATTGTATGGTGAAACACATCGATAAGAAATTAAATCTAGAAAGCAGTGTGGAAGAAGAAACTACCAATATCCTTGCGATATATTTTAGAGATATTGGCAGATATCCTTTATTAACGAAAGAAGAGGAAGTTTCTCTTGCTTATCGGATGAAACAAGGAGACGTTAAAGCAAAAGAAAAATTGATAGAGAGTAATCTACGATTGGTTGTCTCCGTCGCTAAAGGGTTTAGATATAAGGGACTAGAATTTGCGGATATAATTCAAGAGGGAAATGTTGGCTTACTCATCGCAGTTGATAAATTTGATGTAGAAAAAGGATACCAATTTTCTACTTATGCCATTTGGTGGATTAAACAAGCAATCATTCGATCCCTACATAATAAAGGAAAAGATATTAGAATACCCGTATGGAAAAATGAAAGGCTATCTACCTATAAGAAAATTCAATCTCAGTTAAAATTAGAGCTTAATCGTGAACCGACAATAGAGGAAATTGCTACTAAGATGGGAATATCTATCGTTGAAGCAAAAGAACTTCAAAAATTAATTTTAGATAGCATTAGCTTAAATGCGATTATTGATCATGATGGTGAGACAGAATTAGAAGATTTTCTTTCTGCTGATGAGAAGTCTATAGAAGATTTTTCTATTTTAAGTATGTTACCCCAACAGATAGATCATTTATTTGACCAAGCTAAGTTAAAACCTAAAGAAAAAACGGTTATCGTGTTACGTTATGGATTAAATGACGGTAAAAAATGGACTCTACGAGAGATTAGTGAACGATATCATGTATCAGATGAAAGGGTAAGGCAACTTGAATTGTCAGGATTCAGAAAATTAAGAAAGTTTAATGGCATAAAATTATTTGCGAACTATACAGATAATCCTAGTCAATCTCTAGATAATATTGAAAAATTTAAAGAATTGTATAAAGATCCAAAGAATAGAACAAAAACACTATTAAAATTGAAAAAGACTTCGTCTCAAACAAAAGGATCAAAAAAATGGAAAACCATTTACCAACTTTTAGAACCATATCCAAAAGAAGAAATCGACAAACTTTTGGCTACGTTAAGTGAAAGTGATAAAGCTTTAATCAATTTAAGATATGGTAGTGATTGGCAACATCCAATAAAAACAAGGTTAACACGAGAAGAAAGTGCCAGATTTTATCATGATTTAATTCCAAGGTTAAAAAGAGAGTTATGTTTTCGACCAAAAAATAAAAAGATGGCTAAAGAACAGGGACCAACAGAAAGTGAAAGCAACGGTTTGAGTAATGTAGAAACACCGATAAATATCAAAGAAGAATCAACAAAGCCAGTAGAAATTATCCCATTAGAAAAACCGGTAGATATAGAAAAACATGATGATAAAAAGATATCAGACTTCTTGAATTTGTCTACTTTTCAGCAAATGATAAGTACTTTATCTCCTAAGGAAGCAGTTATTGTTTCCTTAAAGCTCGGTTATGTGGATGGAAAATGTTTTTCTACTGAAGCAATTGCGACCTTTTTAGGAATAGAAAAAGAAGAAGTGTTAGAAACAGTAAAAAAAGCATTACTACTATATAAGGAAAATATTAATCAATTTATTGATGAAGCGATGAAAAGTGTAGATGAACAGCCAAAGATGTTAGAAAAACGTTTAAAATAATTTGATTTTATTGATGATTAGTGAACTGCAAGTATCTGAAACTTGTAGTTTTTTTCTTGAAAAATATAACATCCATTAAAATACCATTCTGTTTTGTTGTTTAACAAAATAATTTTTTCACGGTTATTTATTTTGAAAAAGTTGAAGCACGCGCTGATTCGTTAAATTAAGAGATAACGTCCCATGAAAAGGAAATAACGATTTTTACTGGAAAGTTCTCGGTTAAAGGGACATTTTATGAATAAAAAAGTATGAAAAAAGATAGAAATATGATAAAATTTAAGTGATT
>DVKF01000058.1 GCA_018716115.1 Candidatus Alloscybalousia intestinigallinarum
AAACAACTCAAGGACAAGCAAGTTAGTAAACTAATCCTTGATTTATTTTTTATTTATTCCTTCCCCCCTTCAAAGTTCAGAAGTAACTTCTCGTCAGTATGAAAACGGGAAGTTAAGTAAATAATTTACGATCGTAATTATTACTTTAGAACTTTAGGTAGTGTCGGTGCCTCAAATATTCAAATTGAGTATACAGCGGATAGTTATGATGAAAAATACTTAAAAGTTAGTTATCAACTTCAAGAAATAACTGGTTTTGATCGTTTGATTTATGAAGTTTATAAAGTTGGTCAAAATGAAGCTGGAGAAGAAGAGTTAACAAAGGTAGATTTAGCTATTGATCCAGATTATGTATTCAGTCGTGAGATGACTAAATATATTAAGGTTTCTCCGGGTAGTGGTGTTACTACGGAACAACGGTATGCGGTCGTTATTCGTGCATTTACGATGATTGATAATAATGATGAAAGTTACGAGATTGAATTACAACCAGCTAGCAGTTATCATTATACCTTTAATCAGTTAAGACAACCATATATCGGTATTAGTTCAGCGAGAGATAATTCTGATGGCTTGAGTTTAACCTTTAGAGTAAGTGTTTACGATTATCAAAAAGTTATTTATAACGACAATTATCGAGTTCAAATTTTAGATCAGGAAGGTAATGATATTACTCCAGATGAATATAAAGGCAAAGAATATCATACAGATCAATACAATCAGAAATTTACTATTAATCAGGTTGAACCAGATAAACAATATACGTTAAAAATCTTATATACAATGAATGCTGTTAATGCTGCTGATACTCTCGTTGAAGAAGAAAAAACTTATGTTTCTTCATCATTAAATGATGCGGGTGTGGATGTTGGTAAGATTTATGCGGTTACGAATTTAGATGATCAAACGAAAGTAAATTTAGTTTTTTATGATAGCTATCGTTTAACTTCGATTAATAATATTCGTTATTCTATTTATAGTAATAATGGATACGCAATAGATAATCAAGCTGCATTCGTACCAGTTTTGAGTACAGCTAGTGGGGTTACTTATTATACTTATACTTTACCAGATTCGATTACTGAGCCAGGTGTATATTATATTCAGTTACAGTTCTTGACCGATGATCGAGTAATTGCGGAAGAATCCATTCAATATAACTTTGTCGATTAGAAAGGAGAAGATCATATGCGTAAATTAGGAATCAAAAACATTCGTTTGTTTGTATTGCTCGCTATATTAGTTTTCGTTATTTTATTGATTTTCTTCTTTGGTATTCGCTATGTATTAAATTTAGATACTTCTACTTATACTTTACAGAAAGGAAGTTTCCTATACGACGATGATTTTAATTACATCGAGGTAGAGGATGATGCGATATTAAAGAAAAGTTTTGACAATGCATTTTACTTGACTATGTTGACGGACGGTATTAGTCAAAAGTATAAGATTGGTCCAAGTACAGTAGTTTATAATGATGCGGATTATAAGATGTACTTATATGGTACTTTTTATCAAGTTTCTACTTCGGGCGAAGTACAGAAATTAACGAAAATGACGGAAGTAGTAAAAGCTAATGTTCCGCAATTTTATAAAATTGCCGATCGTAAATATTTATGGATTGATAGTACGTTTACTTCTACTAGCGGTTTAAATACCGATGAATATTTGATTATTGAGTTAGATAAGCAAGGAAATGCGACACTCGCTAATCATGAAATGTATGAAAAGACAATTAATCCGATGGTAATTAAAGGAAGTTTATACGACTTTGATGTTGTTCATGAGAAGTTGATTTTAACTGATCGAGAAATCGATTTAAAGAATATTATTGGTAGTAGTAATGAATATCAAGATCCAGTCGAGGAAGAACAAGAGGAAACTATTACCACGGATAATAGTTATTATGATGATTATTTTGAACAACTAGTGAATAGTTTTAATAATTTAACGGGAAATATTAACGATTTTAATGAGCAACAACAGCAACAAAATAATGAAGAACAGGTTCATCTTGATCTAACTCGTTGGGTTTCTTTGAAGTCTGTAGATACTAGTGTAAATTCATTAACGGTTAATTATCAGGTCTTCGATCCGAACAATGAATATAATGCGATTTTTCTCATTCTACAAAGTGAAGGTGTGGAAGCGAAGAAGATCTATTTGAATAAAGAAAATACTTCTTATACGATTCGTGATCTTGTTCCAAATACTGAGTATACGGTAACGTTTGGTTATCAGTTAGCGAAATCAGTTGATGAACTAGAAACTGAAGTAACGGATGATGTGGTGAAAATTAAAACAGATAAGCCAAATTATCAACTTGCTTTTACGAAAATTACTTCTAGTAAGTTATATTATGAGTTAAAAGTAGATTCTCTTTATCAATTAGAAAGTGGTACGATTCGCTTGTATTCTGATAATCAGGTATTAGCTGAACAACCAATCGATGTTTCAAAAATCACAAATGGTGTTTATACCGGAAGTTTTGATAATCAAAATTTGGGTTATTTCATAGAGATTAGAGTAGAGGATTTTGTATATAATGGACAACTTATAAACAATTTCCCTATCACTAGTAAATATATTAATCAATAAGGAGTGAAATTTATGGAAAGTATTTTATCTGCTACAATGAATGCTATTGGCTGGATGTTAGGTCTTGCTTTTTTAGGACTTGGTATAGGAATTGGAATCATGGCTTCAAAAGTAGCTGAAGCGGTAGGAAGGAATCCCGAAACAAAAGCGGATGTCGTCCATTCGGTTATTACGATTTTAATTGTAACCACAGTATTCCTATTATTCTTATTTGCCTTTGTATTTTTCTTACTATTCTTTAATCCATTAACTTTGTAGGGAGAAAACAATATGATAGAAGTGATTACTGGCGTTATTATCGTATTATTCGTTTTAACATTAGTTATGTTTCTTCTATTAAAGAAAATTGTTCAAGAGATTAATCATCAATCTAAAGAGTATTTTGCTTTAAAGCTTCAGGATTATGATGACTTAGTCGAAGAACGTGAAAAAAGATTAATTGAATTAGAGAAGAATAAGGAAAGAATAAGGTTGGAAGAAGAAGGAGATAGTGAACAAGAAGCTGCCGTTGTCTGTGTTTCTGATAAGTTACCAGAATATCAGGTAGAGGGTTTGTTACAGAAAATGAAGACTATTGATGAAGAGTTCGATTTAGATAATGACAAAATCGTTACTTTATTCTTAAAAGAGAATCAATCTAGAACGAATGAAGTGGTTCATCAAGAACTCTTAGCACTTAAAAAGTATCTCGGTCAATATGAAATTTATCGAAAGATTTCTGGAAATAAGCAATTATTATTTGATATCATTCAAAGACTATCTCCGGTTTCGCAAGAGAGAATAAACCAATATCATTTAGCGACTAATCGCTTTAATGTTAATGATTTTCTAGAATACTTAGAAGTAGAAATTAGAAAGAGTGATCCTGTTATCTATATTGAAGTAGGGGATAAGGATTTAAATTATGATCAGTGGGATGCGAGAATCAAAACTGTATATAATGATAAGATATACAAAGGTATTCGCATTCGTTATCAAGATAAATTATATGATTATAGTCTTACGTAAGGAGTGATACTATGGCGGATAAGTCGGATGAATTAACGAAGATTGTTAATGATAAAATGTCACAGATTGAAAATAACAATAATCGTTTTGGGGTTGGAAAAATTACGAATATGAAAGAGTTTATTGTCGAAGTGGTTGGCTTAGACGATGTCTTTTTCTACGAGAAAATCAATTTAGCAAATAAAGCGTTAGGATATGTGACAAAGATTGAAACCAATCGGGTTTTTGTCGCTATTTTACATAAGGATGAGGAACTAACGATTGGAGATTTGGCTTATCAAACAAATGAAGAATATATGGGTGAGTTTTCTGAAGATGCCTTGGGTAGAATGATTAATATTTTTGGTATTGATCAATTAATTGGTAAGAAGTTTCAAAATCAAGAAAAAGTAAGAATTGAAGAAGAACCTATTCCTATTATGGATCGTACAGCGGTTAAAAGACCTCTTCAAACTGGAATTACTGGTATTGATTTGATTTATCCGATTGGAAGAGGACAAAGACAGTTGATTATTGGCGATAAGAAAACCGGAAAAAGTCAGATTTGTTTAGATACCATTGTTAATCAGCGAGGAAAAAATGTCATTTGTATCTATTGTGCGATTGGTAAGACCAAAAAAGAAGTCAAAGAAATCTATTATGATTTATTGAAGAAAAACGCCATGAGTTATACGATTATCGTTACTGCGTTCAATGATGAAATGCCACCAGTCTTAGTATTAACTCCTTATTATGCTCTTTCTGTAGCCGAAAAGTATATGAAAAAAGGGTACGATGTTTTAGTCGTTTTAGATGATTTAAAACGTCATGCTGATGCTTATCGGGAAATCAGTTTAATTTCTGGTAAAAGTCCAGGAAGAGATGCTTATCCATCAGATATCTTTTATCTACATTCTCGGCTGTTAGAAAAAGGATGTCAGTATAAAAACGGGGCAAGTATTACGATTTTGCCAGTTGTTGAGACTAAGGGTGGGGATATCACAGACTATATTTCTACGAATATTATCTCTATCACAGATGGACAGATCGTTTTATCTTCTAAAAACTTTCAAAAAGGAGAGAAACCTGCTATCGATTATGGACTTTCTGTTTCCCGATTAGGAGGATCAGTACAGACACAAGATATGAAGAAACTAGGCGCATCTGTCAGGCGAAAGCTACTTAGTTATCTAGAAACAAGAGAGATTTACGAATTAGCGAATATCGATGAAATGAGCAAAGAACTACAGGAAAAAATCTTTGAAGGAAAGAAGATACTTGATCAATTGATTCAACCAAAATATTCTCCTTGTAGTGAAAATGAAATCATTCAAAAGTTTGCCTTTTTAGAGGATAAGAAAAATGGCTAATGTAGAGAATATTGTAAAAATTATGAATTTCCATTCTTTGTTACGAGTGGACAAGGCAAAGAGAAAAGCAGAGAAATATTTTTCAGTAGAAAAAGAACTAACGACGATGATTTCTCAGATATTGTATAATCGTAATCTCAATATTGATTTAAAGATATTAGATGAAGCAGATACTGGGGTCACTTTAAATTTTTACTTAGGTAATGACTTAGGTTTTTGTGGTAACTTTAATAGTTTAGTTCGGAAACAGGCAGAAGAAAATACGAATGTTCAAAAAGTGATGATTGGTAAAAAGATATTTTCAGATAGTAAAGATGTCATCTTAAATATTAGTAAAGAAGATTTTTATCAAGATTTTACGCCGATTGAAGAAATTATTTATCCTTTGATAAAAACAAAAAGATTAAAGGAATTAAATGTTATTTATAATCATTACTATAATGTAAATGATATTCGCTTAGAGGTAAAGAGAATATTTCCTACTGATAATGCAAAAGAAGAGGTAGATACTGATACAGATTATGTGATTGAAACCGATGTAAATCAGGTATTAACACAATTAATTTTGATCTATCTTTGTTATCAATTAAAGATACTAGAAGCAAATAGTTGGGCTAGTGAAAATGTAATGAGGGAACGAACAACTAGAGAGTCGTTATCTAAGATTGAAGAAATCGAAGAAGAAAAAGAAAAAGAGGAAAGAAAAGAAAGAAAGTATCAAGCTTTTAAAAAACAAATTAGTAACTATAGGAGGGTTGGCGAACAAGATGGAGATCGGTAAAGTTTTAGCTATTTCAGATATTAATGTTAGAGTATATTTGGAAGTAGAAAATAAAGTAAAAATCGGAGATATTTTAAGAATCGAATACAAGGATAAACAGTTAAGACTAGAAGTCGTCGAAATAGAGAACTTGGTCGCAACGACGATTCCTTTTTATAGCGTGATTGGACTAAAGAAAGGGCTTCCTGTTTATTTAGAAGATAAGGGTATTGAGATAGAATATTCACGCCAAGCTTTAGGTAGAGTATTTAACTCTTATGGCGAATTATTAGATAATCAAGCATTTACTACGATTCGTAAACGTAATGTTTATCATGATAATCTTTCTTTATCTTCAATTGAAGTGAATTCTGATATTATGTGGACAGGTATTAAAGTAATCGATTTCTTTTCTCCAATTGCGAAAGGATTTAAAATGGGATTACTTGGTGGAGCTGGTGTTGGTAAAACCGTCTTGATCAAAGAGTTAATTCACAATGTATATCAGAGTTTATCTAGTAATGCTGTATTTGTTGGTATTGGTGAAAGATCACGTGAAGGAAAAGAACTTTACGATGAGATGAAGCAATCTCATCTTTTAGATAAGATTTCTATGGTATTTGGACAGATGGGAGAAAATCCAGTAGCGCGGTCGAAAACGGTTTATAGTGGTCTTACAATTGCGGAATATCTTCGTGATGAGGAGCATCAAGATGTACTGTTGTTCATCGATAATATTTATCGTTTTGTGCAAGCACAATCGGAAATTTCAACAGAGTTAAATCGAATCCCAGTTGAAAATGGTTATCCAACAACGATGATTTCTGATGTCAGTAAAGTAGAAGAGCGAATTAATTCTTGTGAAAATGGTTCCATTACTTCATTCCAAGCCATTTATATTCCTGCTGATGATTATACTGATGAAGCCGTTCAGACAATCATTTCCCACATGGATGGACAAATTACTCTAGATAGAAAAGTAGCTGAAAATGGTTTGTATCCAGCCGTAAATGTTTTTCGTTCGACCAGTAAGTTAATCGATCCTGAAAAAATTGGTAAAAGACATTACCAACTAGTAGAAGAAGTTCTACGTTATCTAAGCCGTTATCAAGAATTGGAAGAAATTATCGCCGTATTAGGAATCGATGAATTATCTAACGAAGACAAAAACATTTTCTATCGTTCTCGTAAACTTCGTAATTATTTTACTCAGCCAATGTTTGTTGCAGAAAATTATACCAACATACCTGGTAAATTTGTAGCGATAGAAGATGTCTTAACTGATGTTGAGAATATTCTTCAAGGAACTTATGATTCCATAGATGAGGATAAATTCCTCTTTATAGGTAAATATGAATAACGATTTAGTAGTAAAGATCTTTACGATCAGTAATGGCTTAGAAGAAATCGATCAAGTAAAAATCATTCGAATCAAAAGTAAAGATTATAATCTTTTGATTATGAAAGATTATTTAGCGATGATTGGTCGAGTAGAAGGTAGTGTAGAAATAGAGACAGAGAAAGAAACCATTAGAAAAGAAAATATTGAAGGTTACTATATCCATCAACATAACCAATTTAAATTGTTAATTAAGGAATTAGTTTATGAACATTCTGAATGAAATAGCGAATCTTTTTCCTTTTATCGTTTCCTTCTCTGTAGCGATATTTCTAGTACTTCTAATTACGTATTTTTTATTTAAAAAATTTAATCCTAAAGGAAGAAAACTAAAGATATATGGTATTTTCTTAGGACTTTCTAATTTAAATACGATTTCTATTTCTTTATTAGGAGTACGATATATATTTTTTGTTTATTGTTTATTTCAAAATGATTATGTTTCTATTTTTGAAGATGTTCATTTCTATTTTTTACTTATTCCAGGTATCTTATATAATTTACTGAATAAACGATATTTTAATATACTATTAGATAGTTTAAATTCTGTTATCTTATACTTTGTATTATTCTCTAAGATGATTTTTCACGATTATATTTTTACCGTACAAAGTGTTTGGTATGTTGTATTAATTTACATTCTATTACTGATTTTTACATTTATTTATGGTACTTATTTTATGGTCAAAGATGTCGATTATGTGTTAAAGAAAAATAAATATATCCAAAGAAAATTAAAAAAAGGAGAAAAATAATATGAAAAAAGTAATGAAAAAACTAAAATTATTTTTTAAGAAACATTTTATTAAAATTTTAATTGGTTTGGCGGTATTATTAATCGGCATTGGGGTTATTTTTATGTTACGACAAGTAGAGAAGGAACTTGAGACTTATACGGTAGAAGATGCTTCTATGTATCAGTATTTTGGTACTCAGAAGTTTATGTATGATACTTCGTTAACAATTAGTAATGAGAAAGAGATTACGGAATTAAAGGTTAATGATGAAGTAGTAGAACTTGATTCTGATCCTTTCTATTATCAGAAAGAGAAAAAGGTAATATTTCCTAAAGATATGTCAGTAGTATTTCCAAAATCGAATGGGTTACAGCGAAGAGTTCCTTATTTTACAGTTTTGGATGGTACTGGTGTAGATAGTTATTTAACAAATAGAGGACTTAATTATTTAATTGAGAATGCTTTCCTTTATGATGGGAATGACTTATATTTCTTCATAGAAGAAGTCACGATTCAATTACCAGATGGTAGAACAATCCCACTTTCTCCTTATTCTTATTTGATTTTCAATTATAATGGTGAGCTCATGGTTTATGATTATAAGAATGATACTGCGTTTGTTGAAGAAAATGTAGTAGGAGATGTATTTGTTTTAGGAGATGGTTATCAGTTAAATGTCAGTATTGATGGTATTATCTATGCGGAGAATACTAGGTTGTTGATGAAGAATTTAAACTATTTAGATAATCTTTCATAATGGATGTGATAGGATGAAAAAAGTATTCGGAATATTAGTGGTTGTATTGGTGATAGGTTTTTATATCACCTTTTTGCGGTTTAAAGAAGTAGGTTTTATTGAGATGGATGGCTATCTCTTAAAGAATAATCAGATTACGACGAATTTGTATCAGGATAATAATGAAGAGAGAAAACAAGTAGAAACCACAAAAGTAGAAGAGATGGATAAAGTCTATCAACAAGGAGACAAGCTCTATGTAGGAAAAAACAAGAAGGAAGAGATTACGACTAGTTATCCTTTAATTTCAAAAGATGGTAGTAGGATTCTAAACTTCTCATCAACCGGTAAATTTATCCAATTAGATTATGAACAAGTAGATGCCTTTCCGAATACGATTATCGCATCCGGTAACTTATATCACACTTCAGATTATCTAAAAGTGGACGAAGAGAAGTATAGCTTTGTTCTTTTAGAAGAAAATTTACTCATGAATACTCTTCCAATAAAAGTAATTACCGAAACGGAAGAAAGACAGATCCCAATATATAGTATTATTTACTTTCAAGAAGACGAGATTAGATACTATGAATTTAAGGATGAAGCGTGGACTTACAAAGAGATTACTGGAGTAGATGAAAAAACATTAGTAGAAATAGAAAAAACGCAAACAAGCTACGAAGATTTCTTAGATTTAATCCAGATTAAAGAAAAACAAGAGATTCCAGAAGAAGAAATAGAAGTACCAGAGAATAACCAAAATCAAGAAGAAGTAACTCCGCCAAGTAGTGAAGAAGGAACCGAAGAAGC
>DVKF01000059.1 GCA_018716115.1 Candidatus Alloscybalousia intestinigallinarum
AAAATTCACTTTCACTCATAGGCATCGCCCTCACTCCGTATTTATCATACTACGTTCGGCCATACGCTGCAAGCAGCGGGGAAATGCCCTAGAATTTAAACATGCACTGTATGTTTAAATTTATTATAATCTCTGTATTTTAGATGGGAATCAAGTAACGATTGGTAATCATGTGATGATGGGACCTAATGTTTCTTTGTTTACCCCTAAGCATCCCTTAGATAAGGAAAAAAGAAGAAATCAGATTGAAATCGATCTCCCGATAAAAATTGGCAACGATGTTTGGATTGGAGGAAATGTTGTCATTCTAGCTGGAGTTACCATTGGTAATAATGTAGTGATTGGTGCAGGAAGTGTTGTTACCAAAGATATCCCAGATAATGTTGTTGCGGTGGGTAATCCTTGTCGAATCATTAAAAAGATGGACTAGAAAATAGGAAAAAGCTTCCTATTTTTTATTTTGCTTCCTCCTCTATCTGTTCTTTTCCTCTTATCTTCGTTATTTGTTCCTCTTTCATTATATATTTGATATCTTCGATTGCCTTATCGATATTGAACCGACCATTTCCAATCGGATAGTAGACTGAATAACACTTATAGACTTGGTTATCGATTTTCTTAGTGAAACATTGTCTTCTCACTTGGGATACAGATATTTTTTCGTTTAAAACGATAGAGCTTACTTGATTTCCAAACAAAATAATTACTTTAGGGTTAATGAGAGAAATTTCTTTTTCTAATAAATGAAGATATTGTTTAAAGACTTCGTCTGGTAACTCTCTCGCATCGACTTGGGTGCATTTTGCTAGATTAGTGATAAAATACTTATGTTTTTCCACATCTTGATACACTTCTATTGCGAACTCTTCCGTCCACTCACTCCCCTTTAGTGTCCTTATTTTTTGATAAATCTCTTCATCGACTAAATCTAAGGCATAAAACAAGTCCCAAACGTTCTTCGTTCCAATCCAAGGTGCTTTTAATCCATGCCATGATTTTTGAGAGGCAATATTTCTACCTGTTGGATTCATGAATACAAAACAAATATCTGGATTTTTACTGTATCCTCCAAAATAAATCGAATCCAATTCTTTCGCCCCATATTTTTTCTGTAATTTATCGTATTTCTTCGTTAACTTTATTAATTCTTGATTCATACTTATCACTCTTTTATTTTACTTAGTTATCCTTTTTCTGTAAAGAAAAACATCTGAAGTTTATTCAGATGCCAGTTAAAATTCCTTTTTTTGAACGATTTTTTCAGATATTTTATAAGATATATACAAGATAATTACCATAAGGAATGGCAAAATAATTAGTAGATAATTATCGAGAAAGTGAATAGCTTCAGTGGATAGAGAAATTTTTATATTCTGAAATAATAGACCGATTAACGCACTAATTCCAAAGACAAGAACAAGTAGAAATATTCTTCCCTTCTCTATTCCTAATTTAAAGATTAACGGGTACATAATAGATTGAAGAAGAATAATCGCACTCCAACATCCTAATAATGTAGTGGTAGTTTCTTCTAAGTTTAAATTATGGTTAGCTACGCCAAATAGAATAACCAAGAGATAAGTAAGTAGAATAGCGACTAACGATAAGAAAATACTCGCTATATATTTCGCTTTTACGATATTTTTTCTACCATTAGGAAGGGTTACCGCATAACTGTTCCACTTATTATAATCATCGTAACTAAAGGTACTTAGAAACATCATCATGGATAGAAAAGCTGGCACAAAGACAAGTATTTGATTACCTTGTAGTCCAATAAAGACAAAAACCAAAACAAATAGAACGAGTTGTTTTATATTTTCTTTGATCAACAATAAATCTTTGACAATTAATCCTTTCATGTTACTTTACCCCCTTAATCATTAATAACATTAATTCTTCTAAAGTCATTTTATCAACCACAAAATCAGAATATTTCTTTCTCATTTTATCTCTATCTGCGACTAAGAATTCTACATCGTATTTATTTTTCTTATAACAGATATAATCTTCTTTTTTTACTTGATCCATTTTATCAGGATCACATTTTAAGATTCCATAGTGATCAATTAATTCTTCACGATCTTTATCTAAAACAATTTTTCCTTGGTCAATGAAGACAATCTTATCGGCGACATGTTCTAAATCACTTGTAATATGCGTAGATAAGATAATGGTATGATTTTCATCTTGGATAAAATTTAAAAAGATATCTAAGATTTCATTTCTAATGACTGGATCTAGTCCGCTCGTTGCTTCATCTAGAATTAAAATATCTGGATGATGAGATAAGGCAGTAGCAATTTCTAATTTTTTTCTCATTCCTTTAGATAGTGCTTTTAATGGTTTATCTACTGGTAGAGAAAATTCTTTCAAGTAATTGTAGTATAATTCAGTATCCCAGTTCTTAGCTATTCCTCTCATCGCTAGTTCGATATCTTTGGCAGTAAGAAGTTCTGGAAAAAACATGTTATCTAAAACCACACCGATGTTTTCTTTTGTCTTTTCCTCATGATTATCTCTACCGTTAATTTTTATGGTTCCCTCATCCGTTTGAATAATATTTAAAATGGCTTTTAAGAGAGTTGTTTTCCCCGCTCCATTTTCGCCGATTAAACCAACAATTACGCCTTTAGGAACAGTTAAATCTAACTTTCCGAGTTGAAACTTCTCATCATATTTTTTGACTAAACCTTTTATTTCGATCGCATTCATTTATTCATCACTCCCATAGAATATTTTTACTAATTCGATAATCTCTTCCTGTTTAATTTGAAACTTTTCCGCAATATCGACAATTTTTCCCATATAACTCTCGATTTCTTTTTGGGCTTGTTCTTTGGCTAGTTCTGTATTTTTGGGTGCTACAAAGGTCCCCTTTCCTTGACGAGATACAATATAGCCTTCATTTTCTAGCTCATCGTATGCTTTTTTTATTGTCATGACACTGATTTTAATATCTTGAGCCAAATTTCTAATCGATGGCAGGGCTTCATCTTCTTGAAGCTCATTATTTAAGATCTGTTCAATAATTGCCTGTTTAATCTGTTCGTAAATCGGAATAGAGCTACTATTACTAATAATGATTTTCATCGTTATCGCCCCTTTCGTGTTATACAGTATATAACAGTATATAACATTTGTCAACTAGATATGTCTATAATTTATTTTTTTCTATGAAAGATTAAGTTTTTGGGTATACTAGGATTGGTGATTCATCATGAAAATTAGATTAGGTTATGTCGCGATTTCTCTTACCCTAAATGATTATATTCATTATAAAACGCTCTCTTTTAGTCAGTATCAAAAATTAGGAACAGAAAAAGCTAATGTAAAATTAACCGAAATCATCCTCGATAATCTTACAGTATTAGAAAATATTCTTCGCTATAATGTGAAAAATGGCATTTATTTTTATCGATTGAGTCAGAATATGATTCCCCTTGCGACACATCCTGAAGTTGACTTTGACTATATTACCCCTTTTCTTACGAAATGGAAAAGAATTGGCCAATGGATTAAACGTCATCAAATCCGAGTCGATTTTCACCCCGATCAATTTTGTGTATTAAATAGTCATCGTCAAGAAGTCGTTACTAGTAGTATAAAAATACTAGAATTTATCTATGCCATTTATCAGGCACTAGGAATCGATAATGGGAAAGTCGTTCTTCATATCGGTAGTTCAGTGATAGGGAAAAAAGAAAGTATTGAACGCTTTAAGAAAAACTTTTTTCAACTTCCCTTACCTCTTCAACAGATGATTTTATTAGAAAATGACGATAAGATCTATACAATCGAAGATACGCTAGCTTTATGTGAAGAATTACATCTACAAATGGTTCTTGATTATCATCATTATCGTTGTAATCACACTCAATATAACTTAGATCACTTTCTATCACGTATTTTAGCGACTTGGAAAGAAAGTGGTTATCCTCCTAAAGTTCATTTTTCTTCTCCCAAAAGTAAACAAGAAAAACGTGCCCATAGTTTTTATCTCGACTATAAGTCTTTTGTCCAATTTTTGGAAGTCATAAAAAAATATCCCTATGACGTGGATATTATGTTAGAGTGTAAAGGAAAAGATGAAGCACTCTTTCGGTTAGTAAGACAGTTAAAATTCTTATATCCTGTAAAGTTTTTTAAACAAGCGGTTTTTACTCTTACTGAAGATAGCCAAGAAAAAAACAGTCATTAACTGTTTAGTCCCTTTTCTGGATCCTTTGGTTCGTTTCTTTTTCGATAGGCAATCAACTGTTCTGGTAAAAGATAGATTTTAGGGTTATAGACAAAAATTTCTTCTCGATTGGTACCTAACTTATCGATAATGGTTTGAATCGTATCGCCATCTTTCGTAATATAAACCTGTACCCCTTCTTCTGGCACTAACAACCGTTGTTCTGGGTAAATGTATTCATTGATTTCTAAACCGTTTAATTCTGAGAGATCTTTTACACTGATATTGTAGCGTTTCGCTATCTCATAGAGATTATCTCCTTTTTTAACAGTATAATGAGTAAAACCAAGTGGTGCCTTCTCTTCAGGAATGATTAACTCCAAGCCTGGTTCTAGATAATAGACATTTTCTAAATTATTCTGATTAATCAAGTCAACGATACTAATATTATATTTCTTCGCAATCGTTGCGATGTTGTCTCCTTCTTTTACGATATATGTCTCCATTTCTTTACCTCCTATATTAATATATTCAAGGAGGTAAAGAAAAACACTCTAAGTTTAAGTGTGAACTTGAGTGTTTATTTTTTGATTAGAAATTTATTTTTCTGAAGACGCTTTATATACTGCGATACGATTATTATCGTTATATCTTAATTCATCGTTTTGAAGAATTAATCTTTTTCCATAATTCTCGTTATAGTAATAAAGGCTATTGTCAATTAGGAAATAGAATGTATCCTGATTAAAGATTACTTCTTTTGTATCTAGTTGTTGAAATAGTAAAATCGGTAGACTTAAATCTCGTTTACTTAAACGGTAGAAATTACCATCTGCTGTATAGTAATAATAATCGGTTTCATTTTCATAAGTCATAACTGGATTTTTGGAAGCAATTTCAGGAATATCACTATAATCCTTTTGAAATTTTTTCTCATCGACTAAGTCATAAATATTGACGGTCTCCCAACTACCATTATACATTTGACCATTTAAATCTGTATTTCCAATTACTCGATATTGTTTTTTCTCAGGATTGATTTCTAATTGTACTAGGTTATCTTTATCCATATAGTAAAGTTTACCATCTACGATACCATTAATATAGGTATCCTGTGACATTGTTCGCTCTAAATTAAGACGATCTGTTTTATTTTCGACGATATCGTAAATTACTAATTCCTGAAAATCAAATACATTTTGATTATAATAGACAGGTATAATATAATATTTACCAACTAAAGCACCATGAGTATTTTCGTATTTTTCATAAGAAGATAAGCTTTGTTCTAATGCACTATCTTTTTTGATTATCTCTAGATTTTGGTAATTCCAAATCGTAATATAATCATTATCTAACAAATTATCTTTATAGACGGTAGAAGTTGTTGTCTTCTCTCCGGTAGTGGTTGATTCTTGCCAAGATGGATTCTGATACCCTTTTTCTTTTAATGTATTTACTAATTCTTGCGCTACAGGATTAGTCTTTTGTGCTTCATAAGAATATAGGACTCCTCCACTACTACATTCGATATTGTGATCATTATCTTCTTTACCAAAGACTGGGAAAACACACATCGTTCCATCACGATTAATTAATTCGATATCTTCAATAATTTGTTTTCTTTTATTAAAATTATTTTTTATTGTATATCCAAACTGATAATCTCCTGTTGTAATATTAATGTAATATGTGTCATTGTTGCTTTTATTGTAGAACTCTTGAATATCAAAAGTAAGTTCGCCTTTACTGATCTGATAGTTTGCTTCATGATCTTGTTTAAAATAAACAATCGCATACTGAGCGATAAAAAATAATAAAAGCAGTAAGATACAAACAGATATTGCTCGTTTCACTTCATACACCTTCCTATTTTTATTATATCTCAAAATAGGATTTTCACCAAGAAATTTTTTGAACTCATCTTAAAATAGAAAAAAGTACTAATCTCAAATTGATTCTTGAGAATTTAGTACTTTTTTTTGTTCGCTCATGTAAGTTCCGATCATCTTTTCTATTTCGGGAAGAGCAGCTTTATCGAGATTAGACAAAGTAATATATTCTTTGACGGTATCGATATGAATTTTTCCCCAGATGATGCCGGATAATACTTTTAGATCATTAAATAGATCAGGAGTAATGGAATCGAAGAAATAGCCAAATACAACTCTTTTTCTACCAATAATCAATCTTTCACTTGTTAAGGCTAAAACAGCGGTAGTGAAAATATCGAATGGATTATTATTCTTTTGCGCAACGAATACATAAAGCACCTCTTCGTTAGGGCGCAAATACTTTTCAATGATTTTAGCATTTTTCTTTAACCGCCACGCAATTGTCATAGGATACTTTTTCTTAAACGCTTTTGCTTTTTCGTAGATATTTCCAGATTCCATTTTCTCACTCCTTTACTTATTCACTTTCACTAATAAAGCCATATTCTGTTAGCAATGAAATAAGGCCACTTATACCACGAGCACCTTGATCGACACTAGTAACTTCGCCATTTTCGAACACGATAAATGTTGGTGTTCCGAATCCAGCTAGACTCTCATGCAATGAAGTTAGATCGCTGTATTCATCATTGGTTAACGCATTAACATCTAAGTAATATACGTTAACATCAGGATATTGATAAAGAACATACTCTAGTATTGGACGTTGATAATTACACCAACTACAAGTAGCACTTCCTAAGAAAATAATTCTCTTTTCATTATTTTCCATTGCTTCTTTCATCTCACTATACGTGATCGATGGGATTTCTCTTGTTTCTCCTTCCGGAAGAACTTCTCCACTTTCTAGCAATGGATTTGATGCTGTTTCGTCTGTTGTTCCACCACTTGCTGCATCAACTGGTGTTTTATCGTTAGAACGATCTCCCGTATTTTCGGAAACAAAGTATCCAGCGAATAAAAAGACGATAACACCTAGTACTACTATTGCTATATTCTTTGCTTTATCTTGATTTACTTTTGTCATATTTACCTCCTATTTTTTGCTTTCTTGGTTATTATAACATACTTTCTATCCAATTGACGATATTTTCTAGAAATTTGTCGATTAAATCGAATATTTTTCCAAGAAGATTATCAAAGAACTCTTGAATTACGTTCTTTTCTTTATCTTTTTTCTCTTTCTTTTCCTCTTTCGTTGTTTCTTTTTCATTTTCTGTTGAACTTTCTTCTTCACTAGTTGGTGTCTCGCCACTCCACTGTCCAACTTTATTCGCTTTGGCGACAGCTTCAGCATCCTGTAAAAGTGAAGTGTATTGATAATCATCGTATAAGTATGCTACTTCCGCAAGTCCTTTTTCGATTAAAGATTGTTGAAGTAAAACGCCATCTACCCATACCCAAGCCAAAGTTCTTCCGTATTTATCTTCTTTATCACTGTTATCATCATACTCTAGTTTAATTTCCTTGGCATTGGTCAATGTCTCACAAGTATAGTTACTTGCCTCTTTTCCATAGGCCTCTACTTCTTTTGTTGGATGAACAGTTTCTGGCGTATCTACCGCTAAAAATCTCGTTTTATAAACCGTACCAGTACTCGTTTTAAAATTAGCGGTATCACCATCTACACATTTATCTAAGGTGACAATTTCTGTCTCTCCCGCAAAAACAAGAGAAGGTATCATCATCAAACAAAATAAAAATCCTATATACTTCTTCATACTACACACCTCTATTTATACTTTTTTAACTTTACAATTAATTTGTTTTTCTTAGTTGTACCCGCAATTTCCGTGATGATAAACTTGCCGACATGCCTAATCGAGAGAACATCTTGTTCTTTGACTAATATGAACGGAGAAGTGGCTACTTCATAATTATAGAGTACTTTTTCCGTTTCTAGTAATCGTAATGCTTCTCTTCGACTGGTAGGGGTCAATTTACTGATTAAATTATCTAGACGTAAACTAGATAAAATCACTTGTTGATCTGAGAAATGTTCCTCCTTTAATTCCAACTTTGCTACTTGTTCTAAATGAACTAGCTTACCTCTAACTAGAACGAAATTATCTTCTAAATACGTATTTAACCGAGTCAAGTTCGTTAGATAAAAGCCATCTTGTTCAACCCAGATATCTCCAATTGTATCCGGTTCAAAACCAAGTTGAAATAAAGTGGCTAATATTTCATTATGTCTCATATTAGGACTTTGCGAATAATAAAGCGTAATTTCTTTCTCACTTTCTCCTATACATAAAATACACTTTTCACAAATCTCATCGATAGAATAAAAAGTACATACTGGAAAAATGAACGATAAACGATGTTTAATTAACTCTTTTTTTCGTTTATCGAGAAAATTGGTCGTACTACTATGTCCTGTTTTTAGGTAACGTTCGTATTTATCTAAGATATTACTTAATAAAATTTTGTCTTCTTTTTTTAGACCTTGTAAACATTTCTCACGTATTATTTTCATAAAATCCCCTATTACTATTATATAATATTTCTTTTTTCCTTTTAAGGGCTTTTCTTGTTTTTGACAACTATTTACATCTAGTACTATCTTCTTATCTTTTACTTCTATTTCTTCTTTGTCGTGAATACAATAGCGATAGAAAGGAACAAAAGCGATGAAAAATATGAAAATCGGTATTCCCAAAGCTTTACTTTTTTATCACTATGGAGATCTTTGGACTTCTTTTTTTGAGGAATTAGGTTGTGATATTATCGTCAGTTGTAATACGACACGAGAGATGGTTGAATGGGGAACACGTTTTAGTGTCGATGAAGCATGTCTAGCGATGAAAATTTATATGGGACATGTCTATTACTTATTAGATAAGTGTGATTATATTCTAGTACCACGAATTATCTGTTTAAAAAAGAAAGAAAAGTTATGTACAAATTTCTCGGCTTTGTATGATTTAGTTAGAAATACATTTGATAAGAAAATTATTCATTATAATATCGATGTTGCGAAAAAAGAAGATGAATTCTATGCTTTTGTCACTATGGGATTAGAATTAGGATTTAAATATCGTGACATTGTAAAAAGTTACCGGAAAGCGAAAGAAAAACAAATGGCTATAAAAACGCGCAAAATAAGTAAACAGAAAGCTATCGTTGCCTCAACCAAAAAGATAAAAATTCTTCTAGCTGGACACGCCTATAATTTACGGGATGAATTTATTGGTAAACCGATTAGTAAAATGTTAGAAGAAAATGATGTCGAAGTAATCTATTCTGATTGTTATGATACGAAATATTTGGAGAATGAAGTAAAAAAGATTAGTCCTCATAACTATTGGACGTACAATAAAGAAATTATCGCTTCTGTTGAGCATTATTTAGATAGTGTAGATGGCGTGATTTTACTTACGGTATTTCCTTGTGGCCCTGATTCGTTAAGTAATGAGATGATTTTACGAAAGGTAGATATTCCGATTATTCCGATTATTATTGATGATGAAAGTGGTAATGCAGGAATTATTACTAGAATTGAGAGTTTTCTTGATATTTTAGAAGAAAGGAGACATCAAGCTTGACGAATGAAAAAGTGATTAGTTTTCCTCACTTAGCGAATTACTATTTACCGATTACTTACCTACTTAAGAAAACAACAACTTGTAAAATTGTACCAGCTCCACCGATTACGAAAAAAACAATCGAATTAGGCAGTAAATACGCTCCTGATTTTGTCTGTGTTCCCTTTAAATATAATTTAGGAAATTTCATTGAAGCACTAGAAAACGGGGCTAATGTGTTAATTCAAGCAGGTGGTGGTTGTCGCTATGGGTATTATGCGGAAGTTCAAGAAAAGATTTTAAGAGATCTTGGGTATGAATTTGAGTTTTATACCTTAGTAGATAGTGATCATTTTACGGTAAAGAAATTATTTCAGGTCTTTAGGAGCTTGAATCCTAAACTATCTTTTTTTAAGTTTGCTTACTACGCTCTCCTTACGATATTAATGATTAGATTTATGGATAAGATGGATGACTATATTAGGCTTCATATTGGATTTGAAACAGAGCCTGGTAGTTTTGAACGATTAGAAAAAGAGATGCACAATTCATTTTTAGAAGCGAAGGGCTTTTTCTCTTTAACTAGACGGTATTTTCGCTATCGCAAGAAGTTTCAATATCTAGAAATTGATAAACCAGATGATTGTATGAAAGTTGGCGTAATCGGTGAACTCTATACGTCTATGGAACCATTTTCTAGTTACTTTTTGGAAAAAGAACTAGCCAAGATGAAAATTGAGGTAAAGCGCTTTACTAATGTTAGTTACCTACTCTATGAGAAAAAATTTCATACTAAGCGTATGTTACGAGAAGCAGAAAAATATTGTCGTTATACGATTGGAGCAGATGGCTTAGATAATGTTTGGCGAGCAAAATATCTAAGTGAAGAAGGCTATGATGGCTTGATTCATATTAAACCATTTGGGTGTACACCAGAAATTGGGGCAATTCCTATTATTCAACATGTTTGTAGGGATTATCATATGCCGATTATCTTTTTTTCTTTCGATCAGGCGACAAGTGATACGGGAGTAAAGACAAGATTAGAAGCTTTTTATGATATGTTAAACGAAAGGAAGAATCAAAAATGAATGCATATATGGGAGTCGACATCGGCTCAATTTCGACTAAAGGGGTAATTATTGATGAAGAGAATCATATTTTAGCTAGTAGCTATTTATGGACGAAAGGAAATCCGATCGATGCGGTTAAGGCGCTCGTCTCTCAGTTAGAAAAACAGGTAGAAAAACAAGAGATTACTATTTTAGGAATCGGTACAACCGGAAGTGCCAGAAAATTAATTGGGGCGATGCTTGGTGCGAGTGTTGTAAAGAATGAAATTACTGCGCATGCGGTAGGAACTTTATCTCTTCATCCTGATGTAAAGACGATTTTGGAAATTGGTGGACAGGATTCAAAGATTATTTTATTAGAGGATGGGATTGTGGTTGATTATGCGATGAACACTCTTTGTGCAGCGGGAACAGGTTCCTTTTTATCTAGTCAGGCAGAACGTTTAGGTGTCGCCGTAGAAGACTTTGGAAGTATCGCCTTAAAAGCCAAAAAGCCAACCAAAATCGCGGCACGATGTACGGTATTTGCGGAAAGTGACTTGGTTCATAAAATGCAAATTGGTTACTCTAAGGAAGACATCATTGCGGGGCTTTGTAAGAGTGTTGCTCAAAATTATTTGAATAATGTGGGAAAAGGGAAAAAGATCAAAGGACCAGTTATTTTTCAAGGAGGAGTCAGTAAAAACATCGGGGTAAAAAAAGCTTTTGAGGAAGAACTCGGTATGGAAGTTATCGTCGATGAGAACGGTCATTTGATGGGTGCCTTAGGAGTAGCTATTCTCTCAAAGAAAAAACCATTAGAGAAAAAATTTAGTTTTTCTATCCTAGATGATCACTTTGAAACGAAAGGTATCGAATGTAATAAGTGTCCTAATCACTGTGAAATTATCTGCGTTAGAAAAAATAAAGAGTTAATCGACGCTTGGGGAAACCGGTGCGAAAACGGGATTGTGTTTAAGAAATAGATTGTAAAAAAATTCCACCTAAAATAGTGGAGTTTTTTATTATTCAGTTTAATTTTCTGCTTATCTTTTTTACCTATTTTAAAACTTTGATTATGTAATTTTACCATTCTTCATCTTGGTTGTACTCTTTGGCAGATTCGAAAGATTCATTTTTTCTTATATTGTTAATATCTTTCACTAAGCCTGATATACTAGAAAGATATAAGGTTTCTTCGATATTTTTCCATTCATCTTCTGATATTAATACTGCATTTTTCCCTTTATCATTAACAATTGTGATAGGGTTATAACCAACATTTACATCAGAAATCAATTGATATAAATTTTCTCTTGCATTTATAATATCTATCGTTCTCATGTTATCACCTTTTGTACATTATAACGCACTTTTTCGCATATACCAATCATTTATTTACATATTAGAAATTTTTCCTATCCTTACTATCCTAATTTTTTGATAGCATAATGTAAAAACAGCAAGTCTTTAAGTAAAAGCATTTAAAGACTTGCTAAAGATTTTAATTTTAGTTATGTAGTTGGAGCAATAGTAACTGTTCCTACCCCACTACCTAATTTATCTTGAATCCATGATTGACTACTAGTATCTTTTACTATAATTTGAATAGTAGAAGGTACAGTGTTGAACATACTAGCATAGCTAGTTACAGTATCAAATGTTGCATTTCTGAAATCTAAATTTATTAAGTTACTACAATTATAAAACATAGCAGTCATATACTTTACCGTCGGGGTATCAAAATGACTTAAATCTAGATTCGTTAAACTACTACAGTCTTTAAACATAAAAGCCATATCCGTTACTTGGGATGTATCAAAATGACTTAAATCTAAATTCGTTAATTTACTACAGCTATAAAACATATCCCGCATATTCGTTACTTGCGAAGTATCAAGATGACTTAAATCTAGGCTTGTTAAACCACTACATTCATTAAACATACTACCCATAGTCGTTACTTGGGATGTATTAAAATCACTTAAATCTAAACTTGTTAAACTACCACAGTTAGAAAACATACCACTCATATCTTTTACTTGAGAAGTATCAAAACTACTTAAATCTAGATTCGTTAATTTACTACAGCTATAAAACATATCCTGCATATTCGTTACCTGGGAGGTGTCAAATTCACTTAAATCTAAACTTGTTAAACTACCACAGTTAGAAAACATACCACTCATATCTTTTACTTGAGAAGTATCAAATCCACTTAAATTCAAACTAGTTAAAAGACTACAATCAGAAAACATACCTTCCATAGTCATCACTTGGGAAGTATCTACATACTCTAGACCTTCTACCACGGTTAAAACGTTTAACCCAGTATCTGGATTAATTAGGTAAAATAACGCTAAACCACTCGATAAATAAATCACGTCATTTCCTTGGATATATAATGTATAAGTAGTCTCTGGAAATTGCATTTCTCCCATATCAGGTGGAAGTTCTGGTGGAATAAAAGATCCTTCTTCATTCTCTACTAAATAGGCCATACAATTACCATCATTATTTTCCGATACATCCCAGCTTAACTCAGTTTCGATTGGTTCCATTTTATTTTGGAAAACTATTTTACTAATAGAACCACTATATTGATAGAATGTTTCAGAAGACATAGGATCATTTCTTTCTCTCATTACACTTAATTTACTAGTAGGTTCTTGTTTTTCTAAGGTATCTACTTGCATTGTCATCGCTAAACTTAATCCTTGATCTTCATTCTGAGGTTTACCTGTTTCTTGTAACCACACTTTTAAGAGATAACTTTGTTTTTCTGCTGGAGCTAAAATCATATTGGTTTTAATGACAAACTCATTATCTCCACTTAAATAACCACTTGATGAAGAAAAACTTCCAGATTTAACTAGAGTTCCTTCCGTATAATCTTCATCTGCTTGATATAAAGCCCATTTTAAATTATGAGAATAGGTATCCATCCCCATTTTTGTTAAAGTAATATCGATAAAACTGATATTATAATGTGCATCTAAAGTTCCTGTATTTTCAACTGTAAATTGATGAATAGAAGCTGAACTTTCTTCTGTTGGGATAATACTAAGAGCATTGATATCTTGCCCTGTTTCATAGGTTAGTCTTAGCGTTCCACTTTCTACTACTTGTTCATTTGAAGTCGCAGTTGCGGTAAAGTAGGCATAACTTGTCCCGGTTATGATTAAAGCAAGTCCTACAATTATGGCGATAATGCTTAGAGCTTTACGCTTATTTTTACAATTTTTTTTCATATTTCTATCACTCTACTTATATTTTTTTCTATATTTTTATTATGATACAATCTATTTTGGATTATATATTTTATGATAGAATACTTTCGATGTGATGTCAACAAGCCACTTTAGACTTTGTGTAAAATTTTGTTTGAATATAAAAACTTTATTACTATTTTGATAATTAAATGAAACATGACTTTTCGATTAGTTTCTTACACAATTTATTCAGCTAATAATTCTCGTAGTTGATTCTTATACTCTTCTAGTTTTGTCTGATACTCCATAATTTCTGCATCTTTTTCTTCATTACTCGTTCTTAACTCATCAATTTCTTGTTGTTTAGCTTCGATCTGTAGTTCTAGATCATTGATGATTGCCTCTAAGCTATTGATTTCTTCTTGTCTCATTTCCTCTTCTTGACGAAGATGATACTCTTGTTCATTTTGTTGAATACGTTCTATATTTTCTTTAGATGCGGTAATATTTACGGTTATCTTTTCTAATAAACCATAATTATAAATGGTTCTTTCTTTTAAATTAGAAAGTAACTTTTTCTTCCATTCTTTAACCCTATTCTCAGTAAGGCTAAAATCTTGATTAATATAGATTACGTTATTTTCTAGATTCATTTCAATATCGTTGTAAGCATCTGCATATTCTACCTCTACTCGAACCTTATCGGCTAACGTGTCATCTTCATGATAATTGACTTGGGCATAAGCATACGCTTTGACAAAAAGTTCTGGCGTCATTGAATATTCCTCTTGAAGTGTTTTCATCTCTACCTGTTCAGGTAAACGGTCATAGTAAGTAGTATTAGAAATTTCAATGGCACTAATCGCACCAGAAATACCGATTCCTACTAGGGAGAGAATAAAGAGAAAAATAGCGAGTTTACCTTTTGGTGCTTGATTCAATAGCCAATGTAAGACAAGACTAACTATACAATAGTTAAGGAGTAAACAGCTAAGAAGAAGGAGAAGAATTCCGATATAAGGAATACCTTGGAAGATAAGTACGATTCCGATGACAATGAAGAAGACAAGGCAAACAAGGGAAATTAAAAATGGAATTAGAATACAAGCTAAGCAGAATTTCACAAAAAAGGTAAATAAAGTACCTAGTATTTTGGTAATTAGTGATGTTGAGCGTTCACGTCGTGGGGCATAGATCACTTTTTCTTGTTTTTCTTTTTTCTCTTCCCCACTTTTTTCATCTGATGATTCTGTTTGATCATTCGTATCCATGTCTATATCTACTTCTTTTATTTTTCCTTGTTGTTTGGTTAACTGTTGTTCTTTTTCCCATTTTTCTAAGAATAATAATTTATATAAATAAAAGAAGCAAATAATCGCTAGAATCAGATAGGATACGGAAAGTAGAAAATTCCATATTGGACTTAGTATATTAGATACTTGAGTACCAAAGCTGATAAAGATATCGTGACCTAGACTATAAATATAATCAACAGGAAATTTCAAGAAACGCAAGATGAAGGCGATAATCAACATACCGATAATACATTTTAAGATTTCTTGGGCATTCATCTTCTGAAACATCTGAATACTACGGTTAATGATATCCATTACTTCATCGATGAAATTACTAGCGGTTAATTTTGTTTTTTCCGTATTTTTGATTTCCTTTACTTCATCATTAGTCAAATCATCAAGACTACATTTAAATATTTTACATAGGGCTAGTAGCTTATCCATTTCCGGATAAGTTTGACCCGATTCCCATTTCGATACTGCTTGACGAGAGACATCTAGCATATCCGCTAATTGTTCTTGGGATAGTTTATTTTCTTTTCTTAATTTTTGGAGTTTTTCACTAAACTTCATTTCTTTCACCTCGAAGTCATCTTAACCCAAAACCCGGTTGCGACTCTACCGATTTTTGGTTGTTTTTTGTCAATTTTCGGTTGCATTTTCCATATTCATTATAGAAAACATTAAAAAGTTAGGCAAGTGATTATTTTTTGAAGGTTATTTTGTTATAATGATGATGGAGGGATATTATGCTAATTAAATCAAACGCAATCGATAGATTGTTAAGAGAAAATCCAAATTTAGGAGAAAGACGATTTGGTTTACCATTTATTGGTGGACGAGATGATCATGAAGAATTTAATCCTACGGTACAAAAAATTGCCGATGCGATTGACTTTTACGGATATGAAGTCCGTGATGATAAAATTACGACGATGCCAGATACTGATCTCGGTACTGGTAATCCTGTTAATTATCAGCCATTCCCACTGTCAATAGAAGCGATGCACAAAGCACTAGACACCACGGAGATGTATAAATATCCATATACTGAAGGAGATGACAGAATCAGAAAAGTATTACTCGATTATGTGGAGGAACTAGGGTTTATTAATACAACCCCCTACTCTTATCCTGATGTTGATGATAAAGGGTTATCGGTACATAACTTGACTTTCATGCCATCTACTTCGATTATTTTTAATATTATCGTGGAAACGATTTCTAAACCCGGGGATGTAATTTTGGTAACAGGACCTAATTATGGATTATTCACGATTCGGGCAGAACGAGCTGGCGCGGAAGTAGAAATTCTAAATCTAGAAAAAGAAGATCACTTCTTAGTAAATCCTAAGAAGCTTGCGAATAAGATCGATGAGATCAATGAAAGCTTACAGAAAGTATACAATAGACGAAAAGGATATGTACCAAGAGTAGTTGCCTTTTTAAATGCGAATCCTAATAATCCTACTGGAAAAGTGATGGGAGAAAGTGAGACAGAATTATTAACGGAAATCGGACAAGTATGTTTAGATCGAGGAGTATTTATCATCGATGATTTGGTTTACCGAGATATCAGTTTTGATCCTAATCATCTAGCTAAACCAATTGCGACCATACCTGGAATGTTTCGAAATACCATTTCCCTATTCGGTCTTTCCAAAAGTTATGGGTTAGCTAGTTTACGAGCTGGATTCGTCGTTGCGGATGAAATCGTGATTCGAGAAGTGATTAATCGAATTTTTCAAAGTATGGACTCTGCTCCTGACTTAGTTGGACAAGCTTTGGCTGGCGCTTTTAATACGAGTGAGAGAAGAAAACAAGTCTATGAAGAATATTTTCAAGGACTACGACAAATCATATAGATAAATATCATTTATTAAAAGCTATGGTTCAGGGATTAGATCAAGTACCTATTTCTAAACAACAGATGATTAAAGACAAAGTAAAAGCAATTATTGGAAAAGAAAAAGCAGAAGCTCTTCTTCAGTCTGGTCTACCTTATGTAGATTTTCCTAAGAATTTAGAGCCTGAATCAGGTTTCTTCGCAATTTTAGACTTTACCGCAATCAAAGGAATGAAAGATCAAGGACACTTAATCACTACGGAAAGAGATTTACTAATCTTTTTCTATCGTCACGCAAGAATTCGTTTTTTAGTTGGTCAATCGATTTCTTGGCCTTATCCAAAGGAATTAGTCGGACGAATTAGCTTTGCCCTAGAAGATAAGGTATTAATTACTGCTTTTGATAAGATGCGAGAAGCCCTACTCACTCTGGAACCAAAAGAGGACTATGTGATTCGTAAAAATGAATACCAAGACCAAAGACAGATGGCTCAAATTAAAGTAGAAGGTTGGCAGAATGCTTATGATAAAATCATCGCTTCTAAATATTTGAAGTCTTTAAATGTAGAGGAACAGACTAAGCGATATATACAAAGCTTCGAAGAATATAAAGATCTCGTTTTCGTTGCGGTTAAAGATGATGAAGTATTGGGTTATGCTTGTTTTAAGCCTTATGACAAGAAAGAAAAATACGATTCCGAATTAGTTAGTTTATATTTAAGAAAAGAAGCTGATGGTAAAGGAATTGGTAGTAGCCTATTTAAAGAGGTGGTGAAAGAACTAATTGCTCAAGATCGCCATAATATGATTGTTTGGTGTCTTGCCGATAACCAACATGCGATTGATTTCTATGAGAAACTAGGGGGAAAATGCTTAGAAACGAAGAACGCCAAAATTGGTGAGGAAGTTTATTTGGAATATGGATTCTATTTTGATTTAGATCAATTGAATTCCTCTTACGGCCTCGAAAAACAAAAGAGAAATACAAAGGATAATTGAGACAACATCATCTTTCTATAGAGTGAGACGCTTTGGATGATATATTTAGTAGTAGGTAATAAAAATGGATATAGCGAAAATCAAACGGGAATTAATCAAACAAAAAGAATCAAAATTTAAAGGGAATATTTATCATTATTTTCAGGTAAATTTTTCTTACCATTCAAACAAAATTGAAGGTAGCAAATTAACTAGTGAACAGACAGAAGCAATCTTTGACACTGCTTCTTTTATCCCTAAAAGTGATGATTTAATTCAATTAGATGATTTGATCGAATCTAAGAATCATTTTAAATTATTTGATTATGTATTGGATAATGTAGATAAAGCTTTATCTAAAGAAATGATTCTAGAAATGAATAGAATTTTAAAAAGAAATACTAGTGACGAAGAAAATCCCCGATATAATGTTGGTGGTTTTAAAATAGTCCCTAATATAATCGGGTTAGTTAATGTTATTCATACTACTGAGCCTGAAAATGTAGAAAAAGAGATTGATCAATTATTGTTAGAATACAACACGAAAAGAACGATTGCTTTAGAGGATATTATTGATTTTCATTATCGATTTGAAAAAATCCATCCCTTTGGTGATGGGAATGGAAGAGTCGGTAGAATGATTATGTTTAAAGAGTGCTTAAAGAATAATATTATGCCATTTATTGTATTGGATGAAGATAAACCATATTATATAAGAGGGTTAAAAGAATACGAGCGGGATAAAATGTTTTTGATTGATACTATACGACATGAGCAAGATTTATATGAAAAAATATGTAAGGAATTATTAGATTTTGAAATAGACGAAAAGTAATTTTAAAAGGATGCCTTTTTCTAAATGAAAAGAACTAAAACTGTTACGGGAAACAGAGTTTTAGTTCTTTTTTGTTTTCTTATTTTTTCGTCATGGCTTTTTTCGCTAATTTTAGGATTAGGGTATTGGTTGCCGACACGTTACTAGGATCTTTTTTCTTATTCAATGTAATTAAGCTCGTATTGGTCGCATCGATAATTAGATCAATTCCAGAGATAAAAGACGCCATATCTGATGCGATAAAGACGATTGGTTGGGCCATTTCTTCTGAAGTAGCTAATCTTCCCATCAAGCCATTTGAGCTCTTTAAAGACTCTTCGCCTCCTGCCATCTGTTCAAATTCGTCTTTCATTCCAGTATCGGTAGCGCCCGGCATGACATTGTTCACTCTGACATTTAGCTTACTAAATTCGATTGCTTGTTCACATGAAAATTGAGATAGACAACGTTTAGCAAAAATATAGGCAAATGTTGGAGGTGCTACTTTAGCGACTTTTTGAATTGATTTTTCAGTTTCTTCCCAAGTAGCTGCATGAACAACTGGATCTTGCTCTTTCCTATGCTGTTGCCAGTATTTACCAGCTGTTGAGGTAACATAAGTAATGCTTCCTCCTTTTTTCATTCTCTTCGTTAAATAAGTTAAGGTAATATACTTGTTCGCTGTAAAATCACAATTAAATGTTGTAATATAGTCCGTTTTACTACCAGATAAACCAGCTATACCAAAGAAACAGTCAATCTCTTGTGGCAATTTACTAAACACATCATCGATACTCTTTTTGTCTGATAAATTACACTGATGAAATTCGGTGATATTCGGTATATCACACTCCTTAATATCTAAAGCATATACTTTAGCGCCTAAATCTACTAACATTTTGGCGGTTTCATAACCCATCCCGCTAGATGCTCCGGTTACGATACAGATTTTGTCTTTGTAATTAAAATAATCTCTCATACTATCTCTCCCCTATTCTGCTTTACTCTTCCATTATACCTTAATTTTCTCTAAAGAAAAAGAATTCTTAGAAAAAAACAATACCTGTATAGATTGTTGATCTACAAGTATTGTTTTTCTATTTGTATTTCTTTATATTCATCTTACTTTTTCCAAGTTGTTTTTTGTATAAAAGTATCTAGGGCATATAATAAAGCCGGTAAAATAAAGATCGTAATTAAGACAGAAATTAATGTTCCAGTAGCTAAGAATAGACCAATGGAGGCGACAACGCCGGAACTAGAAATCCATCCGATTAAGAATCCCGCAATCATTAGAATTAAGCCACTTGTTGCGATTGTAGGAAATGAATCTTTAATAGCACCAATTAAAGCTTGTTTCTTATCTTGTTTTCCTCGTAAAGTAAGATAACGGTTCGTCATCACTATCGCATAATCAATCGTTGCTCCCATTTGAATCGCAGAAACAATAATATAGCTGATAAAGAAGATCTTTCCTCCCATTAATGTCGCAAGAGAAAAATTAATTAGGATACTTCCTTCGATAGCGACAATCAACAGAATCGTTGCGCCAAGAGAACGGAAAGTTCCCAAAAGAATGATGGCGATAAATAAAATGGTAACCGCTGTAATTAGGGTATTATCTTTAGAGAAAGAGTCACTTAAATCTTTCGCACTTACGCTTTCGCCAACTAGTTTTACTTCACTGTACTCTTTTTCTACTTCTTCTTTAATCCTATCTAACAAGGAATATGTTTCTTCTCCTTCTGAAGGAACTTTTATCTCTAAAATCATTCTCGAATATTCCGGACTTTCTAATAGCGAAATAGAGCTTTCTAGTTCTTGTTTAACTTCTTCTATTTGGAGTAACATTTCCTCTGATAATGGTAGATTTTCTTTTTGTTCATCTAAGAAGTATAGTAAATCTACTAGATTTATTTGATAAGTAGAAACCTCATCTATTATTTGATGACTATTCATATATAAAGAAAATAAATTTCTACTCATTTCTTCTGGAATATTAAACATGGCGGCTAATTCTTGATATCGAAGTTTACTTCCTAGATAGACATTTTCTCCTACTAGATAATTTCCAATACTCGTTACTTTACTAATCTTATCGTTTTCTAATAAACGATTAGCTAGATCTAATTCTTTCGTATAATCTTTTTCTTCATTCTTCATGAGAACGACTAAACGATTTGTATTTCCGAAAGTATCGTTAATTTTCTCTAATGCGATTTGGTTATCACTCTTGTTTAGAGAACTAACTGAATAAATATTATAGACATATTCATAATTAGGTAGAATGCAAATAGCAAAAATTAAGAAAAGGATAAAGATTGGAAGTAGTACTTTTCTAGAACTTACGATGAAATTCGCTAACTTGTTGATGTTGGGAATATGCACTTTATGTTTTGTTTTATCAACGATCTTAGAAAATGCCATAAGTAGTAACGGTAACAAGAGAATTACTGTAAGCAAGCTACATAGGATACCTTTAGATAAGACTAAACCAATATCTTCACCAATTTTTAACTGCATGAATACTAACGCAATCAAACCGGCGATGGTAGTTAAAGAACTAGCTAGTATTTCTGGAATGGATTTAGAGACAGTTTTCTTGACAGCTAATTCTAGATTTGGAGTATCGCTTCTTTCTTTCATATAGTGGTTCATAAAAATAATGAAATAATCTAAGGATAAGCCGAGTTGTAAAATAATGGCAATTGCTTCTGTAATGTAAGAAATCTTACCAAACAAGAAGTTACTACCCATATTGAAAAGAATAGAAACACCGAATACTAAGAAAGCAAGCACAATTTCAAAGTAAGATTCGGTAGTTAGTAATAATACCACGATAATCGTTAAAATTGCGAGTCCTAAAATAATATTCATTCCTTCTACTTGGTCTTCTCCATTTTCTACATATAAGAAGTATTTTTCTTCTTGAACTTGATCCTCGATTTGTGTAATGACTGCGTTCTTTTCTTCTTCTGTTACTTGATCTAATTCGATAACGAATAAAGCCTTGTTCTCTTTATAATAGTTTTCATTATCCGCAAAAGAAATACTTGCGACATGATCAATTGACGCTAACTCTGTTTTTAGTTCTAATGCTTCTTGAAGTGGAATTTCTTCAATCATTACTTGAAGTTCATTTAATGAGCCAAACTCTTTTTCCATTAATTCAAGCCCAGCTTTGGTCTCTGTTTCATCACTTAAATAAGAAGTAATATCATATTCTATTTCTACATTATTTAAATTTACTAACGAAATAATCCCTAGTAAAACAAAAATGCTTAAGAATAGATATCGAAAATCGACAATAAAGTCGCCTATTTTGATTAATAATGTTTTTGGTTTTTTCTTTTTCAATATTTCACCTTCCAATATTAGATTATCGCTTTTTTTAAAGAAAAAGCACTTACTTTTTTGGTGTTTTTTCTAATTATTCTACTTTTTTCACAAAAAGTATCTTTTTTAGTTATTCTACTTTAGTATATTTTTGTATATAATAATACCATTCGAGGTGAGACATTGATGAAAGAAAAGAAAGATTTACGGATTCAGAAAACATATAAATTATTAGCTGAGGCATTAATCAAATTACTACAGGAAAAACCATTTGCGGAGATTAGATTAAATGAAATCTGCGAAGAAGCTCTCGTTCATAAGACGACTTTTTATCATCATTTTACGGATAAATATGATTTATTAAAATATACGATTACTCTTATTCAGAAAGAAATGTTAACAAAATTAGACACTTCTTCTGAAGATAATTTACTGGATTATTATTGTAATTTGGCTAAAGTTTACATGTCTAACATTAAAAAGAATCAACAGTTTTACCGGTCGATTCTCTCTAGTGAAGGCAATACAATCTGTACTGATTTACTCTATGATATGTTTGTCGAAGACGTAGAAAAAAAACTGGGTCAAGTGGATATTCCTAGTTTCTATATTTCTAGTTATTATGTTAGTGGTGTATTCGCGGTAATCAATGAATGGTTTAGGCGTGGAATGAAGGAAGAAGAAGATGTCGTGATTGAATACTTGAAAAAGATGATTACCAATCACAATTTTATTTCTCTTCTAGATTAAGAAAAATTATCTACCTATCCTATCTGATAGTTTTCTCTATTAAAAAAAGATTCAGACCGTTACTGAATCTTTTTCTAATTCATCAATAAGATTGTCAAGATCTTTTTCTGGTATTCTTGTAGTAGAACATTGTTTTAATAACTTACAAGCATTTATTGCTTTTCTACAGGAAATAATGTTATTCTTTTTCATTAATTTGATTATTTTTAATGTCCTGAATACTTCAATACCATTATTTTCAGAATAAATTTTTAATCGATTATCACCAGTAGCAAGAATACAATCATTATCTCTTGCTATTACATAATTAAGTAAATCATATGTTGATAACTTTTTTTCAGTAATAGATAAATTACTTACTTCTATTAATTGCGTTGATGTTGCAGATATAACTTTAAATTTATTAATTATTTTAACATCTCCTGTTTTTGAATTTATTTCATCATTTTTAACCATATCACTTATATAAGCATTATCCATACTAATAAATTCCTCTAATATATTCGCATTATTTAAGTCTGTTATTATATTGGTATCAGTAATTATTATCTTCGCTGTTATATTCATCTGTAGTAACCCCCAACAGTTCACAAGCTTTATTTAACGAAATGATTTCATTAGCTTCTAACTTGCATACTATTCGTTTAAATTGATAGGATATTTCCGGTTGAATCGGCTTTGGATCGTTTTTTCCTATACGTTGACTTATAAAAATGTTTAATTTTTTATATAAGTATTCTGATATGATATTTAAATCTTTCAATCTATATATAATTGCCGCATAACTAACTTTAAATTCATTTTTAAAAGCAGTTAATTCAAAGAAATTTATATTTCTTCTTGATATTCCAAATTCATTGATTACGGCTTCTTTTGGCATTAATAGTGCACTTGCAAATCTACTACATAATTTCTCTTGATCTAATTCTTCATTACTAATGTTTAGTACTAAATGTCCTAATTCGTGGGCAATAGTAAATCTTTGTCTAGCGCCATCTTTTATACCATCTAGTAAAACAATAACAGGAATATTATTTACCATTTCACTTAAACCATCAAAGTCATCAAAACGATTATTTGGATTTTTAATTTGAATGATAATAATACCTAGATTTTCAAGCATATTAATTAAATCTGATATTGGTTGTTTGCTAGATATTTTTATATTATTTCTAAAATCATTCGCCGCTTTTTCAGCTTCATCAAGACTATTGCAAGAATATCTTTTTAGTTTGATATTATCCGTATCTATATTATTCATTTCTATAACTTCTAAGTATTTAGCAACATCATCTTGAATTAATTCTTCTAAAAGTTCTAGATTTTGACCGGTTAATCTTTTTTTCTTTCTAAATGAAGTAAATTTCATTTCAGGTATATTATAGACTTTTAATAAATCAATAGATTTAACTCCATATGCATTAGCAAAATCAATTAGTTTTTTTGAATCTGGTAATATTTCTCCTTTTTCATATTTTGAAATAGCAGTTGCAGTCATATTAAGAAGATTACCTGCATCTTTAAGTGATAAATTTCTTAACAATCTAATTCTTTTTAAATTTTTCCCAATTTCATTCATGCTATCTCAGCTCCTCACGGTTTAAATTTTACCACAAAAAAGAAGAAACGTAAACTAACAGGTGGATATTTATTGAATTATATGCTATTATCTCATTATGAGAGTAAAAACAGTTCACTTGCAACAAACTGTACTCTCTTAAAGTATATTAAAAACTTTAAAAGCTTTGTAATACTTTACAATATTTTCCAAAATAAATAATGAAAGGAGGAAATACTTATAGCAAATAATATATGGACTTCTAAAAGTGTTGGTAGTAATACTAATAGCAATTAGGAAGTAAAACTACTTCTTCTAAAGAAAGGTCTGTAGTTGCAAGTGCTTTAAGGAATAGAAGTAAGTAATGAAGAAAAAGGCTGCTAGTGAATTAATAGAGTTTGCCCTTGCATTTATAATATTAAGTGGTTTTCTAGGAATCAGAGGAACTCTTAATATTATTAAAGCAGTATTATCTGGGGTTAATTCTATTTTAGTATCGTTTTACGATACTACCATTTTAACAGTAATGTTTAAATATTTTATTACTTTTCCAATAGTAGGTGTACTTTTGATGAGATTAGGTTCACTAAGAGGAAAAAAAGGACATCAGTTCGGTAAAGTTTTATATTTTATGGTGGGTTATGTAATCGGGTTAGTATTGGATTTTATATCAGGATTAATTTTTTAATAAAGTTTATTCCAAATTATATCGCATTAAAAAGTACCAGACAATAGTAACTATAACTATTATCTGGTACTTTTTCTTTAATTTACTTTTATTCTCATCATAGAGTTTGCCTCTACTTCTTCAGGAACTCTTATTTTTAAGATTTCTTCAGGATGACAAGCCTTTTCGAGTGGATTTAATTCCTGATCATAAATTTTATCGATCGTAAAGGAAATTCTCTTTCCACTAGGCATAAAGATTTCTACTTCGGTATTCGGCTCAAAGTAGTTACGTTCAGAAATGGTAATCATCTTTTTTTCTTGGTCGTAGTCTAATACATAAGCGAGGTAATCTTGGTTGGATAGTTCTTGTCTACCAGTATAGTATTGATCGGTTTCATCGGCTTGATGGGTAAAATAATGAGAACTCGTCTCGCGGTTCGCAACCCGGGCTAATATTTTCTTTTCTTCTTCTAGAGCTTCCTTGGTCAATTTATCTTGATAACAAAGATCGATTAATTTACGATAGGAAGAAATTACGGTCGCTAGATAGTAGTGAGAACGCATTCTTCCCTCTACTTTTAGACTGGTAACGCCAATTTTAATCATATTTTCTATTTGATTAGCTAAGTTTAAATCTTTGGTTGCCATTGTGAATTTTTGACTATCTTCCCCTTCTAGATCAAAGGCAAAGCGGCATACTTGACTACATCCCCCACGATTAGAATCACGGTTGGTGAAATAATTCGATAAGGTACAACGTCCACTATAAAAAGTACACATTGCGCCATGAATGAATACTTCGATATCCATTCCTGTTTTTTCGATAATGGTTTGAATCTCTTCCATCGATAGTTCGCGGGCAAGTACGACTCGTTTTACTCCCTCATTCTTCCAGTAGTTAACGGCTTCAACATTGGTTGTTGATCCTTGAGTACTGACGTGTACTTCTACATTAGGGAAATTTTTTCGGATATATTGTATGATAAATGGATCACTTACAATAAAAGCATCGATTCCAGCATCCGCTACTTGTCGTAAATAATCTTCAACTCCACTAATATCTTCGTTATGAAAAACAATATTGGCAGTTAAATACACTTTCTTATTTCTTTCGTGGGCAAAGGTACAAGCTTCTTTAATTTCATCGATACTAAAATTAGTGGCATTTGCCCGAAGACTATATTCTTGTCCTCCGATATAGACCGCATCAGCCCCATATAAAAGGGCAAGTTTTAATCGTTCTAAATCTCCTGCGGGAGAAAGTAATTCTATTTTTTTCATGTTGTTCACTTCCCTTTCTTTACCTTATATATGGTTTTTTGATAGAAGAAATTGGTACTATCTCCAATCAAAGAAGCTGTCTTTTCTAAATATTTCTCTAAATCGATGTCGTCTCCTATTTCTACTTTTTCTTTGATTTCGTTAAATAATTCTAGTACTTGTAAAGAAGTATCCATAGGAATAAAACTAGTGTCTAAAAGTCCGTAATCTAGATTACTTCTAATTAATTCCGGTAAAGCTTTAGTGCCATTAATGATTTTTCCAAAAAAGAGACTAGTTCCAGTTTTATCTTCTGTGATTAGATAGTCATTCTCAGGGTTAGTATGATCTTGTAAAGTATATTGTTCTTTCTGTTTCGCTTTTCCCATACTTTTAAAATAATTAGAAATTAACATTCTTCTAGAATGAGACATACTAGGATATCCCATGATTTGAACGATCAACTGCATCTTCGTTTTTTTCTTCATCTCAATAATTTCTTCTAAGGTTACTTCGTTAGCAATCAACCCATACTTGACTCCTTTTTCAAAATAATAATTACAAGTATTATAGTTAGTTACCATATGGGTTTGATTCCAGACTAGATCTAGGGCTAACTGTTTCCTTCTCACCATACTTAAGATTGCTAGATCATAGAAGAAAATCCCTTTAATATTCGTTTTTTCTAACTCGATTAGTAAACGTTCTACTTCTTCTAATTCCTCGTTAAAAATATTTTTATTCATGGCAATAAAAAGTTCACTTTCTTTAGAAAGTTCTTTGATTTCTTCTAGCGTTAATTCCGGATAATGAACACTATAATTTTTTAAACCAAATAAAAAGTGATTGACTCCTTTTTCCTGATAGAATTTTATTTCCTGTTTATCTTGTGGGACAACAATATACTGCATATTATTCCTTCTTCCTCTTTCGATATTATTTAACCATAGAAAAAAGAAAAAGAAAAGTTATTTTTCCCTTTTCTTTACTAATTTTCTGTAGTGAATTCTTGTTATAGTATCTATAATTTATCCTATATTTTATTATGTAAAGAAGCATAATACCGATTTAAATACAGTTTAAACCCTCTTGATGTTCTTTAACTCTATCTGATTTTGATCTAGATTAAGTAAAATTTCTCTAATGCAGGCCAATTTTTTATAATAATCTTTTTTCGGTCCATGCTCATTCCCCTATTCATCTTTTATTATTCATCTTTTATTTTTTTAATACTTTATTTCTTTTTTCTTTTTCTTGTTTTAACATATGATCTACTTCATCAATTTGGGCTTGATAAAGACGATATGTTGGGGGTAAAGAAGATTCTATTACGGATACTTGGGATTCTTTTTGACTCTTCTTTTGGAACTCTATAAATTCTTTTTTTGGTCGTTGTTTCAATTCCTTCATATAATCAATCGCTATTAGATAAGTATCTAGGGATATATCCGATGGATATTGTTCTGTTAGAGCGTCAAGGATATTTTTTCTTTCCCAATCATATTTGGTTTTAAAGATAAGATCGATAATTTTCTTATATATTTCTAGGGCATTATTGGTCGCACTATTTTCTAAAAATTCGCCACAATTTAAAGCAGTAAACGCTGCTCGAATTTGTTTTTCTTTTTCCTTCGTGATAGATGGTGATAATTTATTTAGTAAATATTGGTAGATTTGGTAAATATCTGGATTAGTTTGAGAGAGACGTTTAATATTTTCGTTTGTGATTGATTTTTGGAATTCTTTAGTAAGAGAAGGATCTAATTGGGTGAATTTCTCTATGAAGTCAATCAGTTCAGAAAATGAATTCAATGTCTTCTGCAAATTTTTTTGTTGAAGTATCTCCGCTACAGAATCTAAAGAAGCAGGGTCTAAAGTTTCAAAATAATTAAGTAGCTGAATTAAGGCATCTTGTCCTATTCTAAGTTCTTCTTCACTGATTAGCAAGCGGAAAAAATAATTATTATTACTATTTAGTAAATTTAATAGTGAATCTTTTTTCTCATCAGTTATTGTAGAGGCAAGATCATGACTTAACGCATATACAGAAAACTCTCCATTTTTTGTAAAGTAAAGATGGAAAGGAACAAGAAAATAGCTAAATATGACTAAGGCTAGCTCATTTTCGCTAGTTTCTGCTTTTTTAACAAACGACAAAAAATTAGGAATATGAATTACTGCTTGTTCAACTAAAGCATGAAAATCAGGATTCATCAATAGTTCAGTTTCTATATCTAGGAGTGACGGATCATTCTGTTTTTTTATTTTTGTTAATAGTTGATGAAACTCAAGCTTACTGATATCTAAAGTACAAAAATCACGATTAGATAATAAAGCAGAAATTTCTTTTCTTTCTCTACTCCATAATAGATATTGATAAAATTCTTCGTGCGAAATTTCTTTATTTTCTATCCAATCTTTGGTAAAATCACTAATTAAAATGGTACTGATTTCTCTTAGTGAGTTAAATACTTCTTCATCGGTTAGTTTAGGATTTTCAATTGTGGACTGGAGTAAAGAATAAATTTCTCGATGGGTAAATTCTTCTTTGAGAAGCAGGGAAATAATATTTTTAAATAAAGAAAGCGTGTTTTTACGTTTATCTTTTCCCATTCTAATATAGGAAAATAATTGTTTTTTAGTTGGTTCTAATTCAGAAAATTTGACAATTGAGTCAAGATAAGTTGAAAATTGTTCACTTTGAATATCCGTACAATCCCATCTTGTCTGGTTTAAAATTTCCAGCATCATTTGTTTTTTTAAATATTTATTTTCTATTTTAAGATTAAGAATAAAATTTAAATAAACAAGGAAATTTTGGCCATCTGTCTCAGCTAACCACCTTATCATCGGGAAACTTTGTTCTAATAGCCTAGAAACAATATCTTCTGGTAATTTTAATTGTTGTTGATCAGCTTGTATTAAAATTTTTCTAATATATAATAACTTTTCTCGCATATTTGTTCTCTTCTTTCTATTTATCGGATATTTTATGGATTCTATTTATTTACAGTATCTGTTTTCTTTATTATCTAAATATAATACTTTATATCCAGATTTATCTTTTTTTAGGTAAAATGTTTTCTTCCTAGAAAGTGGGGATTCTGTCTACTAATACTTCAGTTTCATTCTTTTCTACTTTCCGGATCTTTCATTAAATTTAAGTTTGACTCGTCTTTATTTTACTCCTTTAGGTTTAGTCTTTTTTAAGGTTTTATTTTCTTCTTTTTCTAGCATATCCTCAATTTTTGCGATATATTCTCCATATTGAGGATATCTTTCGTCTTGATGACGGACGGTTTCATCCTTCATAAAATGAAGTAATAGAAAATAAGTACTAGGGGAAATTTCTTTATATTTTTCAGTAGATACCATATAGAGATGATTTAATTGCGATTCTTCTTTACAGTCAAAGACAATATCCGTTAGATGCTGTAAGTCTTCTTTGGTTAGGGAAGTTTGAAAATGCTGATTAAATTCCGATGAAGTTAAAATATTACTTATGGTATCCAATTTTTGTCTACATAATCTATTTTCCTCTTTTGCCTTATTCGCTATATAAGGTAATATTTCATACCTAGTGATATCCTTGGATAGAAAATCTTCAAAATTATTGTTGCTAACTAAGTCAAGAAGGATATCTGAAGTTGCGATATCCAATTCGGGAATGTTTAATGCTTTTAATTGTTCTACTATTTCTTCACAAGAGGAATAATGAAAGAAAAGATAACCATTCTCTAACATTCTTAGTGTCGTAATAAAAGCATTATAAGAAGGAATACTAGTGAGATAGGTAATTAGCTTTTCTAGTTGTTGATTATTTTCTTCTGGTGAAAGAGAATTATTTTTAAACATTTCAATCATTCCTGTTGTCTCTGCTAAGCACAATAGATTTTCTATCCCACTTTGTGTGCCGTATGGTTTATTTTCTAATAAAGAAGTAAATTTCTTACATAAATGTAGTGGATTTTGATGAGTAGATACGCAATAATTACTCCACTCTTCAAAAAGAAAATAATAAAACATCCGTAAATTCAATTCCCAGTTTTGATAATCTGTGTTTTTTTCACAAACTAAAGAAATGACTTCTTTCATCGATAGATCAGTTTCAAACACTAAGCTCTTCAAATTAGGACAGGTTAAAATATTGGTTTTCCAGTTAATAGAATGATTTTGAGCCTCCTCTATCTTTATCGTATCTAAGATTTTTCGATAATCTGAGGCACTCATTTGATTTTTTTCTAATAAATAAATCAAAGTATCACTAGCTAAAACTCTAACTAAATATTTATTATCTAAACCGATAGATAACAGTTCAAGCATTTCTTTTTCCGTTAGGTAGTGTCTTTCTAACAATTTATTTTCCTGTTGGAGTTTTTTTAATAACAGAACTTCTTCTTTTATTGCTTTTTTATTTAGTGGATAGGCGTCTTCTTGATAGAATGGTTCTAAAAATTTTAAGAGTTGTTTGTGATTTTGTTTAGAAAATCCACCTAGTCCTTCTTTAAAGAAAGAAACAATAAATAAGAACATTTCGTCTACTTTCTCGGTATTTTTCATCTTCTCTATAAACGCAAGCATTTGTCTTCTAGTGGGATTTAACTCTAAAAATGCGGAAACCACTTTGGTATTTAGTGATTTATTTTGATTGATTGAACGTAAATGAATTAGTAAATCTCTTTTATAGTCGACTTCTTCTAATGTAAAATAAAAGGAATAGAGATTTTTTATTTGATCTTCATCTACCGTTTTTGCTAGTATCCAAAGATTTCTTTCGTCTTCAGCTAGTAATTGATTATAGACTTTTTCTTTATCACTTAGTTGAACTCGATGTTCTTCCATCTTGATCAGAATCTCTTTTATATGATTTAATTTTTCTATATTCATGTTTTCCTCTCCTATTTTTTCTGTAATATTTTAGGGTTATCTTGTTCTAATTGTTTTAACAAGTTATCCACTTCGGCGATTTGGTTTTGATATAGATAGGATTTTTTCCTTGGACGAGTGGCCCAGTCTTCTTTAGGTCTCTTTTTCATTTCTGCCATATACTTAATGGCCATTAGATAAGTATCTTTCTTAATATCATTTGGGTAATGTAATTGCGCTACTTCTTGGATATTCTCCAATTGCCAAGCTTCTTTGGTATTTAAGGTAAGATCAATCAATTCTTTCATGTCATCTATACTTAGTTTCCGCATTATGGTTAGCTCTAAAGCATAGTCGATCAACCAAAGTGCGGTTTGGAATTGTTTCTTTTCTATCACTGAAACTGAAGGGGAATTAGATATTTTTTCTATTAAATACGGATATAATTCTAATGCGATTCTGCTATTATTTACTATTGAGTGGCACAACTCTCCTTCAAGGGACGGATGAACTGAACTAATTTGCTTTAAGTAGTTAGCAACCTCAAGGAAGGAATGAGAGTTTACTAGCAAAGGGGAAGTGGCTAAAATTTCCATGTATCTCTTTCTTTTTAACGGTTCTAGTTGCTTTAAATAGGTTAATAAATCGGCTAATTCTTGTAAAGAGGTGTCCCCTTTTTTCATTGGCCCAATCGATATATCTAATATTTCTTGTGTTGAACTGAATAATAATTCATCAAAACCATATTCGTTTTGCGGATCGATTTTATATAAAGTTTCTGATACTTGTTTACTAAATTCTAGGGGATCATTTTCATTAATAGCGAATAAGGTCATTCCCTTGTTTAATATTTTTAAACACATAAGATCTTCTTTTTTCTCACGTTCATTGATAAAAGCTAATACTTCTGATAGTTGAAGATTATGTTTAGCTAATAGAATAGGAAAATAGTTAGCGGTAAATATTTCTATTTCTTGCCTTGTATAAGATTCTGGTTTAGCCTTTCTGACTTGAGCTAATACACTTCTAATTTCTTGAAGAGTTAGATTTTGTAAATGTTCATTTTTTAGTAACTCGGCTACTGCCTCACTATCTAAAATCCAAGATAAATATTCGGAACAATCTTGCGAAGATATTCCTTTATTCTTTATTAAGTGAAAGAAGTTAAGATTGTTTTCTACATTTTCTATTCGTTCTAAAGTTGGGGTATAGACAAAGTCTCGTTCAAGAATTTTCTTTAGTAATGCTAGAATATTTGTATTCACGATAGATAAATTTCTCATTCCATTGATTACTCTTCTTAAACAACGGGGTTCATCCACTTTTTTCGCTTTTTCTATAAATTCAAATACGTCATCACTTTGAGGATCAAGTTTACAAAAGTCAATCAATAATCCTTTGTATTGTGAAAAATTGGTATCGTCGATATCGGGACTTATGATAAATAAATCTCTTTCCATTCCAATTAATTGAATGAGTACTTGTCTTTTTTCCCGGCTGGTTAACGTATTCGCATTTAAGATAAAATCAATCGACTCTTGTTTATAGTGAGAAGGATCATTTACTAATAATTTTAGCGTCTCTTTATCTTCTTTTAACAATTCCAAGACAATATTCTCTGGAAGTGTGAGTGTTTCAGCTTCTGTTTCTGTGTTAATTAAAAATTCTCTAATCAATAATAATTTTTCTTTTTCCATATTTTTCTCCTATTTCGTTCTTTTTTTTGTTTTTGGTTGTTCTAAACTTTTTAGCATACTATCTACTTCATTGATTTGTTTTTGGTAAAGCTCATATGAAGGAGCAAAAAATTCTGTTGGAATTTCTCCTTTATCTCTTTCTTTCATCTTAGACATATAGAAGATAGCACTTAAATAAGCATCTCTATCTATTTTTTGAGGATAATCTTCCCCCATAACATCGACAATATTCCGGCGTTGCCAATTAAATCTTGTCTCGAAAATACGATCGATAATTTCACGATAGATATCTAACGCATCATTTCCCCCATATTTTGTATGATTTAAAATAGAAAGAGCGGTATCTAATTTTTTCTTTTCTAATTTAGTTACAGGATTAGATAACTTTCCTATTAGATAAGGATACAATCGATAGATTTGTGCATCATCATAAAAAATATATTTTATATTTGGACTTATTATTGACTGATATAGGTCTCCGGCTAGGAAAAGCTCTAATTGAAGGAAGTGGTTAAAAAAGGAAATGAGCTCATCCATAGAATTCATACTTTCTGCTATATAGGTCCATGTCAAGATATCGATTAAAAAAGTGTTTTTCGTATTTTGAATGGAAAAGTCGGGATCATGTTGCTCAGCTAATGATTCGAATAAAGGAATCAATTGGTTATCTAGCGCATTCGTTAAGTCTTTTTCCTCTTTTAATAGTTGGACAAGACCACTTTCTCCCAGTACGTCTATCAATTCTTTTTGTTTTTTTGAAGGGGCTTTTCTAATTGCGGAAGCAATTTTCTTACTGAATTCAATCATAAACGGAGAAACATCGGAGATAGTGACAGCATCGTAAAAGTCACGCCAATCATCTGAAAGAAGCGCATAAAACACGCGTAATGGTAAAAGATCCCTTTTTTCTTCTAGTTCTTGGGTGAATTCAAGAAAAGAAGATATGTCTAATTTTTTATCCAATACTAGCTTTTGAAAATTTTCGTATAGAAATAGCTGCGTCTCCATGTTTAAAAATGGCGATTTCTGGAGTTGCGTTAGGATTTGATCAAACTCGTCAGTACTAATGGTTAACGAACAGAAATCCTTATCGTCTAATAAAGAGGCAATTTTTTCATTTTCTATCGTCCAAGATAAATATTTCAAAAGAGTTTCGTGAGTAATTTTTTTCTCTTCTAACAAAACATCTATATTTCCATTACTCAAAATACTATTTACATAAAGTAAATTACTGGACTCATTCCTATCCGGATCACAGACAGGCTCTAACAAAGATAAAATTTCTTGATTAGAACATTCATATCCATGTAGTTGATTGATGATATCAATCATTAATTGATTCTCATTTTTATTTTTGTTTTTCATGGTTCTAGTATAGGCAAATAGTTGGTCTTTGGTTGGGGCCAGTTGGTTAAATTTAACGATTGAAGTAACGTATTGATTCAATTGTTTTACTTTATCTTCGTTATATGAAGGAATCTGTTTTCCCATTTCCATGATTTCGTCTAATAGTTGTTTCTTTATGCTTTCCTCTTTTATTCTGGTGGATAGAACAAAATCTAAATATAGTGGTTTATGTTCAGATTCATCATTTGTTAATGCCTGTAAAACATCGATACTTTCTTTTAATAGTTTAGAAACTACATCAGCTGGTAATTTTATCCTCTTCTTATCGGCATAAATCAGAATTTCTTTGATTAATAATAATTTTTCTTTATCCATAATTCTATTCTCCTATCTTTTTTCGTTTTGTTTTTGGTTGTTCTAATTCTTCTAACATCGCATTTACTTCATCTATCTGTGCTTGAAAATGGCGATAACGAGGAGTTGGTGGTTTTGGTGGTAATTCATTTTTGTCTCTTGGTTTCATTTCTGCCATATATTTAATCATCATTAAATACGTATCGTTTTTTATATCAGCTGGATATTTATCTAAAGCTACTTCTTGAATATTTTTACGTTGCCAATCGTACTTCGTTTCAAAAATAAGGTCGATAATTTCTTGAATGGTTTTTACATCCATCGTACAGTCTTCTTCTCTTTTCTTATTATCTATAATAGAAAGCGCCACTTCTAATTTTTCTTTCCTTTCTAGAGGAGATTCATCCGATAGTTTTTGAATTAGATAAGGATACAAATCATAATAAGCAGAATCATCCTCAATCGTTCTAGCAGAATAGCTATCTATCGTTTTGCTGAATATGGATAGTAAATAAGGTCTCAACGTTTCAAATTGTTTTAGATAATCGATAATATCTGGAATGTTCTTTTTACTTCCTAAGATCCCACTGTTTACTATTCGCATGAAATAAGGAAATTGCGTAGTATCTAATTGTAATAAGTAGGTAAGTAAACTAAGAAATTGCGTTTTTCCTTCTTTCTTATTTTTTTCACTAAATCGTAAGGGAATATTGTAATTCTCTAGTAGTCGACTTATCTCTTTAGGATAATCCTTCTTTTTTTGATGAATAATTGTTGCGATTTGTTTACTAAATTCGATGCTGTCTACTTTCCTATTCCACTCTCCAGGTAATAAATGGTTAAATATTTGGATAGGTAGAATATCTTCTTTTGATTTTTGTTCTTGAATAAAAGCTAAAAGGCGAGAAACCGTCATTCTTTTTTCCTTTACTTCCTCTAAAAAATGGTAACTATTTAATATTTCATATTCTAATTCTGTGAATGATTCTTGTTGTTCTTTAAAATCATTCACAATCCTCTTAAAGTCTTCTGTATTTAATTCTAGTTCCTTGAAATTATTCTCTAGTAATAACTCGGATAACTTTTCGTTTTTTATACTTGAAGATAAGTATTCTAAAAAGTCCTCGCGAGAAATTTTATTTTTCTTGATCCATTCATAAGTAGACTTTAGATCAATAATTCGAACTATATTATAGGTAGCAAAAGAATTTTCGTCTGGTTTTTCTACAGGAATACCATCTAAGACGGTTAGAATTTCTTTTTTTTCTATTCCTATTTTTCCTAATACAGTTATGATATCGGTAAAGTACTCATGATCTGCTCGATCACGCGTTGCTTCGACAAATTTTTCTAATTGTTCCTCGGTTGGTTCTAGGTTAGAAAACATAGTAATAGAAACTACATATCGATGGAATGCTTCCCGATCACACACTAGTCGCATTTCTTGCCCTATTTCGATTAATTTGTTCAGTAACTGTTTTTTGACCTTTTTCTCTAAATGAGGAGTATTTAGTAAAAACTCAAGATGAGTGGATTTATTGATTAGTGCTTCGTTATTAAGAATTTCTAATGTAGATAGTTCTTCTTTCATTAACTGGGACACTACGTCATCTGGTAGACTCCAATTTTCCTTATCTGCTTCTATTAAGATGTTTTTAATACATAGTAATTTTTCTTTCATACATGGATGCTCCTTATATTTTACTGATGGTTTAAAGTTTTTGTTTTTGGATGGTTCTCTTCAGTTATCTTTAATAATTGATCGATTTCTTCAATCTGTTTAGTATACCGGTTAAATTTTTCTTTCTTTTCTTCACGCGGTGGATAAATAGAAGAGTATTCCATAAAGGTTAAATAGCTATCAACTCCAATATGTCGATAGTGAAAATTTTCTTCCGCAGCTAATACCATATTATCTCGTTGCCATTCTTCTGTTGTTCTAAACACTAAGTCGATAATATGACGACTATTTTCTACATCTTCAAAAACTTTTTGACATTTTTCTTTACTAACACAAGCTAAATCATGTGTAGTAGTCAATATGTTAGCTACAGTAAGAAGTTTATCTATTTCTTCGTCAGTTATTGGATTAGAAAGATGATCAAACAAATAGAAAATTACCGAATAATATTCTTTATTCGTTATTAATATCGTATATAATCTATCGTTATTTAGACTAAACATCTGAAGAAACATCGATGCAGCTGTGGGATCTAGTTGAACGAAGCGTTCTAATAATTCTTGAACAGTTGCCAGAGATACATTACGAGGAAGTTGTTGTAATAGTTTTCTACAAGCGTAGCGTTGTTCTTCTCGTAAATCATTTAAAAACTTTATTGTTTTAAATAGTGTTTCTTCTTGATAACCGTGATTAAAAAAATCATAAAGAATAAGGGATGGAAGAGGTCTAGAGCCTGATTCTTTACTAATGGAAGCGATTTTCTTAGTTAAAGTTAGATGAAGTCCCTTTTCTGTACCATCCTTTGTTAGATAATGCTCATCTACTCGGTAAAGAATATCCGTCAAAATGGAAATGGAATCATAATCTTTTTTCTTTAAATGTTCTTGGATAAAATCCATTACTTCTTTTACACTTATCTTTTCTTGATTCACTAACCGACTAAAATTAGAACTCGTAAAAAGGATTTTTATTTTGTGTTTGATTTCTTTTTCTTGATAAAGCCAATTCATTATTTGATCTAAATCTTCATTAGTTACTCTTTGCTTTTTAATTAAGGAAAGCATCTCTTCAGAACTTAGTACATAAGAAATATCATCTTCTTTTAAACTCCAAGATAAATAACGTAAAAAACTATCACGAGGAACTAATTTTTTATCTAAATACGGATACATATTAGAAAAATACTGGGGAAAAATATAAATATCATCACTACGCCATTCATTTCCTTCATAGATTGGTCTTAATACGTTTAAAATTTCTTTGTCATTTAGTTCTATTTTTAGTGCTTGAATAAGTGACGCAATTGATAAATTACTATCTTTTTTTAGCGCTTCAATAAATCCACTTAATTCTTTTTCATTCGGGTGAAGATGAGAAAGTTGAACAAGTGTCCTTATATAGTTATCAACTAATTTTTCCGGATTAGCAACAACATAATCCATTAAATGATCTAAAGCTTGTTCTTTTTCTACCGAAAAAAAATTCTGATTGTAAAACAAAAGAAAGTAACTGTTGCTTTTCTCTTTTTAAAGACAAAGACGAGCCATCAAACTCAATTAATTTTTTTAATAAGGATGTATTTTCTTGATACAGTAAAGAAACTACATCATCCGGTAAGTAGAAGTCCTCCTTATCAGCATCTATTAAAATATTTCGAATTAAATATAATTTTTCTCTCTCCATTTTGTCCTCCTAGTTTTTTATTTGATTGCTTTTCAGACTATAACATTTCCCCTATCTTATCTTTTTGGCGGTATACTATATAAAAATGTTTTAACCTATCCTTTACCTTCTTATATCACCTTGCTTCTTATTATAAAGTTTTTTGATAAAAAGTCTAGTTTTTATTAGGATTTTGTTAATCCTTTTAAATTGTCACCATATCATTAGTAGAAATGTCACCACTAAGTTTTAATAATTTCTTTATAAGCAAATTACTGATAATAGGCAGTGATAATGCTGTAATATCTTATTTTTAAAGCATTACGCACTTCAAAAGAGTTATTACTGGGTTCCTATTGTCAATGAGGAACTATAAAGAAATTACACTATAAAATCGGTGGCATTTTAACTAATGTTTAACATTTTCAAAGAAAAAAAGTATTCCTCATGAATCTTCAAAATTTGGAAGTCAATCAATGAGGTAAAGAAACAGCTTTTCCTATTGATGAAAGTAAAATGAGTACTGACTTATTTAAGCCGTACTCATTGGTTTACATGTTAAATTTTATATACTATTTTATCTTCTACGAGCAACCGCAATCCCGTCTCCTATTTTTAAGAATTCTACCTCATATTTGGGATTGTTTTTTAAATAATCGATGTATTCTCTGATTTTTCTAATTAGACCTCTTAGATTTCTACTTTGGATACTATCTACATCCTTTTGGACTAAGCCATGAAAATCGATGTTATCAGTAATAATCACTCCATGATCCGTTAAATTGGGTTCGAATTTTTCAAAGAAACGGATATTTTGACCTTTCGCCGCATCGATAAAAATCAAATCGAATTTACCTTCTACTGTTGTTTCTAATGCGTCGTTAAAGATTAGCGTAATTTTATCTTCTAAGCCTAATTTTTTTACATTCTTAACCGCTTCAAGATAACGTTCATGATCACGTTCTATTGTCGTAATTTTCACATTGGGATTCGCAAGCGCCATCATGATTGCGGAATACCCTATCGCACTACCAATTTCTAAAATATTGGTGGTTTGATTTTTAATAATAAAAGTGGTTAAAAAATCAATTCCTTCATCTACCATAATTGGAACCTTATGATCTAAGGCATATTTTTTGATTTCTCTTATTTCTGCGTATATACTTGTATTTGGCATTTTTCCTCCTAGAGCCCTCCGTTTACTGCGGAAAGTTCATTCTTTTTGGCTAAAAAAGATGCATAATCCTCATAGAAGAAAGTCTCTAATGTCTGAATGTTCGCAATAAAATACAAATAGTTATGACTATCAGGATAAAGAGTCGCTTCGATTGCTTCTTCCGATGGAGAACAGATTGGTCCAATCGGTAGTTTTCCATCCATCGTTCCGTTAGTCAAACGAGTATTATAAGGATTCTGTAAGGCATATTGAGCGGCAGTTAGGGCTTGACCTTTATTATCAATTTGGTTCGCATAACGAGTGGTTACATCACTGCCAAGCGGCATACCGATTTTTAAGCGATTTAAGAATACACTAGCGACTTTATTTCGATCTTGTTTGTTGGCACTTTCTTCTTCTACCATCGAGGCAAGAGTTAATATTTCATGAGGAGTAAATCCACTAGCTTCGATTGCCTCTTTATGTGGCGTTAAAACTCGATTCATCTCTTCTAGCATTCTATTAAAAATATACTCGACATCGACGTCGCGATTTGTCAATTTATAGGTATCAGGGAAAAGATATCCTTCTAAATCATAGTAAATCCCCTCTTGTTTTACACTTTCGTCGATAAACCAATATTTTTCTATCAATTGATTAATATATTTCTCATCATTCGCTTTGGCAATTACTTCTTCATAACTATTACTCGTATTATCGCTAATAATTGTCGCTATTTCTCTGATATTTAATCCTTCTTGGAACGTAATTTCAATCTCATTAGGATTTTTGGTACTTCCTTCTCGTAAAGTCGCTACAATTTTTTCTACTCCCATATTGGGCGATAAGTCATAGTAACCAGCTTTTAGATCATTAACATTATTTAGTTTTAGATAAATCAAAAAGATTCTATCATCACGAATTAATTTCTGTTCTTTTAATATACTCGCAATCTGTTTACTACTAGAATTAGCAGGAATTTCCACTTCTTTGGTTGTTTTATCACTAGATGGTGCTGTCATCATGAAACGATAGAAGCCTAAGCAGCCAACGATAATAATGATAGAGGCCACTAAAATTCCTAACGCAATATTTCTAAACTTCTTCATACTTTTCTCCTTAGTTTTTTTCTTATGAAATAACGAGCAAAAAAATTATTGCTCGTTAGGACTAGCAGGAGTTGTCTCACCTTGTTGTGCGATTTTACTTCTTACTTCTTCTTGGATAGCTTCTAGAATGGTTTCTACTACTTTCCATTCCTTTTCTGTTTCAATCGGTTCGAATCCTGCATTTAAATTTTCGGGATGATATACGGCAGCGTAAGCTTTGATACTACCATCCGGTTCATAAGTATTGTCTGTATAGGCAATATAACTTTTTTTTGTTTCTTCACTATCGAAGGTAAACAAAACATTACATATAATTTCTTTTCCATCTTCTGTAACCATTTTAAACGTATTTTCTTTCATTATTTTCTTTCCCTTCTATCTAAAAAACTCTGTAATATGATGGTAGCAGCTACACAATCTATTACTTTTTTTCTTTTTTTTCGACTTGTATTATTACTGATTAATAAGCTCTCCGCCTGGCGGGTAGTTAATCGTTCATCTTCCATATAAACAGGAAGATGGAATTCATTTTCTAATTTTTCTTTAAACTTTAACGCAATTTCGCCTCGTTCTCCTACCGAATTATTCATATTTTTAGGAAATCCCAATACGAATGCTTGAATGTTCTTTTCTTTGACGATTGGCTCCAGTTGTAAAATTAAACCATCATAATCTTCTTGATGATGAAGTATTTTATAACTTGTCGCAATTGTTCCTAAGCTATCAGATATGGCTAAGCCTAAAGTTTTTGTCCCTAAATCTAGTCCTAGATACCTCATTCGTCTAAACCTTTTCTCAGTAATACTTCGATAATTTTACTTCTATCGATACCAGTTATTTTCTTTCTAGCATCTCGATGAGATGATATATAACCAGGATCTCCGCTCATCAAATATCCAGTTAATTGATTGATTGGATCGTATCCTTTATCTTTAAGAGCATCTCTTACCTCGGTTAAGATTGCTTCAACTAAAGCTTTATCAAACTCTTCTACATCATATAAATGAGTAGTCTTTGATTCCATTTTATCACCTCTTTATAATAAACATTCTAACATTAATTTTTCTTTTCTTCAACCGCTTAGAGATATTTTGTGAATTTTCTGTTTTGGTTTTATTCTTCTATCTAAAAGCAAAGATTCCCATATAAATCATAAATATCGTAAACAAAGTGGTTACAATCCAACCATTCACTTTTTCAAAAGTGGTACTCTTGTATTTAACCCCTAATGATATTGTCATTAGAATACCACCAATTAAGCCACCGATATGCGCATAATTATCGATACCTGGCGTGATGGCACCAAGTACTAAGTTGATCACAATCAAAGGAATTAATTGACTTTTTAATACATTGCCAAGATATACTCGGTAATGATAACCAAAATAAAGCATACTTCCCATTAATCCAAAAATAGCGCCACTCGCTCCAACACTAGGAGCATCCCCATTTAAAGCAATCGAAGCTAGACTTCCAATTAAACCAGAAAATAAATAGATGACTAGATACTTTCCTTTACCCATAAAACTTTCCATTTGACTACCAATAATATATAAGGCATAACAGTTAAATAGAAGATGGAAAATATCTCCATGAAGAAAAATCCCCGTTAATAATCGATAGTATTCTCCAAAACGAATAAGTGGTCCATAAACGCAAAATTCATTAACGATATAATCATAATTGCCAAACATCATTAGAAGATATACGAATACATTAATCCCAATTAATATCGGAGTAATCACCGGTTTCTTTGGTTTAAATACATCTTCTGCTTTCTCAGCCTCTTTTTTATTTTTCATATTAATATCGTTAGTAATTTTTACAAATAATTGTAAGCCCTTCTCAGTAAATTTTAATTTATTTTTAATATCAGGAAACGCTTTATCGATAAAACTATAATTTTTGATATCTTTCTCATCATATAAGAACATACAATCATTATTTTGTACTTTATCTAAATGAGCATTATCTCCTAGATCTGTATAGATCGATAAAACATTCATATGAAAGGAAAAAGTTTTCCGTTTAATTTTCTTTACGATTCTTCCCGTTTTAAACAAATCAAAATTTAACTGTTCATCATTATGAATATAATTGGAAACAATACGAACGATTTTATAATCTTTATCTAAATTTTCTAGCCAAATTTCATCTTCGGCACCTTGTAAGATAATTGGACTATAGTTCTGTTCAGTAATGAAATAATGAAGTAGTTTCATTACGATTCTATCTTTTCGATTTAAGGTATCTTCCATAATATCAGTTACTCCTTTCTATTTTCTTGTTCTAATTGTTTTAAATATGATTCAAACTCTTCTGGTAGTGGAGTTTCAAAGGATAATTTTTCTTTCGTAATTGGATGAATAAAAGAAATTTTCTTTGCATGTAGATATTGACCAAATGGTGTGGTTTTCGAAGTTTTCCCATATACTGGGTCATTATGAATTGGATAGCCAATATATGCAAGGTGTACTCTAATTTGGTGAGTTCGACCAGTCTCTAGTTTGCATTCGATTAATGTATTTTTAGGATAACGTTTTAATACTTTAAAATGGGTAACGGCATCTTTACTATTTTGATCAGTTACCTTCATTTTTTGACGGTTATCGGTATCTCTTCCAATCGGAGCATCTATTGTTCCGGTACTATGAGGAATTACACCATCTACTAAGGCATAATAGATTCTTTCTACTTCGTGATTTTTAATCATTTCACTTAGTTTTTCTAAAACTTCTTCATTCTTGGCAACGACTAGTAAACCACTTGTATCTTTATCAATTCGATGAACAATTCCAGGTCTAGTATTTTTGTCTGTATTCCAGTTAAAACGGTAAATTAGCGCATTAACTAAAGTTCCATGATAATTACCGGGTGCGGGATGAACAACCATTCCTGATTTCTTATTGATTACCAATAAGTATTCATCTTCATAAACGATATCTAACGGAATATCTTCTCCTTCAATATCGATATCAAAAGTCAACTGATCATCTACCACTACAAAATCATGTTCTTTTACTAGATAACTAGGCTGTACCTTTTTGTCATTTACCAAAACTTTTCCTTCTTTGATTAATTTTTGAATTTTACTTCTACTAATTTCTAACTCTTCGCTTAGATACTGATCTAGTCTTATCTCTTTCTTTTTTACTTCTATCTCTATCATGATTATCCCCCTTAATCATCTCTAGTAGGACTAACCCTACTCCGATTACGATCGCCATATCGGCAATATTGAATATCGGAAACTGGTAATTTCCAAACTGAAACCCGATATAATCAACGACCCCATCTCTTACTACTCTATCAATAAAATTTCCTAAAATGCCACCCATAATGAGTCCATAATACCATTCTTCTAAACGAGAAAAAGTATTTTTTTTCATTAGGTAGCGATTCAGTAAAATTAAACAAATCGCACTAATAACGGTGAGAAAAAAAGTACTATCTTCTAAGATACTCCAAGCTGCACCTGTATTTTCTACATAGGTAAAATAGAAGAAATCTGGAATAATCTCCTTTACTTCTAACAAAGAAAAACTATTTATAATAATTCTTTTTACTACTTGATCGATAATGACCAGAATCAAGGTAATGATATAAATATTTTTCTTCACTTTCATCACCATGCTTAGTATACCATATTTTCCTATATTATGCATTATATTTTCTTTTTCAAAAGAAAAAGCTCTTCACTTGAAAAAGCTTTTGTATTAGTGGTTAAATAACCGTTTTTAAATAAATTTAAAATTTTGTTTTTAATCCATGTCAACATTTCCTTTCACGATTCAATTTACATCGTGTTTGAAAATACTTTTATTTGTTTTTAGTTAGATTATTCATTGGCCTATGCATCAAATCTTTCTTTATCTCTATTTTTTCTCTTTTTATATAAATTTTCTTCCATAATTAATAAGTCAATAAAATCATTCCAATTATTAGGAAAGTTATTTGTTCCATGAAGCATGCGTACCTATCACTAGTGAAATCATGGTAAATTCCTAATTGGTAGGGTGTTTTTTCATTACTAATCAAAACTACCACCTCTTTCTTAGTTACTTTGAGGAGATATTATTATCGAAAATTGGTTTTACTCGATTCTCATTTGGGGTGCCATAAACTTCACGTGGGATATTTTCTTCTAGCGCTATCCATATTTTTTCTTAAGAGAAATATCTATGCTTTTTTTTAAATTCTCTGAACTTATTTCGTCTTTTGGAACAAAGTCTTCACAACTACTTCCACAGTGACAACATCTAGCGTTGCATCTAGAAGTTACTTCTAAAAATAGATCTTTTAAGATGGGTTTCTTATAGAGTTTTTCACGATAATCATATCATCGTTCTAAATTGTGTTGTTTGATTTTTTAGATTTTATCATCCATCACAACACCTACTTTACTTGTTACTATTTTTAATCTTCGATTTTGAATTGTTCTAATTCCGATTTTTGTTCTTTTGCTTGATAATCAGCTTCTTGTTCGGTTAGCTTTTTCAATTTATCGTCGATTTGTCTTTGAATATCACTCATTTCTCCATCATCTGGTTGAGCATTTAATGCTTCTAGAATCTTAGCATGGCGAATTTGATTTACTTTTTCTTTTAGATCAAAACATTTAATCGTTCTTTTTTCATAGCTTGGATAAAAAATCGCATTTTTGGGGATTGTTACCGTTTCAAAGTCCTTCTCTATTTTTTCCTCTTCATTACCCATCTCTATTTTTATATCTTCATTTCTAATTGAAATTAAATCACATAGTTTGATTATATATTTTCCATAGATATCGATTAGTCCTGATAAAGAACGCGTTGCGATATATACTTTTATATTTCTAGGTATACAAGAGGATAAAATATCTACTAAATCATGACATATTTCAATACTATCGAAATTATCCAATATGAAATGGAACTTGGTATCTACGTTTAAATCGATTAATCTAGCATATAATTGTTCAATAAACATCGTAGCAACTGTATTTAAAGCGCTATTTTCATCTCTAGTAATCACAATAAAAGCGGTTGGTTTATGGATAGAAGTTTCAATATCAAAGGTTGTTTTATTCATCATCTGAGATAGATTTTCTCTAGTTGCATACATTCCTAATCTTTGTCTTGCGACAGATAAAATACTTCCCTTTGTCTCTTTAGGGGCTAAAATCGTGGCAGAAGCAAAAATATAGGCATTTGAAGTTGAGTTTTTAGCGTTAAAATATTCATTCAAATAAACTGAACCACCTATTTTTCCTTCCGCTTGATTAAGCATATTCATTATACTATTTAAATTTACTTCCTCAGGGGCACCATCTTCAAATAAGCCAAGGGTCACGCCTGTAAATAAATCGGATGCGGCATTATCCCAAAATGGGTCTTGAACTTGTTTTTCATAAAAGCAAGTTTTTCCGATTTTTTGTAAATATTCTTGGGCTTTATCCGTTTTTCCATTCTTGTATAACTGATATGGATACGTTAAAGGATTCCAGCCTTCACTTTTATCTGGTTCTCTTAAGTTTATGATGATTGTCTGATAACCGTTTTCATTTAGCTTTTCCTGATACTGATGTAAATACTCTTCTCGTGTATCTAAAATCAATAAGTTTTCTTTTTGCTCAATAATCTTATCTACAATAGGAAACAATATATTTGTCGTTTTCCCTGATGAGATATTTCCTTCGATAATCATATTTTGGGGATGATTAAATAATTTTTCTAATATTTCTTTTTTCATATTTCCTCCTTAACACTCTTTCTCTTTCTGTTTCTTTTTCTTTTCCATAACTTCTTTTGTTTTCGATGTCTTCTTGTATTTGATTTACTCTGTCAATTTTTAAGTTTAATAGATAAATTTTTTCTTCGAATTCTGCTTTTTTCTTTTCTAAGATTTCTTCGTCTAAGCCCTCTTTGTATTCGATGATTTCATCAAGGGTAAAATCTAATGATTTTAATAATTTAATAAACTCACATTCGATAACATTATCATCACTATAATATTTATAGCCAGTCAAGGGATCGATTTCACTGGGAACTAATACTCCATATTCAGCATAATATCTAAGCGTTCTAACCGGAATATCTACAATTTTGGAAAAATCACCGATTTTATACATGTTTATTCACTCCTTTTTCTATAGACTCCTCCCTTCAGTTAAGATACTAACAGAGCAGTCGACTGCCGAGTCAATAGAAAATTAAAATTTTTTTACTTTTTTTGTTAGTAGAGCTTGCCACTAGGATCTAATGGGATTTTTTCGCTCATCTTAATTAATTTTAAGCACTTAGGCTTTACCTCTTCTTGGTATATATGAGAAACTTCTAGCTCTTCTTCTGGACTTAATGGCTTTTTCATAGGTACACCGAAATGACATTGTGGCTCTATGACCGCTGGATTAATTCCTCTAATTAGTAATTCAAGTGTTCTGTCGTAATCGCTTTCTAATTCTAATAAGGGAGTTACTAGTTCAATTCCAAAAGCATTTAGAAGGTTGCGATATTGTTCTAACATATTTGTCTGTTCAATCGCAAATAATTGACTTTTTCTTGCTCCTTCGGCAACCACTTTAATATTTAGCTTTCTACATAATAGAATCGTGTAAACATACATGGCACTTCGACAAGCTAGACAGGTAAACTGGGGTAGATTAAAATATGGATATTTTCGAACAATTTCTTGGAGTTCTAACCTATATATCTCGTCTCGTAATGCTTTAAAATAGCCAACCGTTAGACCAACTCCCCAAAATTTCACTTTATTCTCTCCGTAACGTTTGATTAATCTCTCGGCAGTTTCTTTAACATGTTCACAGCCACTACTGCTCCCATTATCATAGTGAACTAAAGTTACTTTCCATCCATCTTCGATCATTTTACAACTAGTAAGAAGCGAATCCAAACCACCGGAAAATAAAATTAATGCTTGTTTTTCTTCCATTACTTTACCACCCTATTAATTTTATTTTAACTTATATTCTCACTCTTGGCTAGTTAGTGCAAACAAAAAACTTCGGATTTTATTCCGAGGTTTTCTTTGAGAACCGTGCTTACTTCGATAAATATTTACCGCAGTTATGTATTGTTTCATTGTTTTCTTATCTTAGTTTTTAATTTTCGGCTTATTTTCGGCTTATTTTCGGCTTATTTTAATTTTTGAGCATATTTTTCTTTTTTACTATTATTTTCTAACACTTAGCTAAAATTATTTTTATCTTATTCATTTAAAGAATAAATAAAAAAACAAGATGAGTTGTTGTAAAATAACTCTTTCTTGTTTTCTATTTTTCTACTTTATTCTTTTTCTAAATCTAATTCTATTTTTTCTACTTCATAATCCTTATCGATTAACTCCATTGTTAAGTTATCAATAAACAAAGTAGCTTTGAAATCTTTTATTGAACAATTAATTGCTTCTTCCAATTCTTTATTTACTTTTAATACTAAATTCTTAATTGGCGTTTTTAGGGAAACATTATTGATTGTTTTTTCCCCTCGTGCTTGACTGATGATATTCATCATTAAGTCACCATTTTTAATTTCAGATTCAAAATTAAATTCTAATGGTTTTATTTCAGTAATGTGAACTGATTTTTGATCTTTAAATAATTCTTGGTAGATTTCTTCGGTAATAAATGGGAAGAAAATACTAAAGTCTTGTAGTAATTTATAGAGTAATGTGTAGACTGTCTTTTGACCAGAATAACGTGGAATTTCTCCGAATTCTTCAGGGCGGTACAATCGATGTTTAACAATTTCGATGTAGTTATCACAGAAATTCCAGAAGAATTTTTCAAGGGTATTTAGGGCAAGTCCTACTTCGTATTCATCTAAGTAGCGAAGAAAGTTTTTCTCCATTTCTTGGAAGCTTCCCAAAATCCACTTATCGATATATTCATAATCATCAAATGGTTTATCTGTATAGTCAGAAAGATGCATCTCAATAAACTTAGCTACATTCCAAAGTTTATTAACGAGTTTCTTACCACGTAATAACGTCTCTTCACTAAAGACAATATCCGTTCCTAATCTACCTGAAGCTGCCCAGTAGCGAATGACATCAGCGGAGTATTGATCAATTAGTGAAAGTGGTTCTACTTTACTGTTTCCTTTACTCTTACTGATTTTTTCGCCTTTACTTGCCATAACGAAGCCAGAGATCATCACATTATCCCAAGGTCTCATTCCAAAATGATAGAAACTTTTTACAATTGTATAAAAATCCCAAGTTCTAATAATCTCTGAAGCGTTAGTTCTTAAACTCATCGGTTTTAAAAGTGCTTCGTAATTGTCTTTTTCTCCATAGTGCATATTGATTAATGGCGTTACTGATGAAGTTGCCCAGGTATCCATAACATCACTTTCTGGAATAAACTCCTGGCATCCACATTTTGGACAACAACTAACTGGAGGTTTATTCGTTAATGGATTGACTGGTAAATCTTCCTGTTTAGCGAGAATGACTTCACCACATTCTTTACAATACCATACAGGGAATGGTACGCCAAAATATCTTTGTCTAGAAATACACCAATCCCAAGCAACATTGTTTACCCATTCATCATACCGCGCATGCATATAATCAGGGTGCCATTTGATTTCATTACCGATTCTAAGAAAATCCTCTTTATGATTCATAATATCGATAAACCACTGATTCATTACCGCATATTCTACTTCTTTTCCACAACGTTCATGCGTTTGTACTTCGTGTTCTAGTTCTTCAATTTTTTCAATATAACCACCATTTTGTAGATCTTCAATAATCTGTTTTCTTGCCTCTTTTATTTTTAAGCCCCCATAGTTAGGAACAGAGTCAATAATTCTTCCATCATTCGTAAAAATATATTTTAATGGAAGGTTATATTTTTTCCACCATTCAATATCGGTTTGATCTCCAAAAGTACAACACATAACGACACCAGTTCCTTTATCAATGGCTACTTTTTCATCTGCCATGATAGGTACTTCTACATCAATTACCGGTATGTGAGCAGTTTTTCCAATTAAAGATTTATGTTTTTCATCTTCTGGATTCACAAAGACACATACAATAGCTGGTAATAATTCTGGTCTTGTTGTCGCAATAGTAAATTCTTTGCCATCTTCTACCGTTTTGAATTTAACATAATTGAAGGTTGTTTTGATGGTTTTGGTTTCTAGTTCAGCTTGCGCAATTGAAGTTAAACATTCATTACACCATAAAGCTGGACTTTCTTTATGATAACAATGTCCTTTATGAATTAAATCTAAGAAAGATAATTGGCTTACTTTTATTGTTGATGGACTAACTGTTTTATAATGAATATCCCAATCGGTACTGACACCCATCTTACTAAATAATTCTTGGAACTCTGCTTCATATTTATCTGTTGTATCATAGCATAATTTTGAGAATTCTTCTCTTCCTATTTCAGCTGCTTTTTTCCCTTGTTCTTTTTCAACTAAACGTTCACTAGGTAACCCATTATCATCAAAACCAAACGGATAGAAAACATTATATCCACGTAAACGCTTATATCTTGCGATCATTTCCGTCTGTGAATAAGAGAAAATATGACCAATATGAATACTACCACTTACTGTTGGAGGGGGGGTATCAATCGAATATATTTTCCGTTTATCTGGTTTAAACTCATAGATTTTATTTTCTTGCCAGTAGTTTAACCACTTGGCTTCTTTTTCTTTCGCATTATATTTTTTATCTAACATATTTTTTCACTACTCCTTATTTATTTTTTAACCCGTTTTTTCCTACTATATATTTACGGTTTATTTCTTTTTTTATCTTATCTATTCCATAAAACTTTTCCCAATTTGCTTCATTATCTATTTTCTGTAAATTGTATGCACCAATTACACTATAGTGACTAAGCATCATTTCGTTTTGATAGAACCATTCTAATTCACGATCAGTAATCGTTTCTGGTAAATAGAAAATGACTAATCCAGATGAATCTTCACTTTTTACCACCAAGTGACCAAGTTCCACAATTCGGCATGGTGCCTCTTGATAATCATCAAGTTTAAATTGAAAGCCTAACTGATACAGGTCGGAAAATTCTTGAATTTTTTTGGTATGATTCTCACCGAGGGCAACTTCTTTTTCAAATAGTGGTTGGATAATCTGTCCTTCATCAGGAATGATCCAGACTTTTCCTCTACGATTCATGATGGATCCCCTCGTTAATCGCATCATAACAGATTTCTCTTACCTTTAGCCATAACTTTTCACTGTCTTCAGCTACCTCAATCGTACTAACAAATAGATCAAAGTTATCTGTTTCAACTAGAATGTCCAAACTCTCTTCGAAATTAAAATCGTAAATAAAAGCTAAAATCGATAATACAGCATCTGATTTTGATTGATTGTCTTTGATATCGAGAAGGTGTCTTTCTTTGAAGTTTTTTAATACATTAGGCGTTACTTCATCTGCTTTGAATACATAATGATAATGAATGGCATACTGTTTAAAGATATCGACTTTATCCATATCTCTAATCATCGAGACAAATAATTTTTCTTTATCCTTTAATGGTGGGACGTCCAACTTATTATGATACCTGATCGCTAATTCGATAATTTGATCATACTTGTCTTCTTCAATAAAATCTCTGATATGTCCTTCTTCAAACAGATAGATACAACTTTGATCAGCATGATCGACTGTTTTTCTATCGGATAATCTTCCATATATCCTGAATTGTTCAAAACGACCAATATCATGTAAGAGTCCAATAATCTTTGCTAGAATAATTTCTTCCTTCGATAAATTAAGGCGGAAAGCAAGTTCTGCCATCAAGTTTGCGACTTCTAAACTATGTTCTTTCTTTAGGCTAATCATTTCTTCTTTCTGATCATAATTTTCTACATATTTTTCAAATACTTCTTTTGCCCGTTCATAATCCATAAAAAAACTCCTCCTTATCTTTTTTAATAAGGACGAGTTAAACCCGCGGTACCACCTTAATTCACTCTAAAAAAGAGTACCCTTCATTAAAGAACTAACGTATCTTTCAAGTTACGGAATTACCTACTCATTGTTCAATAATTCTACTCCATCGCTACCTTCCAAAGATAATTCTATTCATTTCCACCAACCATGAATTCTCTATAAGAATTATTCTTTGTACTCCTCGACTTCTTTGTATTTCGTGTTTTTATTATAGACCAATTTTTTTACTTTGTAAATATTTTCCTTATTAGGATATCCATTTATCCATTTTCTTATTCTTCTATATAATTTATTTTATTTTGAATATATTTCTCTACTTCCTGAAAATATTCTTTTAAGTGTAGTGGATAGTTTAACTCTTTAGCCATTCTTTGGTATAACTTTGTTTCCTTTAGATAACGAAAACTATCTGAAAAGTATAATTCATAGACATACCCTAAATAGATCAGTAAATGATCACTGTCTGTTTTTAGCTCTCTATAGGGAATCATCTGGTGTTGAAAAAATAGGTCTCGGCAAGTTGGGGTTACTTCTTCATTAGTCGTTGGTAATTCATTATTCTCGATCAATAAATAGATAATATCAAGCTTATCGGCATCTTTAATCATTTTCGCAAATAATTCTTCTTTTTTATTTTGGATTCCTGTTAATTCCATTTTATTATGATTAAAAATACTTGCTTTGATGATTGGATAATATTCTTCTGGGATTTTAAACTTTTCAATTAATCCATCTTCAAACAATAATTTCACGCCATATTCACCATGATCTAAGCTTTTTCTATCATTGACGGTATGATAAGTAGATAACTGTTCAAAGCGACCAATATCGTGTAATAAGGCAATTAATTCAGCGAGTTCAATTTCTTCTTCCGTTAGATGAAGACTTACCGCTAGCTGTTCTATTCTATCAACAACTCGATAAGTATGAAGATAACGTTCTTTAATTTTAGGATTACTACTATCATATTGTTGATAAAAGTCTTCAAATAGCGATATCCATTCCTTTTTTAATTTCATTTTCTCATCCCTTTTAAATAATATTTCCATTATACGAGGGAATTTGAGAGTTTGCAAGTATGCACTTGATTTTCTGTACAAAGATTAGGGATACGCCCAAGCTGTTCCTTCTTTTGTTCATATAATATTGTAGGTGAAAATGATGTTTAAAAAAGGACAAGGACATGGTTTTTTCTGCCGATGTGAAGCTTGTAAATTTAGAAGAAAGTCCAGCATTTTTTATATGGGATGTCTTCTTTCTTTATTGGTTATTCTTTTTTATCAATGTCTTTTCGCAATATTTGTTGTTTCACGTTTTAATTCCTTTTTATGCTTTTTATTTTTAATATTAGTAATCATCGGCTTTATTCGTATTATTTTTTAAAAAAACTAAATAGGATGTTTGGGCTTAGATTCATGCCGATTCATTCTATTTAGTTTTTCTCTTAATTGATAAGCAGTTTCCGTAATGGTAAATACTTGTTTAATTTTCTGAACTTCTGTTTTTTTCATTTCTAATTTTTCCGGAAGCAGAGTCATCGCTAAAAAAAGATCAATTTCTTCTTCTTTTAAAATATACTTCGTCTGATAGATATCTAATAAATCAAAGATATCTATTTTTTCTTTGTTGTTTTGATAAATATTTAATAAATCATATACTGGTAAATTAATTCTAGCCTTACCCCAACTGATTAGATAAAGATCATGATTTTCAATTAAATGTTCTCGTTCTAACGCTCCATGAGTCATGGCATAACGTAATTTCTTACTTTCTTTTACTTTTTGATACCAAGATTCTATTCGTTTTCTGCTTTCGCCAATATTCTGATACAAAATAGAGATATTTCGAATTAACAAGTAATGACTGGGTGACATATATACTTCGCTTTCAATCATATTCTGTAAACCAGAATAATAATTATATAGATAATCTTGACGATCGACAATCTCTTCGTAAATTTTTTTTACTTGATCAATATCCACATTTTTATAGAACGTTGTCTTGTTGTGTAGTAGACTAACGAGATAGATTAAATCTTCTATTCTCTGTTCTTCTGGCACTTCGAAATCATCTATATATTCTGTAATTTCATAAGGATCTTCGATACTAGTTAAATTCGGAGGAAAATTATGAAAATTACGGGTTCTTAAATATTCATAAATATTGGTGTTGTTTTCTTCTTTTAAGCAATAACGATTTTGATCGGTAGAAATAATATCTACTTTTTTCTTTTTTTGATAACGGGATGCTTTTAAGTTATATTTTTCTAGTTCTTGTCTTTTATTCATGTTGACATGGAATGATTACTTTGCTGCCGATTTTTAAGTTTTCTAAATCGTTATACGCGATAAGATCATCACGAGTGGCTTTATATTTTTCGATGATGGAATCTACTGTATCGTTTTCTCTAACGATGTAAACATGATAAGTGACGAAAGTTTCATCACTAGATGCGATTGCATTAAAGATAGAGCTCATTTTGGTTTCTTCTTTAGGACGTTCTTTTTTTTGTGGTAGGACAATTTCTTCTTGATCAAAGCAGGCAGTTGATGCGGTAGTTGTTGGATGATTAGAGGTAGTTTGAGTTGTCTCTTGATCGTAGATTTCTTTGTTTTTAGAAATTTCTTGAGTTAACTTGGCTTCAATTTCTTGTTCCAGATTACTTTTTTCCGGCATAGCTGGAAAGTCATAATCCTCATGATTAGAAGTAGATTCTGTGATTTCTAGATGATCTAATTCTTCTTCTTTTTCTAATGGTTCGATTTCTACTTTTTCTTTTTTCTCTTCAATTTCAATCGGGATTTTTTCTACGGTCTTACGAATGGCTTCTTCGTCTAATGAAATATCTTCTTTAGGTAAGTTTTTTTCTTCGACATTGCCAACTTCTAATTCCACATTAATTTTTAAATCTTCTTCGTTAATAATTTCAAAATAGAAATCATCGATTGTAATCGTACAGTTAGAAATATCATATTTGTTATCTACTTCTATTGTAAAAGGTAAATTATAATGGAATTCCTCCTCAATTTGACTTGCTTCATGCATCTTATATTTTCCATCGATAAGGATATCTCCTTCGATAGTATTTCCTTCTTTTACCTCGAGATTATGTTTAGCTTCAATATCGGTGATCTCGGCGATCATCGTTTTAAATTTAATCGTCTTCGTAAAAGGTATTATTTTTTTCATCTTATCCCTCATTTCTATTTCAATATATGAGAATGACGAAAAAAACATGCACAAATCGAGTAGAGGAAAATAAATAAATTATTTTGCCCCTCTCACACCACCGTACGTACGGTTCTCGTATACGGCGGTTCAATTTATACTACAGTATGTACTTTTTGATATTGGTCTAGTGGAGACACTAGAC